>NZ_ANBH01000196.1:17868-25470 GCF_000341185.1 Nocardiopsis chromatogenes YIM 90109
ACAAGGCCGCGGAGGAGGCCGCCAAGCGCAAGACCCCCGCCAACAAGAAGGGCACCGGGCGCGGCAAGTCGACCGGCAAGTCCTCGGGGAAGCGCACCACCACGCGCTCCAGGAGCGGCTCGACGGCCAAGAAGGGCGACTGACCCGTGTCCGCAGCCGAGGACGCCCCCGGCGGCGCGTCGGAGCCCGCCTCAGAGGGCGCCGCGATCGCCGAGCAGACCCTGCGCAGCGTGCGGCAGCGGCTGGCGTCGTTGGACGACCTGCCCGCCGCCGACCACGTGGCCGTCTTCGACGCCCTCCACCAGGAACTGTCGGACGTGCTGGGCAGTCTGGACCGCACGGACTGATCCCGGTACCGCCCCGGACCGGCCCGGCCTCCCGGGCCGGACCTGCCCTGGCCCGCCTCCGGATCGGGCACGCGTGCGGATCCGGGGGCGGTATCGTCCTTAGGCAGACTTCTTCCGGATGGGCGCGATTTCAACCATGGCCAAACGCACTCGGCTCGACGCCGAACTGGTCCGCCGCGGGCTCGCGCGCTCGCGCGGGCACGCCGCCGAACTCATCGAGGCGGGCCACGTCCTGGTCGGCGGGGTGCCCGCGGGCAAGGCGGCCACCCAGATCGGCACCGACCAGGCGGTCGTGGTCAAGGCCCCCGACGACGCCCCCTCCTTCGTCTCCCGGGGCGCGCACAAGCTCGTGGGCGCGCTGGAGGCGTTCGGCCTGGACCCGGCGGACCGGCTGTGCCTGGACGCCGGGGCCTCCACCGGCGGCTTCACCGACGTGCTGCTGCGCCGCGGCGCCCGCGAGGTGATCGCCGTGGACGTGGGCTACGGCCAGCTCGCCTGGTCGCTGCGGTCGGACGAGCGGGTGCGGGTGATGGAGCGGTGCAACGTCCGCGAGCTCACCCCGGACATGCTCGACGGTGACCGACCCACCCTGGTGGTGGGCGACCTGTCGTTCATCTCGCTGGCCCTGGTGCTGCCGCCGCTGGCGCGCTGCGCCGACCCCGAGGCCGACTTCGCGCTGATGGTCAAGCCCCAGTTCGAGGTGGGCAGGGACCGCGTGGGCGCCGGGGGTGTCGTGCGCGAACCGGCGCTGCGCGCCGAGGCGGTGCGGCAGGTCGCCGACGCCGCCGCGGCTCTGGGGCTGGGCGTGCCGGGGGTGGCGGCCAGCCCGCTGCCCGGACCCTCCGGCAACGTCGAGTACTTCCTTTGGCTGCGGGCCGGGGCGCCGCCGCTGGGCGCGGAGGCATTGGAGCGCGCCATCGCCGAGGGGCCGAGCTAGGGAGGGGGTGTCCATGACCACCACCGGTGGGACGGGGCGCAGCGTGCTGCTGTTGACCCACACCGGCCGCAAGGCCGCCATGCGCAGTACCCGGCTGGTGCACGCCAGCCTCACCGAGGCGGGGCTGACCGTGCGCATGCTCGCCTCGGAGGTCGACGACCTCAAACGGGCCGGGTTCGAGCTCGACCCGGTGGAGGCGGTGCGCGGGCCGGGGGCGGCCGAGGGCGTCGAGCTGGTGCTGGTGCTCGGCGGCGACGGCACGCTGCTGCGGGCCGCCGAGATCGCCCGCCCGGCCGGGGCGCCGCTGCTCGGGGTGAACCTGGGCCACGTGGGGTTCCTGGCCGAGGCCGAGCGGGAGGATCTGAACGCCACCGTGCGCAGCGTCGTGGAGCGGCGCTACGCGGTGGAGGAGCGGATGACCCTGGACGTGGCGGTCTACAACGGCGGCCGCGCCAAGGGCGACCCTCCGGTGCGCACCTGGGCGCTGAACGAGGCCACGCTGGAGAAGGCGACCGCGAGGAGGATGCTGGACACGGTCCTGGAGATCGACGGCCGCCCGCTGTCGCGCTGGGGCTGCGACGGTGTGGTGTGTGCCACACCGACCGGCTCGACCGCGCACGCGTTCTCCGCCGGCGGGCCCATCGTGTGGCCGGAAGTGGAGGCGCTGCTGGTGGTTCCGATCAGCGCGCACGCCCTGTTCGCCCGGCCCGTGGTGGTCTCGCCGGACTCGGTGGTCGCGTTCGAGATCGTCCCGGACACCACCGCGGGCGTGCTCTGGTGCGATGGACGCCGTATGGTCGAATTGCCCGCCGGGGCGCGGATCGAGGTCACGCGCTCCGACACGCCGGTGCGCCTGGCGCGCCTGCAGCGGGCGCCGTTCACCGACCGGTTGGTGGCCAAGTTCGCCCTGCCGGTCGCCGGATGGCGGGGGCGCGCCGAGCGCGACGACCTCTAGCCGCCGGAGCCGGACGGCCGCGACGCAGTCGGGAGCAGGAGAGGGTTCGGTGCTCGAAGAAGTCCGCATCCGCGGTCTCGGCGTCATCGACGACGCCGTGCTGGAACTGTCGCCGGGGTTCACCGCCGTCACCGGCGAGACCGGGGCCGGCAAGACCATGGTGGTGACCGGACTGGGGCTGCTGTTCGGCGGCCGCGCCGACCCGCAGCGGGTGCGCCCGGGCGCCGACCGGGCGGTGGTCGAGGGCCGCCTGGCGGTCGCCGAGGACGGCAGGGTCGCCGAGCGCGTCGCCGAAGGCGGCGGTGAGCTGGACGAGGGCGTGCTCATCCTGAACAGGACGGTGTCGGCGGAAGGGCGCTCGCGCGCCACCATGGGCGGCCGGTCGGCGCCGGTGAGCCTGCTGGCCTACCTCGCCGACGACCTGGTGGCCGTGCACGGCCAGTCCGACCAGCAGCGGCTGCTGCGCACCGACCGCCAGCGCTCCTCCCTGGACCGCTACGCCGGGCCGGAGCTGGCCCGCGTCCTGGCCTCCTATTCGGCCGCCTACCGGCGGCACCGGGAGGTCGCCGACGAGCTGGCCGAGATCACCGAGCGGGCGCGGGAGCGGGTCCAGGAGGCCGACATGCTCCGGTTCGGCCTGGAGGAGATCAACACGGCCGAGCCGCTGCCGGGCGAGGAGGCCGAGCTGCTGGCCGAGGAGACGCGGCTGGCCCACGCCGACTCGCTGCGCATCGCCGCCACCACCGCCAACCAGGCGCTGACCGGCGACCCCGCCGCCGAGGTGCAGGCCGACGTCGTGGGACTGCTGGCCGCCGCCCGCCAGGCGCTGGGGGCGGTGCGCGAGCACGACGCCGACCTGGCGTCGGTCGCCGACCGGCTGGACGAGGTGTCCTACGTGCTCGGCGACGCCGCCACCGAGCTGGCCTCCTACGCCGAGTCGGTGGAGGCCGACCCGGCGCGGCTGGCGGTGGTCCAGGAGCGGCGGGCGCTGCTGGGGCAGTTGTGCCGCAAGTACGGGGAGACCGCCGACGACGTGCTGGCCTGGGCGCGCGACGCCGCCAAGCGCCTGACCGAGCTGGAGGGCGACGACGACCGGCTGGAGGAGCTGCGCGCCGAGGAGGCCGAGCTCGCCGGGCGGATGGAGGAGCTGGCGACGGAGCTGACCGGGCTGCGCCGGCAGGCCGCCGAGCGGTTCGCCGCGGCGGTGACCGAGGAGCTGACGGCCTTGGCGATGCCGCACGCCCGGGTGGAGGTGCGGGTCGAGCCGGGCGAGGAGTTCGGGCCGAACGGGCGCGACGAGGTCGAGCTGCTGATGGCCCCGCACCCGGGGTCGCCGGCGCTGCCGCTGAACAAGGGCGCCTCGGGCGGTGAGCTGTCCCGGGTGATGCTGGCCATCGAGGTGGTGTTCGCGGGGGCGGACCCGGTACCCACGTTCGTCTTCGACGAGGTGGACGCTGGCGTGGGCGGCAAGGCCGCGGTGGAGATCGGCCGCCGCCTGGCCCGGTTGGCGCGGCGGGCGCAGGTGATCGTGGTGACGCACCTGCCGCAGGTGGCGGCCTTCGCCGACAACCACCTGGTGGTCCGCAAGTCGAGCGAGGGCACCGTCACCGCGAGCGGCGTGGCCCGCCTGGACACGGCGGCGCGGGCACGGGAGCTGTCCCGGATGCTGGCGGGCATGGAGGACTCCGAACTGGGCCGCGCCCACGCCGAGGAACTCTTGGCAATGGCCGAAAAGGCCCGCTCCGAGACCTGAGGCCGCGGGTAGCCGACCCCGGACCACGTACACGTCTGCCGTCCGTTGGGGGCGCCAGAATGGGTGCCGAACTTCCTCGTCGCCGCCTCTTCACTCGGTGTTCCGGTGGTCCGCCTCCCGGTGGGCGGGCCGGTGGCGGGGCCGCCTCATCGCCGCACGTCCGGCGGCCCACACCGGCCACGGCGGTCGGATCCGGCCTTTCCGCACGCAGGGCGGCCCGCCGCCGCGGAGTGATCACGGGGTGAACACGCCGTGTACCGCACCGTTATAACGATCACCCGCTCCCCCATGGCAGTATGCGAGCAATGAAGGTCCCGACGGCGCTCGGCGCCCGATTCTCGCGGTTCCGCCGCTCCAAGGACGGCGGCTCCGCCGGTGTGACCGCCCCGGTCCGGGCGGACCGCCGCACCAAGAACCTCACCAAGCGCCTGCGCCCCGGCGATATCGCCGTCATCGACCACACCGACCTGGACCGGGTCAGCGCCGAGGCGCTGGTGGAGTGCGGGGTGTCGGCGGTGCTCAACGTCGCCACCGGGATCAGCGGCCGCTACCCCAACCTGGGGCCGCAGATGATCGTCCAGGCGGGCATCCCGCTGGTCGACGAGGTCGACCCGGAGGTCTTCGCCCGGGTGCGCGAGGGCGAGGTGCTCCACCTGGAGGACGGGCGCCTGACCCGCGGGGGCGAGACGGTCGCCCAAGGCGTCGTGCAGGACGCCGAGTCGGTGGCCACGGCCATGGACGAGGCCCGCGCCGGGCTGTCCGTGCAGCTCGAAGCGTTCGCCGCGAACACCATGGAGTACCTCAAGCGCGAGCGCGAGCTGCTCTTCGACGGCGTCGGCGTGCCCCGCATCGCCACCCCGATCGAGGGCCGCCACGTGCTCATCGTCGTGCGCGGCTACCACTACCGCGAGGACATCGCCGCCCTGCGCTCCTACATCCGCGAGTACCGGCCGGTGATGATCGGCGTGGACGGCGGCGCCGACGCGCTGATGGAGGCCGGGTACCGGCCCGACGTGATCGTCGGCGACTTCGACTCGGTCTCGGACCGGGTGCTCGGGTGCGGGGCCGAGCTGGTCGTGCACGCCTACCGGGACGGGCGCGCCCCCGGGCTCAAGCGCCTGACCGACCTGGGGTACGAGGCGGTGGTCTTCCCCGCCACGGGCACCAGCGAGGACGTGGCGATGCTGCTCGCCGACGACTACGGGGCCCAGCTCATCGTGGCCGTCGGCACCCACGCCACCCTGGAGGAGTTCCTCGACAAGGGGCGCGCGGGCATGGCCAGCACCTTCCTGACACGGCTGCGGGTGGGCGGCAAGCTCGTCGACGCCAAGGGGGTGAGCCGGCTCTACCGCAGCCGGATCTCCCCGTGGTCCCTGCTGGCGCTGGTGGCCGCCTCGCTGCTCACCATCCTGGTGGCGGCCTGGAGCTCCCCGGTGGGCCAGGTGTTCCTGGCCAACGCCGGGGCGCGCTGGGACGCCTTCCTCTACTGGCTGACGGGGCTGTTCTCGTGATCGACTTCCGATACCACCTGGTGTCCATCGTCGCCGTCTTCCTCGCCCTGACCGTGGGGCTGGTGCTGGGCACCACGATGCTGCAGGACCCCCTGCTCAACACCCTCAAGTCCGAGACCTCCGAGCTGCGGGACCAGAGCGAGACGCTGCGCGCGGAGAAGGAGCGGGCCGAGGCGCTCAACGCGGGGGGCGACGAAATGGCCGCCGTCTTCGCCGAGGACATGCTGGACCGGCGGCTGGACGGGGCGGGTGTGGTCGTGGTGTCGGCGCCCGGCGCCGACGAGGAGGTCCGCACGGGCCTGCAGTCCCGTGTGGAGCAGGCCGGGGGCACCGTCGAGGGGCACCTGGCACTGACCGACAAGTACATCGACCCGGACCAGGCCACCTTCGTCGGGGAGCTGGCCGACCAGCTCGCGGAGGGGGCCGACGGCGCGGGCGGCGCGGGTGGGCCCTACGAGCGGGCGGCGGCGCGGCTGGCCGAGGCGGTCGGGGCCGTGCCGGAGGACGAGCGCGGCGACTCCGGCGAGGGCTCGGAGGAGGACGGTGGCGGCGCCATCGACGGGGATGCGGTGCTGGCCGGGTTCGCCGAGGCGGGGCTGCTGACGGTGGAGGGCGAGCCCGCGGACGCCGCGGACGCGGTGCTGGTGGTCGCGCCCGCCGCCCCGTTCCCGACGGGCGCCTCGCCCTCGCCCGAGGGGGAGGAGGCCGAGCCCCCCGGCAACGACGCGGTGCTGCCGCTGGTCGCGGCGGTCGGTGAGGACGGCCCGGTGCTGCTGGCCGGGGACGGCTCGTCGGCCGGTCCGGGCGGGCTGATCGCGCGGGCGCGCCGCGACGGGGCGCCGAGCGCCACGGCGGACGCGGCCGGGCGCACCTCCGGTGACGTGGCGGCGGTGCTGGCACTGGCCGAGGCGCTGGAGGACGACCCGGGCCACTACGGCACCGGGGAGGAGGTCGACGGGTTCCTGCCCGACCCTCCGCCCCCGGCCCGCGATTCCGACGAGACGGGCGAGCGGACGGAGAAGACCTCTGACCGACGCACCCCCCAGGCCGGGTAGGCGCGCCCCCATGGACAGGTGCGCGCACACCGGGACGCCGTCCGCCAGAGCGGGGGGACGCCCGGCGGCTGTGGTCCGCCGTCGGCGCGCGGCCACCGGCCGCCCGTCGGCGGGCGGCGTACCGGTCAGGACTCCGAAAGCGGGACAAGGCCCGGACCGAAGCCGCAACGACCGAGATGGCCTGGGCGGACGGAGACCACACGGCTTCAGCGGACGTGATCGCCACGGGTTGCGCGGCCGTGGGAGCGCGTGGGCGTCCGCGGCGGCGGGCTTTGGCGGCCCGCCGAAGAGCGGGTCGCCGGTCAGGGCTCCGAAGGTGCGCCGTACCCGGTCCGGAGCCGTAACGAACCGGTCGGCCTGGCCGGTCGGATACGGCACCACTTCAGCGGACGTGGCCCGGGTAACGCGGGTACCACGTCGTGCGTCGGGTCCTGTGCCCCCTCTGCCCCACCGGCCGGGCCCACCCGCCAACGCACGGCATCGCGCCGTCCGCCGGAGACGGCCACGGCCGCTGTGCGGCCTGGTCGGCGGACGAGCCGCGGGGGTGGGCCGTGGAGGGCTCCCGACGCTTCGGATGCTCCGGATCCCTCAGATGCTCCAGCGGCCGGGACGGTGGTGACCCCGGCCCGCAGTACCGGTCCCGTACATACGGAACAGGAGTGAAAGCGAGCCCCCATGCCCCTCTTCACACGAAAGGCCCCGGCAGGGACCGCGTGCCCGCACGCGGAGGCCGCGCCGGGCCCAGGAGCGTTCAGGCGCCTCGCCTCCGCCGCCGTCGCCGCCGGAGTGTCCGCGGCGGCCGCCCGTGCCGCCTACGCGCTTCCCGGCCGCAGGCCCGCGCGTTCGCCCGGCGGCGACCTGTTCCGCCTGCCCGAGCACGTCCGCGACATGTGGACGCGCACCAACTTCCGCGGTGAGCCCGTCACCCTCGTCGAGGGCCCGGCCGTCGCCGTCGGCGCCTGCGCCGGGCTGCTGGCCGCCCCCGGGCTGGGCGGGCGCGAGCGCGCCGCCGCGGTCGCGGCCACGGCGGGGGGCGCCGCCCTC
>NZ_ANBH01000197.1 GCF_000341185.1 Nocardiopsis chromatogenes YIM 90109
CGGCCACCTGGGCGCCCTGGCCCGCGGGACGGTCACCACCGGCGCGGTCAAGATCGCCGGAATCGGTGCGACGGGCCTGGCCGCCGCGGCGCTGCTCGGCCGCCGCCCCGCCGACATACTGCTCGACGGCGCGCTCATCGCCGGGACCGCCAACCTGGTCAACCTTCTCGACCTGCGGCCCGGCAGGGCGGGCAAGGCCGTGCTGGCGGCCGGTGCCGCCCACCTGGCGGGCCCCGCCGCCCCGGCGGCCGGGGCGCTGTGCGGCGCCACCGCGGCCCTGCTCCCCGACGACCTGGGGGAGCGGGCCATGCTCGGCGACGCCGGGGCCAACGCGGTCGGCGCCCTGCTGGGAACGGTGGCCGCGGCGGGCCTGCCCCGAAGGGGGCGTCTCGCTCTGCTGGCCGGGACCGCCGCGCTGACCGCCGCCAGCGAGATCGTCAGTTTCACGCGGGTCATCGACGCCACCCCGCCCCTGCGCCGCCTCGACCGCCTGGGACGCCGCCCGGCCCCGACCGACACGACGTCCGCGGACTCCCGCGACGAGGGGGCGGTGGCGCTTGCCGATCGGGCGTCCGCCGACGTCCCCGCGGCGCGGTCCGAAGAGGCCGCCGTCCACGACGGCCCGCACCCGCATACGCCCGCAGGACGCGAGGCGAACGCCGAGGGGGCCCCGGCCACTCCCCCCGACGGGGATTAGGCGGTGCGCCTGCGCCGCGCCGGGGCGGGCGTCGCCGGTGCCGCCGCGCTGATCGCCGCGGTCACCGCGCTGGCCCGCCTCGCCGGGTTCGGGCGCACCGTGGTCTTCTCCCAGACCGTGGGCGACACCTGCGTGGGCACCGCCTACGTGACCGCCAACCAGCTGCCCACCGTGCTGTTCGAGATCGCCATCGGCGGCGCCCTGGCCGGGATGGTCGTGCCGGGGCTGGCGTCGGCCGCCGCACGCGGGGACCACCGGCACGTGGCGGAGACCGCCTCGGCCCTGGTCACCTGGGTCGTGGTGGCGGCGGTCCCGCTGAGCGCGCTGCTGGCGGCCGCCGCCGTCCCGGTGATGGCGGCCATGCTGGGCCCCCTGCCCGGGTGCGACCGGGGCGCGGTCCTGGCCCTGGCGGCCCGCTTCCTGGCGGTGTTCTCCCCCCAGGTGCTGTTCTACGGTCTGGCGGCGGTGCTGTACGGCATCCTCCAGGCCCACCGCGCCTTCCTCGCCCCGGCGCTGGCCCCGCTGGTGTCGAGCCTGGTGGTGATGGCCGCCTATGCGGCGTTCGTGCCGCTGGCCGGACAGGAGGCCGCCGACGCGGCGCGGCTGCCGACGGCGGCCGGGCTGGTGCTGTCGGCAGGGACCACGCTCGGGGTGGCGGCCATGTTCCTCACCGCCCTGCTCCCGGTCGCGCGGCTGCGCCTGGGCCTGCGGCCCCGCTTGCGGTTCCCGCCCGGTGTGGGGCGCAAGGTGCGGTCGCTGGCGGCCGCCGCGCTGATGCCGCTGGTGGCGATGCAGCTCAGCCTGCTGCTGTCGGTGGCGCTGGCCAACTGGGGCGGCGGCGCCGGGGACGCGGTGCTGTACAACTACGCCTGGGCGCTGTTCACCCTGCCCTACGGCGTGGTGGCGGTGCCCATCGCCACCAGCGCCTTCACCGCCCTGGCGGTGCGCCACGGCGAGCGCGACGCCGACGGGTTCGCCGCGGTGCTCTCGGCCGGGGTTCGTGCGGTGGTGGTGCTCACCGGCGGCCTGGCCACAGCGCTGGCGG
>NZ_ANBH01000198.1 GCF_000341185.1 Nocardiopsis chromatogenes YIM 90109
GCGCTGCAGCGGGCGCTGCCCGCCTACGCGCTGGGGATCGTCGGCTTCGGTCTGGTGGCGCTGCTGAGCCGGGGGCTGTACGCCTCCGGGCACGGGCGCCGCGCCGCATTGGCGCAGATCGTCGGCTGGGCGGTGGTGATGGCCGCGGGAGCGGGCCTGGTCGCCGCCCTGCCTCCGGACTGGACGGTGGCGGCGCTGGGGGCGGGCGCCGCCTTGGGCCTGACCCTGGCGGCGGTGCTGCTGGGGGCCGGGGTGCGCGCCGCCCACGGGCCCGGGGCGCTGGCCGGGGCCGGGCGTTCGCTGTTGGCCGCGGCGTCGGGCGCGGCCGCCGGGTTCGCCGCCGGGTGGTGGTCGGCCGAGCAGGTGGGCCACTACGGTTCCGGGGCGGTGTCCGCGCTGGCGGCGGTGGCGGTGTCGGGCGGGGTCGCCCTCGTGGTGTTCGGTGCGGTGGCCGGCGCGGTCGACGCACGGTCGGTGCGTGCGGCGGCGGCGAGGCTGAGAGGGCTGACGGCGAGGAAGGCGGAGCAGGATGCGGATCGCGCTGGTCCTGGGCACCAGTAGCGGCGGGGTGGGCAACCACGTGCGCTCGGTTGCGCGGCTGCTGGCCGGGCGCGGGCACCGGGTGGCGGTGCTGGGCCCGTCCGAGGCGGGCGGGCTGTTCGCCTTCGACCGGGTCGGCGCCCGCTTCGCGCCGGTGGAGATCGGCGCGGGGCTCCGCCCGCTGCGTGACGCGGCGGCCGCCGCCCGCCTGTCGCGGCTGGGGTCCGGGGCGGACGTGGTGCACGCGCACGGGGTGCGGGCGGGGGCGCTGTGCGCCTTGGCGGGGGCCGGGCCGCTGGCGGTGACGGTGCACAACGCGCCCCCGGACCTGTCCGGGCCGCGCGCGCTGGTCTACCCGGCGCTGGAGCGGGTGGTGGCGCTGCTCGCCGACGCGGTCCTGGGCGTCTCCGGCGACCTGGTGGAGCGGATGCGCGCCCGGGGGGCGCGCCGCACCGCACGGGCCGTGGTGGCCGCTCCTCCGCTGGCGCCGCCGGAGCGCCCTCGGGCGCGGGTCCGCGCCGAGCTGGGCGTGGGCCCGGAGCGCCCGCTGCTTCTGGTGGTGGCCCGCCTGGCCGCGCAGAAGGGCCTGGAGGTCCTGCTGGACGCGGTGCCGGAGGCGGCCGCGGGCGGGACGCGCCCGCTCGTGGCGATCGCGGGGGAGGGGCCGCTCCGCCCGGGGCTGGAGCGCCGTATCCGTGCGGAAGGGGCGCCGGTCCTGCTGCTGGGCCACCGCACGGACGTGGGGGACCTGCTCGCCGCCGCCGACGCGTTCGTCCTGCCNGCCGCTGGGAGGGGCCGTCGCTGGTGGTCATGGAGGCGCTGCGGGCCGGGCTGCCGGTGGTGGCGACCCGTGTGGGCGGCATCGCCGACCTGTACGAGGACTGCGCGCTGCTGGTGCCCCCGGGCGACCCGGCGGCGCTGGCGGCGGCCGTGCGGCGGGTGCTGGAGGAGCCGGGCCTGTCCGGGCGCATGTCCGGCCGGGCCCGCGAGGCCGCCGGGCGCCTGCCGACCGAGGAGGACACCGCCGACCAGCTTGAGGGCTTGTACGGGCTTCTGGCGAGGTGAGAGCGGGCTTCCCGGTCCGGCCGGCGGCCCGGCGGAGGTGTCCGGGACGACGTGTTTGACGCGACATTGGCGCATACCGTGTTCACGAGACCCGGATGGGATGGCATGATTGGGGTCGGATCCGCGGAGGCGCGGGCGTCGTCCCGTGTGCCCTCCCGTGGTCCGTCGTGAGGGGAGTATCCCTACTTCGACGGCGGTGTCGTCATCACGGTCCGCAAAGGCGCGGGCCCGGTGCCGCCGGTCCCTGTGAACAGCGGCCCTTCGGCCTGCCTGCAGGGGCGGGAGAGACCTCCGGTTGGCAAGCGTGCCCGCGGAGCGGGCGCTTCGACCGGAGGAGAACTCTATGGACGTCCCCACCTGGGTGTGGTTCGCCACCATCGGCGCGATGGTCGCCATCCTCGCCGTCGACCTGGCCATCGTCGACCACCCGTGGAGCAAGAAGAGCGGGCCCAAGGAGTTCGGCGTCAAGCAGGCCGCCTGGTGGGCCGCCTTCTACATGGCGATCGCGGTGGTCTTCGGCTTCGGCGTGTGGTACTTCGGCGGCGCGACCGCCGCGGGCGAGTACTTCGCCGGGTTCATCACCGAGAAGAGCCTGAGCGTCGACAACCTCTTCGTCTTCTACCTCATCATCGGCGCGTTCGCGGTGCCCAAGAAGTACCAGCACGAGGTGCTGCTGGTCGGCATCGTCATCGCGCTCGTCATGCGCGGCATCTTCATCGCCGTGGGCGCCCAGGCCATCAACGCCTGGAGCGAGGTCTTCTACCTGTTCGGCGCCTTCCTCATCTACACCGCGGTCAAGATCGTCCGCGACCACATGAAGGGCGACGACGAGAACGAGGACTACTCCGACAGCTTCGCCGTGCGCATGGTGCGCAAGGTCTGGCCGGTGGCCGACGACTACCACGGCGCCAGGCTCACCGTCCGGCTGGACGGCCGCCGCCACGTCACCCCGATGCTCATGGTGATCGTCGCGATCGGCGTCACCGACCTGGTCTTCGCCGTCGACTCCATCCCGGCGATCTTCGGCCTCACCCAGGACGCCTACATCGTCTTCACCGCCAACGCCTTCGCGCTGCTGGGCCTGCGCCAGCTCTACTTCCTGCTGGCCGGGCTGATGGACCGCCTGGTCTACATCAGCTGGGGCCTGTCCATCATCATGGCCTTCATCGGCGTGAAGATGATCCTGCACGCCCTGCACGAGAACGGGGTGCACGTCCCCGAGATCGGCATCGCCACCTCGCTGACCGTCATCATCGGCGTGATGGCCGTCACCATCGTCGCCAGCCTGCTCTCCTCCCGCGGCGGCTCCGCGCGGGAGGCCTCAGCGGACGGGGACGCCGGCGAGGACGACGGCGAGGGCGTCCGGGCCGACCGCACGAACTGACCGGGGCGGCCGGCCGGGAGGGCTGCGGCTCCAAAGGGNCGCCGCGTCGCATTCCCCGGCCCGGAAGAATCCCCGCCCGCGATGCGTTGACCAGGAAGGCCACGGCCCTCGCGGGGCTCTCGTGCGAACGTCGCCCGGACGTCACCGACCGCCTCTAGGCTTGAGGGCCGGAGCCTTCGACGTCCCCGCGCGCCTCAGGCGCGCCCGTGCCGATACCGGCGGATGGAGCGAAATGGCCGATCAGTTGGTGATCCGGGGTGCCCGCGAGCACAACCTCAAGGACGTCTCGCTCGACCTGCCCCGGGACGCGATGATCGTGTTCACCGGGCTGTCCGGGTCGGGCAAGTCCTCGCTGGCCTTCGACACCATTTTCGCCGAGGGGCAGCGGCGGTACGTGGAGTCGCTGTCGGCCTACGCCCGCCAGTTCCTGGGCCAGATGGACAAGCCCGACGTCGACTTCATCGAGGGCCTTTCCCCGGCGGTGTCCATCGACCAGAAGTCCACCAGCCGCAACCCGCGCTCCACCGTCGGCACCATCACCGAGGTCTACGACTACCTGCGCCTGCTGTGGTCGCGCATCGGCGTGCCGCACTGCCCCGAGTGCGGCCGCGAGATCGCCCGCCAGACCCCGCAGCAGATCGTCGACCGCGTCCTGGAGCTGCCCGAGGGCACCCGCTTCCAGGTGCTGGCGCCGGTGGTGCGGGGCCGCAAGGGCGAGTACGCCGAGCTCTTCAAGGACCTGCAGGCCAAGGGGTACACCCGCGCCGTGGTGGACGGCGCGGCCGTGCGCCTGGACGAGGCGCCCGCCCTCAAGAAGACCGAGAAGCACGACATCTCGGTGGTGGTCGACCGCCTCACCGTCAAGGCGTCGGCCGCCAAGCGCCTGACCGACTCGGTGGAGACCGCCCTCAAGCTGGCCGGCGGCACCATCGTGCTCGACTTCGTCGACGCCGAGCAGGGCACGGCCGACCGCGAGAAGGTCTTCTCCGAGCACCTGTACTGCCCCTACGACGACCTGTCCTTCGAGGAGCTGGAGCCGCGCTCCTTCTCCTTCAACTCCCCCTACGGCGCCTGCCCCGAGTGCGCCGGGCTGGGCACCCGCATGGAGGTCGACCCCGAGCTGGTCGTGCCCGACCCGGAGAAGACCCTCGAAGAGGGCGCCCTCGCCCCCTGGGCGGGGGGCCACGCCGCCGAGTACTTCGGCCGCCTCATGCAGGCCGTCGCCGACGCCATGGGCTTCGACCTGGGCACCCCCTGGGAGCGGCTGCCGCGCAAGGCCCGCAAGGCGCTGCTGGAGGGCCACGACACCCAGGTGCACGTGCGCTACCGCAACCGCTACGGGCGCACGCGCTCCTACTACACCTCCTACGAGGGCGTGATCCCCTGGATCAAGCGCCGCCACTCCGAGAGCGAGAGCGACTTCAGCCGCGAGCGGCTGGAGGGCTACATGCGCACCGTGCCCTGCCACGCCTGCGACGGCAAGCGCCTCAAGCCGGTGGTGCTGGCGGTCAAGGTCGGCGGGGCCTCCATCTCCGAGGTGGCCGCGCTGCCGCTGGACGAGGCCGCCGCGTTCCTGCGCGAACTGGACCTGAGCGAGCGCGACCGGGCCATCGCCGCCCAGGTGCTCAAGGAGATCAGCGCCCGCCTTGGCTTCCTGCTGGACGTGGGCCTGGACTACCTGAGCCTGGAGCGCCCGGCCGGGTCGCTCTCCGGCGGGGAGGCCCAGCGCATCCGGCTGGCCACGCAGATCGGCTCGGGACTGGTGGGCGTGCTCTACGTGCTGGACGAGCCCTCCATCGGGCTGCACCAGCGGGACAACTTCCGGCTGCTGGAGACGCTGCAGCGGCTCCGCGACATCGGCAACACCCTGATCGTCGTCGAGCACGACGAGGACACCATCCGCGCCGCGGACTGGGTGGTCGACATCGGCCCCGGCGCCGGGGAGCACGGCGGGTCCGTGGTGGTCTCGGGCACCGTCAAGGAGCTGCTGGACAGCCCCGACTCGGCCACCGGCGACTACCTGTCCAAGCGCCGCGAGATCGAGGTGCCGCAGGTGCGGCGCCCCCGCACCAAGGGCCGCGAGCTGGTGGTGCGCGGCGCCCGGGAGAACAACCTCCGGGGCATCGACGCCGCCTTCCCGCTGGGCGTGTTCACCGCCGTCACCGGCGTGTCCGGGTCGGGCAAGTCCACCCTGGTCAACGAGATCCTGTACAAGGTGCTGGCCAAGGAGCTGCAGGGCGCCCGCGCGGTGCCCGGCCGCCACGTGCGGGTCAACGGGCTGAACCAGGTGGACAAGGTCGTGCACGTCGACCAGAGCCCCATCGGGCGCACCCCGCGCTCCAACCCGGCCACCTACACCGGCGTGTGGGACCACATCCGCAAGCTGTTCGCCCAGACCACCGAGGCCAAGGTGCGCGGCTACCAGCCGGGCCGGTTCTCCTTCAACGTCAAGGGCGGCCGCTGTGAGGCCTGCTCCGGCGACGGCACGCTCAAGATCGAGATGCAGTTCCTGCCGGACGTCTACGTCCCCTGCGAGGTGTGCCACGGGGCGCGCTTCAACCGGGAGACCCTGGACGTGCACTACAAGGGCAAGAACATCGCCGAGGTCCTCGACATGACCATCGAGGAGGCGCTGGACTTCTTCGGGCCCATCACCGCGATCCGGCGGCACATGCAGACCCTCAACGACGTGGGGCTGGGGTATGTGCGCCTGGGCCAGCCCGCGACGACCCTGTCCGGCGGCGAGGCCCAGCGGGTCAAGCTCTCCACCGAGCTGCAGCGCCGCTCCACCGGCCGCACCGTCTACGTGCTGGACGAGCCCACCACCGGCCTGCACTTCGAGGACGTGCGCAAGCTGCTGGGCGTGCTGAACCGGCTGGCCGACGCGGGCAACACGGTCATCGTCATCGAGCACAACCTCGACGTGATCAAGACCGCCGACCACATCATCGACATGGGCCCCGAGGGCGGCTCGGGCGGCGGCACCGTGGTGGCCGAGGGCACCCCCGAGGAGGTCGCCCGGGTGCCCGCCTCCTACACCGGGCGCTTCCTCGCCGAGATCATGTGAGGCGCGCTCACCCCCGGCCCGGGCGGGCGACGCGGCGCAGCGCCAGTTCGGCGTACAGGCGCGCGCCGTCGGACAGGACGCCGTCGCCGAAGCGCGCCCCGGCCGAGTGGTCGGGGGGCGGCGGCCTCGACGTCTCCTCGCCCCGCCACGCCAGCTGACCCGTAGGCTGGGGGAGTGCAACGTGGAGAGAGCGAGTGGCCGCTGTTCGGCCGGCGGGTCGTGGCCCGGGTCGTCGACCTGGCCGTGGCCACCGGCATCAATCTGGCGGTCAGCGCCGGGCTGGACCCGGTCCTGCCCGGCGGGGCGGACGTGGCGTCGCCGACGCTGCTGTCGGGGGCCGTCCTGGCGGTGGCGGCGTTCGTCGTCTATGCCGGGTACGAGGTGGTGCTCACCGGGGTGTACGGCGCCACCCCCGGCAAGCTGCTGCTGAAGGTGCGGCTGGACCCCGAGCCGCCCACCCCCAGGGCGGTGCTGATCCGCTCGACGGTGCTGTTCGGGTACCTGCTGGTGTACTTCGTCCCGCTGGTGAACCTGATCGCCCTCATGGTGTCCGTCTACGCGCCGTTCTCGGCGCTCCTGGACCGGCCGCGGCACCGGGGGCTGCACGACCGCCTCGCGGGGACGGGGGTCGTGGCGCGGCTCGGTAAAGTCGAGCCATGAGCTACCCGCAGGCGCACCAGGTGTCGGCCCCCGAGCGGCTTCCGCTCGCCTCGTGGGGGCAGCGCGCCGTGGGGCGCCTGATCGACACCGTGGTGGTGGTCCTCCCGGCGTTCCTGGTGGCGGCGCTGCTGGCGCTGATGGCGACCGGGGTGCTCGCCTTGACCGGCGGGCGGAACCTGTCGTCCAGTTTCGGCATCCTGACCGCGGTGGTGGCCTTCCTGGCGGGCACGTCCTATGAGGCGGTCTGCGTCACCCGGTGGCGGAGGACGCTGGGCATGCGCGTCGCGGGGCTCCGGGTGGGCCCGCTGGAGGGCGCGGGGTACCCCGGCCCGCTGCCGGTGACGGCCTCGGTCGCCCGCGGCGCCCTGCTGTGGGCGCCGGTGCTCTTCGCCTTCTCCGCCGCGACCCTGTGGACCCTGGCCCTGATCGGCATGCTGCTGTTCGGCCTGTGGCCCCTGTGGGACCGCCCCAACCGCCAGGGCCTCCACGACAAGGTCGCGGGGACCGTGATCCTCACCGCCCGCTGACGGGCCCTCACCGGCCTCGGTCCCCGTGCCGCCTTACGACGGGAGCGGGGGGATGTCACGGCGGCCCTGTGGGGGTCGTATAGTGCGTCCCGGCGATACTACGTCGCGTAGTAGAAGGCGCGGCGGTGCGGAAAGGAGCCGTGCATGGGCGCGGGGGGATCGTGCTGCGGGATGACGCGGCGGCGGATGCTCGGGACCGCCGGAGCGGCCGGGGCGGCGGCGCTGGGGGCCGCCGGGTGCGGGGGCGGCGACGAGCCCGAGCCGCAGGACGCGCTCATGGGCGATGTCGTGGCGCAGACCGACGAGGTGCCCGAGGGCGGCGGCACCGTCATCGTGCGCGGCAAGCTGGTGCTCACCCAGCCGGAGAAGGGCGACTTCCGCGCGTTCAGCGCCGTGTGCACGCACTCGGGGTGCACCATCCAGGAGGTGGAGAAGGACATCCACTGCCTGTGCCACGGCAGCAGGTTCGACCTCGCCACGGGCGAGCCGGTGGAGGGCCCGGCCACCGAGCCGCTCAAGCGCTTCGACATCACCGTGGACGGCTCCGACATCACCCTGGAGGGCGAGCAGGGGGCGTGATCCCCGGCTCAGGCCCTAGATGCCCCCGTCGCCGCCGTCGTCTCCGCTGTCGTCGGAGGCGTCCGAGCGCCGGCCGCCTCCGCCCAGGGCCCCGTCCGGGGCCTGGGCCGACCGGCCGCGGCCGCCGATCGCCGCGGAGAGGACGGCGGACCTGCCGTCCTCGCCCTCCTCGGAGCGCAGCGCGCGCTCGGCCGCCTCGGCGTCGCCCGCGATGAACTCGGTGCGGCGGCGCGGCAGCGCCTCGGGGAAGTGCTCGGCGATGTAGGTGATCAGGTGCTCGCGCAGGTCGCAGCTCAGGTCCCAGCGCGCGTCGGAGTCGGCGGTGGTGACCACCGCGCGCAGCTGTACGCCCCCGTCGAGCACGTCGATGGCCTGCACCGACCAGCGGCGCCCGTCCCACAGCGGGTGCGCCGTGACGAAGGCGCCCACCTCGCGGCGGATCTCCTCGATCGGCACCTCCCAGTCCACCTGGAGGACCACCGTGCCGGTGATCTCGGTGCCGTGCTTGGTCCAGTTCTCGAAGGGCTTGCTGGTGAAGTCGGCCACCGGCACCACCAGCCGCCGCTCGTCCCAGATGCGCAGGGTCACGTGGGTGAGGCTGATCTCCTCGACCCGGCCCCACTCGCCCTCGAAGACGATGATGTCGTTGATGCGCAGCGCGTCGCCGAAGGTGAGCTGCAGCCCGGCGAACAGGTTGGCCAGGGTGGACTGGGCGGCGACGCCGGCCACGATGCCGACCACGCCCGCCGAGGTGAGCAGCCCGGCGCCGAGCAGGCGCACCGAGTCGAAGGTGAACAGCACCGAGGCGGTGGCGATCACCACGATGACGCCGGTCACCACGCGCCGGGTCAGCCGCACCTGGGTGCGCAGGCGGCGGGCGCGCCGGTCGGCGTCGCCGTTGCTGTCGGCGAGCTTGGCCAGCACCGCGTCGGTGACCGCGTAGGCCGCCGAGGTCGCCAGCCAGGTGACGCCGATGATCATGGCGATGGCCAGGGCGTGGTTGATCGGCCCGTACAGCGAGCGGTCCTCCATCTCGGACACGCTCGGCAGGGAGAGGTTCACCCCGATGGCCGCCGCCGCGACATAGGCCGAGTAGCGGCAGCGCTTGACCAGGTAGCCCGCCAGGGTCCAGACCTTGGACAGCTGGTGGGTGAGCAGCCAGTGCACGACCGCCACCAGGCCCGTCGCCACCAGCACCGCGATCGCGATGCCCGTCCACTGCATGAGGTCCATGGCTCCGTCGCCCTTCCTTTCCGGGGTCCTCGACCAACCTAGGGCATTCGGATGCGGAATCGTGACGTTTGGGACCGTGTATACCGCTGAGCCGGACATGACGGGTGTTCCGGGCGATTGGTCGAACGTCCCCGGGGCCGACCACAATGGAGCCATGACGGTCCGACCCCATCTGCGCCCCAGCCCGGGTTCGATCCCGACCTCGCCCGGGGTATACCGCTTCCGTGACGAGCACGGGCGGGTCATCTACGTGGGCAAGGCGAAGAACCTGCGCGCGCGGCTCTCCTCCTACTTCCAGGACTTCGCCGCGCTCCACCCCCGCACGCAGACCATGGTCTCCACCGCCGCCGACGTCGACTGGACGGTCGTCGGCACCGAGGTGGAGGCCCTCCAGCTGGAGTACTCCTGGATCAAGGAGTACGACCCCCGCTTCAACGTCAAGTACCGCGACGACAAGAGCTACCCCTACCTGGCCGTCACCATGGGCGAGGAGTACCCCCGGGTGCAGGTCATGCGGGGGGCCAAGCGCAAGGGCGTGCGCTACTTCGGCCCCTACGGCCACGCCTGGGCCATCCGGGAGACCGTCGACCTGCTGCTGCGCGTGTTCCCGGTGCGGACCTGCTCGGCAGGGGTGTTCCGGAGCGCCCGCAACAGCGGGCGCCCCTGCCTGCTGGGCTACATCGGCAAGTGCGCGGCCCCCTGCACCGGGCGGATCGGCGCCGAGGACCACCGCGAGCTGGCCGAGGACTTCTGCGCGTTCATGGCCGGGGACACCGGGCGCTTCATGCGCGCGCTGGAGGGCTCCATGCGCGAGGCCGCCCTGGAGCAGGAGTACGAGCGCGCCGCGCGCATCCGGGACGACCTGGAGGCGCTGCGCACCGCGCTGGAGAAGCAGTCGGTGGTGCTCTCCGACTCCACCGACTGCGACGTCATCGCCTTCGCCGAGGACCCCTTGGAGGCCGCGGTCCAGGTCTTCTACGTGCGCGGGGGCCGCATCCGCGGGCGCCGCGGCTGGGTGGTGGACAAGGTCGAGGACGTGGGCACCGGGGGCCTCGTCGAACGCTTCCTCGCCCAGGCCTACGGCGGCGGGGACGCGGGCGGCTCGGACGGCCCCTCGGGCGCGGGTGTGCCGCGGGAGGTCCTCGTCTCGGCCGAGCCCGCCGACCGCGACGCGGTCACCGACTGGCTCTCGGAACTGCGGGGGGCGCGGGTGGACCTGCGGGTACCCCAGAGGGGAGACAAGAAGACCCTGCTGGAGACCGTGGGCAAGAACGCCGAGCAGGCCCTGGCCCGGCACAAGACGCAGCGGGCCGGGGACCTGACCACGCGCAGCCGCGCCCTGCAGGAGGTCCAGGAGGCCCTGGACCTGGCCGAGGCGCCGCTGCGCATCGAGTGCTACGACATCTCCAACCTGATGGGCGAGCACGTGGTGGCCTCCATGGTGGTCTTCGAGGACGGCCTGGCGCGCAAGCGCGAGTACCGGCGCTTCTCCATCCGCGGCACCGCCAAGGGCGACCGGGAGCAGCACGACGTCGCCTCCATGTACGAGGTGATCCACCGCCGCTTCAGCCGCTACCTGGAGGAGGGCAGCAAGAGCGGCGAGCTGGCCACCATGGGGGAGGAGGGGCCCGGCCGGGGCTCCCCGCCCGAGGGGGAGGGGGCGGCCCCCGGCAAGTTCGCCTACCCGCCTAACCTTGTGGTGGTGGACGGGGGCCGCCCGCAGGCGGAGGCGGCCCGGCGGGCGCTGGACGACCTGGGCATCGACGACGTCGCGGTGTGCGGCCTGGCCAAGCGGCTTGAGGAGGTCTGGCTGCCCGGCGAGGAGGACCCGGTGATCCTGCCGCGCGCGGGGGAGGGGCTCTACCTGCTGCAGCGGGTGCGCGACGAGGCGCACCGCTTCGCCATCGCCTACCACCGCAAGAAGCGCTCCGCGGCGCTGACCGGCAGCGCACTGGACGACGTCCCGGGCCTGGGCCCGGCCCGCCGCAACGCGCTGATCAAGCACTTCGGCTCGGTCAAGAAGCTGAAGGCGGCGGGGCCGGACGAGATCGCGCAGGTGCCGGGGGTGGGCCGGGCCACCGCCGAGGCCGTGCACGCCCACCTCAACGGTGGACAGGAACGCAACGATGGGGGATGACCTGATGGCGGAGGGACTCAGTGCGGAGCTGCCGCCGGAGATCGTGATCGTCACCGGCATGTCCGGGGCGGGGCGCAGCACCGCCGCCCGGGCCCTGGAGGACCTGGACTGGTTCGTGGTGGACAACCTCCCGCCCGGACTGCTGCCCACCATGATCGAGCTGGCCGGGCGCACCCGCGGCGCGGTGCCCCGGGTGGCGGCCGTGGTGGACGTGCGCTCCATGGCCTTCACCGAGGACCTGCTGTCCACGGTGGAGGCGCTGCGCTCGCGCGGCATCGCCGCCCGGGTGGTGTTCCTGGAGGCGAGCGACGAGGCGCTGGTGCGCCGCTTCGAGAGCGTGCGCCGCCCGCACCCGCTCCAGGGGGAGGGGCGGCTGACCGACGGCATCGCCCGCGAGCGGGAGACGCTGCGCGCCATCAGAGGCGAGGCCGACCTGGTGATCGACACCTCGCAGAGCAACGTGCACCAGCTCAAGGCCAAGGTGATCGGGTTCTTCGGGGAGGCCGAGGAGGCCAAGCCGCGCGCCAACGTGGTCTCGTTCGGGTTCAAGCACGGCCTGCCGGTCGACGCCGACCTGGTGCTGGACTGCCGCTTCCTGCCCAACCCGCACTGGGTGCCCGAGCTGCGCCCGCTCAACGGGCGGGACGGGCCGGTCCGCGAGTACGTGCTGGCCCAGGGCGGAGCCAAGGAGATGCTGGACGCCTACACCGAGGTGCTGCGCCTGCTCATCGAGGGCTACCGGCGCGAGGGCAAGCACTACATGACGCTCGCGGTGGGCTGCACCGGCGGCAAGCACCGCAGCGTCGCCATGGCCGAGCGGTTCGGCGAGATCCTCGGCGAGGAGGGCGTGGAGGTGCACGTCGTGCACCGCGACGTCGGACGCGAGTAGGGCGTGGGCCCGGGAGCGGGCGCGGGCGGCGGCAGGGGCGTCGGATCGCGCACCCTGCCCGGGGTGCCTACCATTGGGCCGGTGACGAACATGGGAGCAGGCGCGCGGACCGGTCCGCCCGACGACGACGGGCCGCCGCCCCGGGTGGTGGCGCTGGGCGGCGGGCACGGGCTGTCGGCGTCCCTGCAGGCGCTGCGGCGGGTGACCACCGATCTGACCGCCGTGGTCACCGTCGCCGACGACGGCGGATCGAGCGGGCGGCTCCGCCGCGAGCTGGGGGTGCTGCCCCCCGGCGACCTGCGGATGGCGCTGGCGGCGCTGTGCGGCGACGACGAGTGGGGCCACACCTGGAGCGAGGTGGTCCAGCACCGGTTCCGCAGCGAGGGGGAGCTGCACGGGCACGCCGTGGGCAACCTGCTGATCGTGGCGCTGTGGGAGCTGCTGGGCGACTCGGTGGCCGGGCTGGACTGGGTGGGCCAGCTGCTGGGGGCGCACGGCCGGGTGCTGCCGATGTCCTCGGTGCCGCTGGACATCGCCGCCGAGGTGGAGGGGGCCGACCCCGGGCGCCCCGGCGAGGTGGTGACCGTGCGCGGCCAGGTGGCCTGCGCCAGTACCGGCGGCCGGGTGCGCTCGATCTCCCTGCTGCCCGAGGCGCCCCCGGCCTCCCCGCAGGCGGTCAAGGCGGTGCACGAGGCCGACTGGGTCGTCTTCGGCCCGGGGTCGTGGTTCACCAGCGTGCTGCCGCACCTGCTGGTGCCCGAGCTGGCGCGGGCGCTGGTCGACACCGAGGCGCGGCGGGTGGTGGCGCTCAACCTGTCCCCGCAGCGGGGCGAGACCGACGGGTTCCGGCCCGAGACCTACCTGCAGGTGCTCGAGGAGCACGCCCCCGAGCTGGGGGTGGACGTGGTGCTGGCCGACCGGTCGGTGGTGCAGGACGCCGGGCCGCTGCGGGAGGCGGCGGCGCGGCTGGGCGGCGCGCTCGTGCTCGACGATGTCGCGGTCGGCGACGGCACCCCCCGCCACGACCCGGACCGCCTGGCCGCCGTGTTCGACCGGGTGTTCCGGGGCGCGGACCAGTAGTCTGCCAGGGTAGACGAGTTCCAGGGGGAGGACCGCATCCATGGCGATGACCGGCGTGGTCAAGGACGAACTGAGCCGGCTGTCGGTGCTCAAACCGTGCTGCCGCAAGGCCGAGGTCTCCACGATCCTGCGCTTCACCGGGGGGCTGCACCTGGTCGGCGGGCGGATCGTGATCGAGGCCGAGCTGGACACCGGGGCGGCCGCCCGCCGGTTGCGCAAGGACATCTCCGAGGTCTTCGGCCACGAGTCCGAGGTGGTGGTCCTGGCCCCCAGCGGGCTGCGCAAGGGCAACCGCTACGTGGTGCGGGTGATCAAGGACGGCGAGAGCCTGGCCCGGCAGACGGGCCTGATCGACAACAACGGGCGCCCGGTGCGCGGGCTGCCGCGGCACGTGGTGGCCGGGGGCGCGTGCGACGCCGAGTCGGCCTGGCGGGGGGCGTTCATCGCGCACGGCTCGCTGACCGAGCCGGGCCGGTCGATGTCGCTGGAGGTCACCTGCCCGGGCCCGGAGGCGGCGCTGGCCCTGGTGGGGGCGGCCCGGCGGCTCAAGGTGCACGCCAAGGCGCGCGAGGTGCGCGGCGTGGACCGGGTGGTGGTGCGCGACGGCGACTCCATCGGGGCGCTGCTCACCCTGCTGGGGGCGCACCAGAGCGTGCTGGCCTGGGAGGAGCGGCGGATGCGCCGCGAGGTGCGGGCCACCGCCAACCGGCTGGCCAACTTCGACGACGCCAACCTGCGGCGCAGCGCCCGGGCGGCGGTGGCCGCGGGCGCGCGGGTGGAGCGGGCGCTGGAGATCCTCGGCGAGGAGGCCCCCGACCACCTGGTGGCGGCCGGGCGGCTGCGGCTGGCGCACAAGCAGGCCTCGCTGGAGGAGCTGGGCCAGCTGTCCACGCCGCCGCTGACCAAGGACGCGATCGCCGGGCGGATCCGGCGGCTGCTGGCCATGGCCGACAAGCGCGCGTGTGACCTTGGTATCCCCGGCACCGACGCCAACCTGACCCCCGACATGCTCGTCCCCTGAGCATGTGAATCCGTGTGAAGGAATCAGAATTCTTCCCGGTCACCCCGGGTGCGGGTGTTCGCCTTTGTGAGGCGCGAACGGCCTGCGAAAACTTCTGAAAATGGTCTAGTCCTCTGGTCCGGAGCGGTGCCACACTGGGCCCGGCGCCGCGGCGGGGCGATAGGCTCGGCACCACACACCCCCGGCGCATACATTCCGCCCGCGCGAATTACGTGAGGAGACTGGTTACCGTGACCATCCGTGTAGGCGTGAACGGATTCGGCCGGATCGGCCGCAACTTCTGGCGCGCCGCCCAGGCCGCCGGCAGCGAGGTCGAGATCGTCGCGGTCAACGACCTCACCGACAACGCGACCCTGGCGCACCTGCTCAAGTACGACTCGGTGCTGGGCACCCTGGACGGCGACGTCGAGGTGGGCGAGGACTCCATCCGGGTCGGCACCACCACCGTCAAGACCCTGGAGCAGCGCGACCCGGCCCAGCTGCCCTGGGGCGAGCTCGGCGTCGACGTCGTCATCGAGTCCACCGGCCGCTTCACCAACGCCGAGGACGCCAAGAAGCACATCCAGGCCGGCGCCAAGAAGGTCATCGTCTCCGCCCCGGCCAAGGGCGAGGACATGACCGTCGTCATGGGCGTCAACGACGACAAGTACGACCCGGCCCGGCACCACGTCGTCTCCAACGCCTCGTGCACCACCAACTGCGTGGCGCCGATGGCCAAGGTCCTGCTCGACTCCTTCGGGATCAAGAAGGGCCTGATGACGACGGTCCACGCCTACACCAACGACCAGGTCATCCTGGACTTCCCGCACAAGGACCTGCGCCGGGCCCGTGCCGCCGGGACCAACATCATCCCCACCAGCACCGGTGCCGCCAAGGCCACCGCGCTGGTGCTGCCCGAGCTCAAGGGCAAGCTGGACGGCATGGCCATGCGCGTCCCGGTGCCGGACGGCTCCGTGACCGACCTGGTCGTCGAGCTCGAGCGGGACGTCACCGCCGAGGAGGTCAACGCCGCGTTCAAGGCCGCCGCCGACGGTCCGCTGAAGAACGTGCTGCGCTACACCGCCGACCCGATCGTCTCCTCCGACATCGTCGGCACCTCGCCCTCCTGCACCTTCGACTCCGCGCTCACCATGGCCTTCGGCAACACGGTCAAGATCGTGGGCTGGTACGACAACGAGTGGGGCTACTCCAACCGCCTCGTCGACGCCGCCAAGCTGGTCGGCACCGGCCTGTAAGGGCTCTTCCGGGCGGCGCGCTCCCAGCGGGGCGCGCCGCCCGGAGCGTTCCACCCACCCATGAATCCGACAACGGAGAAGAGCATGCGGACGATCGACGACCTCGACGTCGCGGGCAAGCGGGTGTTCGTCCGGTCCGACCTGAACGTCCCCCTCGACGGCGGGCGCATCACCGACGACGGCCGGATCCGCGCCGCCCTGCCCACCATCGAGAAGCTGCGCGGCCGCGGCGCCCGGGTGGTCGTCGCCGCCCACCTGGGCCGCCCCAAGGGCGCCCCGGACCCCGCCTTCACCCTGCGCCCCGTCGCCGAGCGCCTCGGCGAGCTGCTGGGCGCCCCGGTCGCCTTCGCCGAGGACACCGCGGGCGATGCCGCCCGCGCGGCCGTCGGCGGCCTGGCCGACGGGGACGTGGCACTGCTGGAGAACCTGCGCTTCGAGCCGGGCGAGACCAGCAAGGACGACGCCGAGCGCGGCGCGTTCGCCGACCGCCTGGCCGACTTGGCCGACCTGTACGTGGGCGACGGCTTCGGCGCCGTGCACCGCAAGCACGCCAGCGTCTACGACCTGCCCCGGCGGCTGCCGCACGCGGTCGGCGGGCTGGTGCTGGCCGAGGTGCAGGTGCTGCGCCGCCTCACCGAGGACCCGCAGCGCCCCTACACCGTCGTGCTCGGCGGCGCCAAGGTCTCCGACAAGCTCGGCGTCATCGCCAACCTGCTGGGCACCGCCGACCGCCTGGTCATCGGCGGCGGCATGGCCTACACCTTCCTCAAGGCCAAGGGCTACGAGGTCGGGTCCAGCCTGCTGGAGGCCGACCAGGTCGACACCGTCGCCGGGTACCTGCGCGACGCCGAGGAGCGCGGCGTGGAGATCGTGCTGCCGGTCGACGTGGTCGCCGCCGAGTCCTTCTCGGCCCAGGCCCCGCACGGGCCGGTTCCGGTCGAGGCCATCCCCGCCGACCGGATGGGCCTGGACATCGGCCCGCGCAGCGCCGAGCTGTTCGCCGCCAAGGTGCGCGAGAGCCGAACCGTCTTCTGGAACGGCCCCATGGGCGTGTTCGAGATGGAGCCCTACTCCCACGGCACCCGCGCCCTGGCGCAGGCGCTCGTCGACTCGCCCGCCTTCACCGTCGTCGGCGGCGGCGACTCGGCCGCGGCCGTGCGCGCCCTCGGCTTCGACGAGGCGGGCTTCGGCCACATCTCCACCGGCGGCGGCGCCAGCCTGGAGTACCTGGAGGGCAGGTCCCTTCCGGGCATCGAGGCCCTTCAGGACTGAGAGGAAAGCACCGACATGGCACAGCCCGAGCGCAAGCCGCTCATCGCCGGCAACTGGAAGATGAACAACAACCACCTCGAGGCGATCGCGCTGGTGCAGAAGCTGGCCTTCGCCCTCGACGCCGCGGACTACGACCGCGCCGAGGTGGTCGTCCTCCCGCCCTTCACCGACCTGCGCAGCGTGCAGACCCTGGTGGACGGCGACAAGCTCGGCATCGGCTACGGCGCCCAGGACCTCTCCCGGCACGAGAAGGGCGCCTACACCGGCGAGGTGTCCGGCTCCATGCTCGCCAAGCTGGGGTGCTCCTACGTGCTGGCCGGGCACTCCGAGCGCCGTGAGTACCACGCCGAGGACGACGCGCTGGTCAACGCCAAGGTGAAGGCGGCGTTCGCGCACGACATCACCCCGATCCTGTGCGTGGGCGAGGGCCTGGAGGTGCGCAAGGCCTCCAACCACGTCGCGCACACCGCCGAGCAGGTGCGCAAGGCCGTCGACGGGCTCACCGCCGAGCAGGTCGAGCGGCTGGTCGTGGCCTACGAGCCGGTGTGGGCCATCGGCACCGGCGAGGTCGCCACCCCCGACGACGCCCAGGAGGTGTGCGGGGCCGCGGTCCGCTCCACCCTGGCCGAGCTGTACGACGAGGCCACCGCCGCCAGGACGCGGGTGCTCTACGGCGGGTCGGTCAAGCCCGACAACATCGCCGGGATCATGGACATGGCCGACATCGACGGCGCCCTGGTGGGCGGCGCGAGCCTGAAGGCCGACGACTTCGCCAAGCTGGCGCGGCTGGGCACGTGACCCCGCGGGCGTCGCCGGGTGCCCACACCCGGTGACGCCCGGAGTGCGGGGCGCGCTACACTTCCCCGGAGGCTCCGCCTCCTGGCGTACGTGCGCCCCGCGTTCGCGTTAGAATTCCAGATACTGTCCCCGGTCCCTCCTCCGCCGGGCCGCCGGCCCCGTCGGCGTCCCAGCCGAGCGGCGAGCAAGCGGGTCTCGGGACCCAAGGTCGTCAATTCCCCACGTCGGGGTCGAGATACGGGTGAGCGTGTGATCCTCGGTCTGTCCATCCTCGTGATGCTCTGCAGCCTGCTGCTGGTCCTCATGGTGCTCCTGCACAAGGGCAAGGGCGGCGGCCTGTCCGACCTCTTCGGGGGCGGCGTCACCTCCTCACTCGGCGGATCGTCGGTGGTGGAGCGCAACCTGGACCGGATCACCGTGGTGACGGCCCTGGTCTGGATCGTCGCGATCGTCGTCCTCGGCCTGCTCATCAACCGGGGCGCCTGAACACTGCGCCGCGCCCGCCCCCGGGCGCGCGACCGTCTCAACTCCGCCCCGCCCTCGGCGGGGCGTGTCCGCCGAAGGAGAGTTCCGTGGGTAGTGGCAGCGCCATCCGTGGCAGCCGCGTGGGCGCCGGCCCGATGGGCGAGGCCGAGCGCGGCGAGTCCGCGCCGCGCATCCGGGTCCCGTTCTACTGCGCCAACAAGCACGAGGTCGTGCCGAGCTTCTCGAACGAGGCCGCGGTCCCCGAGGAGTGGGACTGCCCCCGCTGCGGGTTCCCCGCCGGGAAGGACCCGGAGAACCCGCCGTCCCCGCCGCGGACCGAGCCCTACAAGACGCACCTGGCCTACGTGAAGGAGCGCCGCAGCGAGGAGGACGGCAAGGCGATCCTGGAGGAGGCCCTGGCCAAGCTCCGCGCCGAGCGCGCCGAGATCCGCGCCGAGATGGAGGCCAACGCCAAGGCGAAGGCCAAGGCCAAGGCCGGGCGCTGAGGCCGCTGCGCCCGCGCCCGGGCGGTGCCGCCGGGCCGCGCGCAGGGACCGGGCCCAGGCGACGGCCGGGCCCAGGCCGCGCGAGAGCCTGACGACGACACGAGGACGGGGACCCCGAGGGGTCCCCGTCCTTCGCCGTTCCGCGCCCGGGGCGGCCCGCCCGGTTCTGCCGGTTCAGGCCGTCGGCCCCCTCCCTCCCAGCCGCCGGGTCAGCTCGGCCGCCGCGTCCCGGGCGCGCGAGGCCAGGGCGGTGGGGGTGACGGGCCGTTCGGAGGGCACGGTGAGGCTGATCGCGGCGGCCGGTGCGGCGTTGTGGTCGAAGGCGGCGGCCGCCACCGAGGAGAAGCCGTCGGTGACCTGGCCCTCTTCGAGCGAGTAGCCCTGGCGCCGCTCGGCGGCCAGGGTCTCGCGCAACGCACCGGGGGCGGCGGGGCCGCGGCCGGTGCGGTCGACGAACGACTCGGCGCCCGGGTAGAGCGCCCGCACCTGGGCGCGCGGCAGGTGCGCCAGCAGGGCCCGCCCGGAGGCGGTCAGGTGGGCGGGCAGGCGGACGCCCACGCCGGTGATGAGGGTGGGGGCGTGCGGGGGCTGCTCCTTGAGCAGGTAGAGGGTGTCGCGGCCGTGCAGGATGCCCAGGTGGGCGGTGGCGCCGGTCTCCTCGCACAGGCGGGAGAGCAGGGGGCGGGCGAGCCGCTCCAGGGGGTCGTGGCGCAGGTAGGCCGAGCCGATCTCGAAGGCGGCCACGCCCAGGCCCCACCGCTGCTCCTCGGGCAGGTGGACGACGAACCCCTCTTCGGCGAGGGCTTCGAGGAGCTGGTAGGCGCTCGACCGCGGCAGCCCCAGCTCGGAGGCGAGGGCCGAGGCCGACACCGGCCCGGACCGCCCGGCCAGGTGCCGCAGCATCCGCAGGGCCCGGGTGGCAGCCGGTACATGCGACATGCTCCGCATTGTGGCACGTCAGCCGGGGGCAGCGGTCCGGCGCCTCCACCGGCGCCCGGTCCCCGGCCGCAGGCGGCCCGCCGGGCGGCGCGATCGCGGCAGGCGCGCCGGCCTCTTCGTGCCGGCGCCCTCCGTGCGCGGTGCGGCCATGGTTCACCTCACCAGGAAGGTGTCGGCGCGCTCGGTGCGGACGCTGAGGCGGCCGCAGGCGCAGCGGGTGTAGGCGATGGTCCCGAAGGACACGCGGTGGCGTGAGACCACGTGCTCGTCGGTGCCGTCGGGGCGCCCGCAGCCGGGGCAGCGGCCGAGGTCGGAATCGGGGCGGGGTGCGGTTTCGGTGTCCATGGGTTCAGTCTGGACGGCCGGTACCGTTCAGGTCCATCTCAACTTTGTGAACGCAACCGTGTAGCATCGGCTACATGATCGATGTCCGCCGTCTGCGCGTGCTCAGAGCCGTGGCCGACCACGGGACCGTCACCGCCGCCGCCGACGCCATGCACCTCACCCCCTCCGCCGTGTCCCAGCAGGTGCGCGCCCTCGGCCGGGACCTGGGCGTGGAGCTGCTCGCCCCGCAGGGGCGCGGGATCCGCCTCACCTCCGAGGGGCAGGTGCTGCTGGAGCACGCCGACGCCATGGAGGAGCGCTGGGAGCGCGCCCTGGCCGACCTCGCCGCGCACGGCGAAGGCCGCACCGGTGTGCTGCGGCTGACCGGCTTCCCCACCGCGGTGTCCACCCTGGCCGCCCCGGCCGCCGCCCTGCTGCGCGCACGGGCGCCCCGGCTGTCGGTGGAGGTCGCCGAGGCCGACGGGCCGCCCGCCTATGAGGCCCTGCTGTCGGGACGGGCCGACATCGCCCTGACCGTGCCGCCGCCGGACGGGCCGCCCGCCGACGACCGCCGGTTCGAGCAGCGCCCCCTGCTGCGCGAGCCGCTGGACCTGTTCGTTCCGGACGGGCACCGGCTGGCCGGGCGGGCGGCGGCGGGGGGGGGCGCGGGCGGGC
>NZ_ANBH01000199.1 GCF_000341185.1 Nocardiopsis chromatogenes YIM 90109
TTCCGGACGGGCACCGGCTGGCCGGGCGGGCGGCGGCGGGGGAGGCCGCGGTCGAGCTGGCCGAGGCCGCGGGGGACGACTGGATCGCCTCCAAGGACGAGTGCCACCAGGGGTGGGTGGTGCAGGCGGCCTGCTCGGCCGCGGGTTTCACCCCGCACTACACCCACCGGGTGTCGGACTGGACCGGGGTCCTGGCGCTCATCCGCGCCGGGCTCGGGGTGACCCTGGGCCCGCGGATGCTCCCGCTGCACGAGGGCGGCGGGGTGTCCCGCGTGCGCTTGGCGGGCGGGGGAGCCCCGGGGCGCAGCATCTTCACCGTCGTGCGCAGGGGCGCCGCCGACCGCCCCGCCGTGGCCCATGGCCTGGAGGCCCTGGAAAAGGTGGCCGTCGGGCTGGAGGTGTGAACCGCGGGGCGGCGTCTGAGATATCGGACAGAGCGTGCGCGGCGGTGCTGCGGCGCCCCCCTCTGAGGGCGTGGAATGGGGGTATGTCCATCACCGCTACCGGAACCGCCGCCGACGCCGCCGAAGTCGTCGTCGGCCGCTCCTCCCTCACCGCCGACGACGTCGTCGCCGTCGCCCGCGGCGGCGCGCGGGTGCGCCTCGCCGACGACGCCCTCAAGGCGCTCGCCGACGGCCGCGACCGCGTGCGCGCCCTGGCCGAGGGCGAGCGGCCCGCCTACGGCGTCAGCACCGGCTTCGGCGCCCTGGCCACCCGCCACATCGCCCCCGACCTGCGCGCCCGCCTGCAGCGCTCGCTCGTGCGCTCGCACGCCGCCGGGTCCGGCCCCGAGGTGGAGCGCGAGGTGGTGCGCGCCCTGATGCTGCTGCGGCTGCGCACCCTGGCCTCCGGCGGCACCGGCGTGGAGCCCGCCACCGCCCGCGCCCTCGCAGGGCTCCTCAACGCGGGCATCACCCCCGTCGTGCTGGAGTACGGCAGCCTCGGCTGCTCCGGCGACCTGGCCCCGCTCAGCCACGTCGCCCTGGCCCTGATGGGCGAAGGCGAGGTCCGCGACGCCTCCGGCGCGCTCCGCCCCGCCGACGACGCGCTGCGCGCCGCCGGGCTGGAGCCGGTCGAGCTCGGCGCCAAGGAGGGCCTGGCGCTGATCAACGGCACCGACGGCATGCTCGGCATGCTCCTGCTGGCCTGCCACGACCTGGAGCGGCTGCTGCGCACCGCGGACGTCACCGCCGCCATGAGCGTGGAGGCGCTGCTGGGCACCGACCGCGTGTTCGCCGCCGACCTCCAGCAGATGCGCCCGCACCCCGGCCAGGCCGACGCCGCCGCCAACATGCTCGCCCTGCTCGACGGCTCGCCCATCGTCGCCTCGCACCGCGGCCCCGACTGCACCCGCGTGCAGGACGCCTACTCGCTGCGGTGCGCCCCGCAGGTCGCCGGGGCCGCACGGGACACCCTGGCGCACGCCCGCACCGTCGCCGAGCGCGAACTCGCCGCCGTCATCGACAACCCGGTGATCACCCCGGACGGCCGCGTGGAGTCCAACGGCAATTTCCACGGCGCCCCCGTCGGCTACGTCCTCGACTTCCTCGCGATCGCCGCCGCCGACGTGGCCTCCATCGCCGAGCGCCGCACCGACCGGATGCTCGACGTGGCCCGCTCGCACGGCCTGCCCGCGTTCCTGGCCGACGACCCGGGCGTGGACTCGGGCCACATGATCGCCCAGTACACCCAGGCCGGGCTGGTCTCGGAGATGAAGCGGCTCGCCGCACCGGCCAGCGTCGACTCCATCCCCTCCTCGGCGATGCAGGAGGACCACGTCTCCATGGGCTGGGCGGCCGCCCGCAAGCTGCGCCGCGCCGTCGCCGCCCTGACCGACGTGCTCGCCGTCGAGCTGCTCACCGCCGCCCGCGCCCTGGACCTGCGCTCCCCGCTGGAGCCCGGCCCGGCCACCGGCGCCGTGCGCGACGCGGTCCGCACCCGCGTGCCCGGCCCCGGCCCCGACCGCTACCTCGCCCCGGAGATCGCCGAGGTCGCGGCCCTGATCGCCGACGGCACCGTGGTGTCGGCCGCCGGGTCCGTCACCCCCCTGCGCTGAACCCCCGCCCGCGCTGCACACAGGAGGCGTCATGGCAGGCGAATCCACGCCCCGCACCGTCCGCGCCCCGCGCGGGACCGCCCGCACCGCCAAGGGCTGGCCCCAGGAGGCCGCCCTGCGGATGCTGCACAACAACCTCGACCCGGAGGTGGCCGAGCACCCCGAGCGGCTCGTCGTCTACGGCGGCACCGGCAAGGCCGCCCGCGACTGGGCCAGCTTCGACCGGATCACCGCCTCCCTGCGCGACCTGGAGGGCGACGAGACCCTGCTCGTGCAGTCGGGCCGCCCGGTCGGCATCATGCGCACCCACGAGTGGGCGCCCCGGGTGCTCATCGCCAACTCCAACCTGGTGGGCGACTGGGCCAACTGGGAGGAGTTCCGCCGCCTGGAGGCGCTGGGCCTGACCATGTACGGCCAGATGACCGCCGGGTCCTGGATCTACATCGGCACCCAGGGCATCCTCCAGGGCACCTACGAGACCTTCGGCGCGGTCGCCGCCAAGCGCGGCGGCACCCTGGAGGGCACCATCACCCTCACCGCCGGGCTCGGCGGCATGGGCGGCGCCCAGCCGCTCGCCGTCACGATGAACGGCGGCGCGGCCATCGTCGTCGAGTGCGACCCCAGCCGCATCGACCGCCGCATCGAGCACCGGTACCTGGACGTGCGCGCCGACAGCGTCGACGAGGCGCTGCGCCTGGCCACCGAGGCCCGCGACGCCCGCCGCCCGCTGTCGGTGGGCCTGCTCGGCAACGCCGCCGAGGTGCTTCCCGAGCTGCTGCGCCGGGGCGCCCCCATCGACATCGTCACCGACCAGACCAGCGCCCACGACCCGCTGTCCTACCTCCCGGCCGGGGTGGCCTTCGAGGACTGGGCCGACTACGCGGCCGCCAAGCCCGCCGAGTTCACCTCCCGCGCCCGCGCGTCCATGGCCGCGCACGTGGAGGCCATGGTCGGGTTCCTGGACGCCGGTGCCGAGGTGTTCGACTACGGCAACTCCATCCGCGGCGAGGCCCGCGAGGCCGGGTTCGCCCGCGCCTTCGACTTCCCCGGGTTCGTGCCCGCCTACATCCGCCCGCTGTTCTGCGAGGGCAAGGGGCCGTTCCGGTGGGCGGCGCTGTCCGGCGACCCCGCCGACATCGCCCGAACCGACCGCGCCGTGCTGGACCTGTTCCCGGAGAACGACCACCTGGCCCGGTGGATCCGCATGGCCGGGCAGAAGGTCGCCTTCCAGGGCCTGCCCGCCCGCATCTGCTGGCTGGGCCAGGGCGAGCGGGCGCGGGCCGGGGAGCGGTTCAACGAACTGGTGGCCTCCGGCGAGGTGAGCGCCCCGCTGGCGATCGGCCGCGACCACCTGGACACCGGGTCGGTCGCCTCCCCCTACCGGGAGACCGAGTCGATGCGCGACGGCTCCGACGCCATCGCCGACTGGCCGCTGCTCAACGCCCTGGTCAACACCGCCTCCGGCGCCTCGTGGGTGTCGCTGCACCACGGCGGCGGGGTCGGCATGGGCCGCTCCCTGCACGCCGGGCAGGTCAGCGTCGCCGACGGCACCGGACTCGCGGCGCGGAAGCTGCGGCGGGTGCTCACCAACGACCCGGGCATGGGCGTCATCCGGCACGCCGACGCGGGCTACCCCGAGGCCGAGGCCGTCGCCGAGCGCGAGGGCCTGCGCCTGCCGATGCGGGAGGGCGGCGCCGGTGCCTGACCCCTCCGTCACCGCCGAAACCGCCGACACCGCCTTCGACCGCCTCTGGGACGAGCTGGCCCCCATCGGCCGCCACGCCGCGACCGGCGGGCAACNCCCCGAGCTGCGCGACTGGTTCCACCGGGCCGCCGCCGACGCGGGCCTGGACGTGGAGACCGACGGCAACGGCAACATGTGGGCCTGGTGGGGCGCCCCCGGCCCGGACGCCGTGGTCACCGGCTCCCACCTGGACTCGGTGCCCGACGGCGGCGCCTACGACGGCCCGCTGGGCGTGGTCAGCGCCCTGGCGGCCGTCGCCGAGCTGCGCCGCCGCGGCGTCCGCCCGCGCCGCCCCGTCGCGGTCGCCGTCTTCGCCGAGGAGGAGGGCGCCCGCTTCGGCGTGCCCTGCCTGGGCAGCCGCCTGCTCACCGGGGCCGTCACCGCGGAGTGGGCGGCCGCCCTGGCCGACCCCTCCGGCACCACCTGGGCCCACGCCATGGAGGAGGCGGGCCTGGACCCGGACCGGATGGGGCCCGACCCCGAACGGCTGTCCCGCATCGGCTGCTTCGTCGAGCTGCACGTGGAACAGGGCCGCGCCCTGGCCGACCTGGACCGCGCGGTCGGCGCCGCCCGCTCCATCTGGCCGCACGGCCGCTGGCGCTGGACCTTCACCGGCCGCGCCGACCATGCGGGCACCACGCGCCTGGAGGACCGGCGCGACCCGATGCTGCCCATGGCCCGCATGGTGCTGGCGGCCCGCGCGGCGGCGGCCGAGCACGGCGCGGTGGCCACCGTGGGCCGGGTGGAGGCCGAGCCGAACGGCACCAACGCGATCGCCTCCCGGGTGCGGGCCTGGCTGGACGCGCGTGCGCCCGGCGCCGCGAGCCTGGAGGCGGTGGTGGGCGACGTCGCCGCCGAGGTGCGCCGGGCCGCCGGGGAGCAGGGCGTCACCGCCGAGGAGCACCAGGAGTCCGACACCCCCGTGGTCGAGTTCGACGGGGGCCTGCGCGACCGGGTGGCGGCCGTGGCCGGAGGCGCGGAGGGCCCCGCGCCGGTCCTGCCGACCGGAGCGGGCCACGACGCCGGGGTGCTGGCCGGGTCGGTACCGACGGCGATGCTGTTCGTGCGGAACCCGACCGGGGTGTCCCACTCACCGGAGGAGTTCGCCGAGCGCGCCGACTGCCACGCGGGGGTGCGGGCGCTGGCCGACGTCCTGCAGGACCTGTCAGGAGAAGAGGTCTGACATCCGCGCGCGAAGAGGAGGAGAGGAGCGGTGCGGAGGCCGCCGGGGAAGGCGCGCCGACCGGCGCCTCCCCGCGCGGCGGCCGCCTCACCGTCGAGCAGAGTGGAGCCCGGCCGTGCTCGGCGGTGACGAAGGCGGGTGCGACGGGACGCGGTCGAACGGCCGCGGCAGTGGGCACCGGCACGCCGGACGGCCCCCGGGCGGGGCCGCGTCCTCTGGAGCGGTGAAGCTTTCGGCGGCCGTGGCCGCCTGCCCACAGGCATCCCGCCGGTGCGGACACCTCCGGCCCGGTTCCCCGTCGATCCCGGCGGAAGCGACGCTACGAGCGCGGTTTTCGCGGCGTTTCCCCCGAGATCGACAACGAGAGGGACAACGGAGGAATGACACCACTCCAGCGAACGCGGCCTCGGGCGGTACCGGCCCCCTACCGGCCCGTTCGCTCAATCCGAGACGGCCCGTCGGCACGTGCAGGCGGGGGCGGGGTCCACGGACCGGCCGGGCGCCCCGCCACCCCCGTCCATCCCGACAGTGAAGGAGAAGTGCGTGTCCGCCACCGACCACCGCGACGGGCTGTACTGGTGCGAATGGGCCCTCGTCGACCCCGAGCCCGGTCAGGGGGCCGACGTCGGGGCGGCCGCGCCCGGTGCCGTCATCGAGGTCCGCGACGGCCGGATCGCCTCCGTCGGCACCGGCGAGCCCGCGCCCCCGCCCGGGGCCGAGCGCCTGGACGGCCTCGCGGTGCCCGGGTTCGCCAACGCCCACTCCCACGCCTTCCACCGCGCCCTGCGCGGCCGCACCGGCGAGCACGGCGGCTCCTTCTGGACCTGGCGCGAGCTGATGTACCGCGCCGCCGAGCGCCTGACCCCCGACTCCTACCGCGCCCTCGCCGCCGGGGTGTACGCGGAGATGGCCCTGGCCGGTGTCACCTGCGTCGGCGAGTTCCACTACCTCCACCACGCCCCCGGCGGCAAGCGCTACGGCGACCCCAACGCCATGGGCGCCGCCCTCGTCGCGGCCGCCGCCGACGCCGGGATCCGCATCACCCTCCTGGACACCCTCTACCTCGCCGGGGGCCTCGACCCCGACGGCGGGCACCGCCCCCTGGAGGGCGCCCAGCTCCGCTTCGGCGACGGCGGCGCCGAGGAGTGGGCCGAGCGCGTCGCCGCCTTCCGCCCCGACGGCGGCCACGCCCGCGTGGGCACCGCCGCGCACTCGGTGCGGGCCGTCCCCGCCGACCAGCTCGCCCGCTTCGCCGCCCTGCACGGTTCCGGCGGCCTCGACTGGGCCGCCCCGCACGTCCACCTGTCCGAGCAGCCCGCCGAGAACGCGGCCTGCCGCGCCCACTACGGCCGCACCCCCACCGCCCACCTGGAGCGGGCGGGCCTGTTCGCCGACCTGAACCCGGTGGCGGTGCACGCCACCCACCTGGAGCCCGCCGACACGGCCCTGCTGCGCGAGGCCGCCGCCGGGGTGTGCCTGTGCCCGACCACCGAGCGCGACCTCGCCGACGGCCTGCCGCCGCTGGCCGACCTCGACCCCGCCCGCGTCGCCCTGTCCCTGGGCAGTGACGGCCACTCCACCATCGACCTGCTGGAGGAGGCGCGCGGGGCGGAGATGCACGAGCGGCTGCGCACCGGCCGCCGCGGCACCGTCTCCGCGTCGATGCTGCTGGACGCCCTGCACGAGGGCGGCCACACCGACGCCCTCGGATGGCACGACGCCGGGTGGATCGCCCCGGGCAAGCGCGCCGACCTGGTCGTGCTCGACCTGGGCTCGGCGCGCATGGCCGGATTCGACCCGCGCCGCGCCGCCGACGCCGCCGTGTTCGCGGCCACGGTGGCCGAGGTGCGCCACACCATGGCCGACGGCCGGTGGATCGTGCGCGACCGCGTGCACACCGCCCTGCCCGACGCCGCCGCCCGCCTGCACACCGCCATCACCGAGCTGCTGGCCTGAGGCCACTGGCACGGGCCACTGCCACGGGCCCCGCCGCCCGGACGCGGGGAACGACCACGAAGGAGCCCAGATGACCGGACCGACGCCCGACGGAACCGCCCCCGCCGATGCCGCGCCCGAGACGGTGCTCATCGACGGCATCGGCCTCCTGGCCACCAACGACCCCTCCCTCGGGGAGGGCGTCACCGGCGCCATCGCCGACGCCGCCCTGGTGATCGAGGGCGGGACCGTCGCCTGGGCCGGTCCGGCCTCCCGGGCGCCCGCCGCCGACGCCCGCGTCGGTGCCGGGGGCCGCTGTGTCGTGCCCGGCTTCGTCGACAGCCACTCGCACATCGTCTTCGCCGGGGACCGGGGCAAGGAGTTCGGTGCCCGGATGAGCGGGCGCCCCTACGAGGCCGGGGGCATCCGCACCACGGTCGCGGCCACCCGCGCCGCGACCGACGCCGACCTGCTGGACAAGGCCACCCGCCTGTTCAACGAGGCCCGCGCCCAGGGCACCACCACCCTGGAGGTCAAGTCCGGCTACGGCCTCAGCACCGCCGACGAGGAGCGGGCGCTGCGCGTCGCGGGCCGCCTCACCGAGGAGACCACCTTCCTGGGCGCGCACATCGTCCCGCCGGAGTACGCCGACGACCCGCAGGGCTACGTCGACCTGGTCACCGGCGAGATGCTCGACGCCTGCGCCCCGCACGCCCGCTGGATCGACGTGTTCTGCGAGCGCGGAGCCTTCGACGAGGAGGCCTCCCGGCGCATCCTCGAGGCGGGCATGGACCGCGGCCTGCTCGCCCGCGTGCACGGCAACCAGCTCGGCCCGGGGCCCGGGGCACGCCTGGCCGCCGAGCTCGGCGCCGCGTCGGTCGACCACTGCACCTACCTGGAGCCCGAGGACGTGGAGGCGCTGGCGGCCTCGGACACCGTCGCCACCCTGCTGCCCGGGGTCGACTTCTCCACCCGCCAGCCCTACCCGGATGCGCGCGCCCTGATCGACGCCGGCGCCACCGTCGCCCTGGCCAGCGACTGCAACCCGGGGTCCTGCTTCACCTCCAGCCTGGCGTTCTGCATCGCCCTGGCGGTGCGCGAGATGCGGATGACCCCCGAGGAGGCGCTGTGGGCGGCCACCGCGGGCGGGGCGCGGGCGCTGCGCCGCACCGACGTGGGGCACCTCGCCCCGGGGGCCCGCGCCGACCTCCTCGTGCTCGACGCGCCCGACCCGGTCTACCTGGCCTACCGCCCCGGCGTGCCGATGACGGCGGCCGTGTGGCGGGAGGGCCGACCGGTCGCGGGGGCGGAACTCACCCGGGGTTGACCCGGCCGTAGCGCGCCGGAAACCTCGGCCCTGCAGGCTGTTCGGTGACGGCGGGGCCACAAGGGTCACGGGGCCCCGCCCGAGTCCGAGGAGGTGCCGGTGCACCGAATCGGCCCTGTACCGCCTCGGGGCCGCAGGACGGCAGGGGCGCGAGTGCCGGGAGCCAGGGGTGCGCTCCCGGAACCGTGGAGGGGACCGGACGCCAGGGAATCCGGTCCCCCGCCCCCGAACCCGGGGTGTGCGGCGGTGCGGGGTGTCCCGGCGAGGCGGTGTCGGACGCCGGGGCGCCCCCGCCGCCGTCAGCGGCGCGCCGGCAGGCTCGTGCGCCGCCCGTACAGCAGGTACACCGCGATGCCGACCGCGGGCGGCACCGGCGACAGCGGGGTGCGGAACGCGCGCGGCAGGTCGGGCCGGGTGCGGCGGAGCACCACCACGCCCCGTCCCGCGACATCGCGAAGGCGACCCGGGACTGGGCCATCAGCAATACCAGGATGACCGTGGTGATGCCGACGATCCCGCCCAGCGAGATCAGCGTGCCCGCCCGGTCGGCGCCGACGGCGCGGAACGCCTCGGCCGGTGAGGCGCGGAGATCATACCGTTCGCGCAGTCCAGCGGGGTGACCGCCGGATTCGGGAAGGCGCCGCAGGGGCGTGGGCCCCCGCGGCGGACGCCGGATGCGCGGCCGGTCAGGCCTCGGCGGACTCCTCGTCGGAGGCGCCGTCGGCGGACGCGTCCGCGGCCTCGGCGGACGGGGTCTTGGCCGGTTCGGCCTTCTTGGCGGCGCGGCGCTTCTTGACCGGGCGGGAGTAGTCGACGAGCGGCTCGAAGCGGGTCTCGTGCTCCTTCTTGCACTCGTCGCAGGCGTCGATCTCGCGGACCTGGCCCTCCCAGGCGAACTGGATGACCTCAGTCGCCTCGACCTTCTCGTCGCGGACGGCGTGCTGGTCGCAATACTTGCGCGTGAAGACCTCGGTGACCACGGCGGTGGCATCCCTTCGGTTCGGGGTGGGTACGGACGCCCGAATCATACACGTGTTCGATGCCCTGGTCTCGGGGTTCGCGCGAGGCCGTCGCCGCGCGCACCCGGGCGGAGCCGCGCAGGGGGGGCGCCCGCGGGGCATGGAGAGGTTCGGGGAAAAGCCTAGTGGATCGCGTGCGGGGCCGGTCGGGCGGCGCGCGTGCGCGAGGCGGGCATGGCGGACGTCACTCCGCCTATCGTTTCTTAGGAAGATATTTTCTGGTTTGATGATGGACCGGCGTCACGGCGTCGCGCGCCGTGACCGCCACCGTCCGGAAACGAGGCCGCCGACGGGCGGCAGACAGGGAATCGACGAGACGATGAACGTACTCACCGGCCGGGCCAGTGGCCCGGCGGCGGATGCCACCGCACTCATCGCCCGTATCGCCGTGGGAATCGTGTTCATCGCGCACGGGTGGCAGAAGATCAGTGAGATGGGGCTGGGCGGCACCGCCGGAATGATGGGGAGCATGGGGATCCCCGCGCCCCAGGCCGCGGCCCTCTTCGCCATCGTCGTCGAGCTGGGCGGCGGCGTGCTGCTCCTGGTCGGCCTCCTCCAGCCGGTCGCCGGGGTGCTGCTGGCCCTGCAGATGGGCGGCGCCATCCTCTTCGTGCACGCGGGCAACGGCTTGATCGGCGAGGGCGGCTACGAGCTCCCGCTGGTCCTGGGCCTGAGCGCGCTGGCCCTCGGCTTCAACGGCGGCCGGTTCGCGCTGGACCGCCTGCTCCCCTGGGGCAGCGAGCGCCGCCCGCAGGAGGCCGCGGCGGCCTGACCCCGGCCCCCGCGATGCATCAGGGGCGGGCACGCAATTGCGTGCCCGCCCCTTGCATATGAGCCGCGCCGCCGGGGGCGGATCCGCCGCCGCGGCGGCACAGTGGCGCCCGTATCCCCATCCTTCGGGCATCCCGCACCACGATTTCGGAGTACCGCACCCGTCTGGCCTGGCGACTGCCTATCGTGGGCCACCACTGCGCGCTGCGGCACGGGGCGCGTCCTCAGGGGCGGGGGGAGAGCCGGACCCTGCGGATGCCGTGGCGCCGTTCTCGACGTTTCTCGGGGGAGGAGCAGCGTTGCGGTATCTGGAAGAGGGGGAGGCCGGTGCGGCGCCCGCTGACGAGGGGACGGGGGCGCCATCCCAGCGCGCCTCACGCCTGGCCGCGGACGCGCGCTTCGTCCGGCTGCGCCGCCGGTTCGCGGTGCAGTCGGTGCTGCTCGTGACGGTCTTCCTGGGCTGGTACATGGCCTACCTGGTGCTGTCGGTCTACGCCCGCGGCCTGATGGCGGTCCCGGTGTACGGCGCCGTCAACGTCGGCCTGCTGCTGGGGGTGGGGCAGTTCGCCACCACCTTCCTGCTGGCCTGGCTGTTCGTCTGGTACTCCGAGCACCGGCTGGACCCCCTGGCCGAGGAGATCCGCGCCGACGCCGAGCAGGCCCGCGCCGCGGCGCTGGCCCGCGAGGGACGGGTGGTGCGCCCGTGACGTCCGCAGTGCAGGAGGCCGCGCAGGGCCTCGACGCCGCCCACGCCTGGACCCTGGCGCTGTGCGGGCTGTTCATCTTCGTCACCCTCGCCATCACGGTGCGCGCCCGGCGCAGCACCAAGGGCGCCGTCGACTACTACGCCGGGGGCCGCGGCTTCAGCAGCACCCAGAACGGGCTGGCGCTGACCGGCGACTACCTGTCCGCCGCCTCCTTCCTCGGCATCGCCGGGCTCATCGCCCTGCACGGCTACGACGGCTTCCTCTACTCCATCGGGTTCCTGGTGGCCTGGCTGCTGGTGCTGCCCATGGCCCAGCTCATGCGCAACTGCGGCCGGTTCACCATGGCCGACCTGCCCGCCTTCCGCATGCGCCGGATGCGGGTACGCCTGGCCTGCACCACCTCCACCGTCACGGTGAGCGTGGTCTACCTGATCGCCCAGATGGTGGGGGCGGGCGCGCTGGTCACCATGCTGCTCGGCATCGACCGGGGCGGCACCTTCCTCGGCATGTCCGGCGAGCAGACCCGCACCGCCGCCATCGTCCTGGTCGGCGTGCTCATGGTCGTCTACATCATGTACGGCGGCATGAAGGCCGCCACGTGGCTGCAGATCATCAAGGCGGGCCTGCTGCTCACCGCCACCGGCCTGATGACCGTCATGGTGCTGGCGGTGTTCGGGTTCGACGTCAGCGCCCTGCTCACCCGCGCCGCCGACAACAGCGGCCAGGGCCAGGCGTTCCTGGAGCCGGGGCGGCTGTTCGGGGTCGAGGTGGCCGGGGACCCGCTGCAGAGCCTGTACAACAAGCTCGACCTGTTCAGCCTCGGGCTGGCGCTCGTGCTCGGCACGGCCGCCCTGCCGCACATCCTCATCCGCTTCTACACCGTGCCCGACGGGCGCGCCGCCCGCACCTCGGTCAAGCGCACCATCGTGCTGGTCGGGGTGTTCTACCTGATGACGCTGGCACTCGGCTTCGGCGCGGCGGCGCTGGTCGGGCCGGAGCGGATCGCCGCCCAGGACCCCTCCGGCAACGCGGCGGTGCCCCAGCTCGCCGCCGAGCTGGGCCGGATCGCGGCCGGGCCGGTGGGGGCGGCGCTCATGCTGGCGTTCGTGTCCGCGGTGGCGCTGGCGACGATACTCGCGGTGATCGCCAGCCTCACCCTGGCCTCGTCGTCGTCCATGGCGCACGACTTCTTCGGGCACATCCTGATGTGGGGCCGCCCCAAGGAGTCCCAGGAGGTGGGGGTCGCCCGGTTCTCGGCGGTGCTCGTCGGCGCGGTGGCGATCCTGCTGGCGGTGCGCGCCCAGCACCTCAACGTCGCCTTCCTGGTGGGGCTGGCGTTCGCGATCGCGGCCGCCGCCAACCTGCCGGTGATCGTGCTGACCATGTTCTGGCGCGGGTTCAACACCAAGGGCGTGGAGTGGGGCGTGTACGGCGGGCTGGGCTGCTCGCTGCTGCTGGTGCTGCTGTCGCCGGTGGTGTCGGGCAAGACCCACCCGCTGACGGGGGAGAACCTGTCGCTGCTTCCCTCGTGGGTGGACATCCAGGTGTTCCCGCTGGAGAACCCGGGGCTGGTGGCGATCCCGTTCGGGTTCGTCTCCGCCGTCATCGGGTCCCTGACGTCGGGGGAGAAGGACGGGGCCCGGTACCGGGAGATGCGGCTGCGCGCCCTGACGGGCCTCGGCGCGAACTGAGCGGACCGGTCCGGGCCGAGCGGCGCGGACCGGCCGCCGCCGTCGGTGCCCCGTGGCACCATCGCCCGTATGACTCGATACGCGGCGCTGTTGCGGGGCGTCAACGTCGGAGGCAGGCGCAAGGTCCCCATGGCCGACCTGCGCGAGGTGCTGGCGGGGCTCGGGCACGCCGACCCCGCCACGCTGCTGCAGAGCGGCAACGCGGTCTTCACGGCGCGCGGAGGGGCCGGCGGCGAGGCGCTCCGGGCCGAACTGGAGGGGGCGCTGGCGGACCGGTTCGGCTTCCCCGTCGAGGCGCTGTTGCGCGACGAGGCGGAGCTGTCCGCCGCCGTGGACGCCAACCCCCTGGAGGTCGGCGACCCTTCGCGGTTCCTCGTGCTCTTCCTCGACGGGCCGATCGCCCCCGCCGACCTGGCGGGGATCGACGCCGGCGCCCACGCGCCCGAGACGATGGCGGCGGGGGAGCGGGAGGTCTACCTCGCCCTCCCGGACGGCCTGCGCAATGCCAGACTTCCCGGCTTGGTCGAACGGGCGCTGCGCGGGCGCACCGCCACCGGACGCAACTGGCGCACCGTGGTGCGGCTGCTCGACATGGTGCGCGGATGATCACCCGCGGCCGGTGCGCCGCGGCCCGCCGAGGACGGAATAGCGCGCCCTGAGCCGGTGTTCCCGCTCTTCGCGGGCGCGCACGCGTCCGGCGAGCGACCACCGAGGGGAACCCGTGCGCATCGACATCTGGTCCGACATCGTCTGCCCGTGGTGCTACATCGGCAAGGCCCGCTTCGAGCGCGCCCTCGCCGGTTTCGAGCACGCCGACGAGGTGGAGGTGGAGTTCCACAGCTTCCGGCTGGACCCGTCGGCGCCGGAGGAGCCCGAGCCCGTGCTCGACGCCCTCGCCGACAAGTACGGCATGAGCGCGGACCAGGCCCGCGCAGCGGACGCGGGCGCCCGCGCCAACGCCGAAGGGGAGGGGCTCCCCTTCACCTCCGAGCGGTCGCACGCCAACACCTTCGACGCGCACCGGCTGCTCCACCTGGCCCGGGACCGGGGGGTGCAGCGCGAGGCCGTCGACACCCTCTTCCGCGCCTACTTCGGGGAGGGCGCCGACGTGTTCGGCCGCGATGCGCTCGTCGGACTCGCCGAGAAGGCCGGGCTGGACGCGGACGAGGCGCGCCGGGTGCTGGAAGGGCGCCAGTACGCCGACCACGTCGAGGACGACACGGAACAGGCCCGCGCGCTGGGGGCGACCGGGGTGCCGTTCTTCGTGATCGACGAGCGGTACGGGGTGTCCGGGGCGCAGCCCGCGGACGTGTTCACCCAGGTGCTGGAGAAGGCCTGGGAAGAGAGGGACTGAGGCCCGGGCGCGGCCGGGCCGCGCCCCACCGGCGTCCCTCCGACGGACGCCGCCCCCGCCCATCGCCGTGGCCTCAGGGTTCACCGGACGAGCCGGACCCGAGGAAGCGGTCGCCACCCCGATTGGTGCGAGAGCCCGCGACACGGGGACAATCGTGTCCACCGGCTCCGCACCCCTCAGGAGATGCCATGCCCGTTCTCGCGCACATCAGCGATACCCACTTCGACGGAGGCGAGCGCAGCGTCGAGCGCGCCCGCCGGGCAGTGGACTACATCGCGCGGATGCGGACCGTCGACGCCGTCGTGCACACCGGCGACGTCGTGGACAAGGGGGCACCGGAGGAGTACGCGCAGGCCCGCGAGACGCTCCGGTTCGACGTCCCGATGATGGTGTGCCCCGGCAACCACGACGCGCGCGAGGCGATGCGCGAGCACCTGTTCGGCGAGGCCCCGGACGGCGGACCGGTGGACGGGGTGCACCGGCTGCCCGGCGCCACCGTGATCACGTGCGACACCTCGGTCCCGGGGCAGCCGTGGGGCCGCCTGGAGGACGACACCCTGGACATGGTGGAGTCCGAGCTGCGGCGCGCCCCCGACACCGACCCGGTGCTGCTGGCCTTCCACCACCCGCCGGTGGACCTCGGGTCGGACTACACCGACCCGATCCGCCAGCGCGGCGAGCAGCGCCTGGCCGAGCTGGTGGGCCGCCGCCCCGAGGTGGTGGCGATGCTGTGCGGCCACGTGCACACCGCCTCGGTGAGCACGTTCGCGGGGCGGCCGCTGCTGGTGGCCCCGTCGGTCGCCTCCACCCTGCGCACCGACTGGGAGCCGGAGGGGGAGGAGAAGGACCCGCCGGTGATGATCGCGATCCACCACATCGACGATGACGGCCGCGTGACCACCCACTACCGGGCGGTTTGAGGCGTGCGAAGCTACGACGGCCGAGCCGACGGCCCGGACGGAACGGAGACCGCCCTGGCGGCGGGGGACGTCACCGAGGGCGTGGTGCGCGTCGGGGGGACGGTCCGCCGTCCGGCCCAGCCGCAGAGCCCCGCCGTCGCCGCCTACCTGGACCACCTGGAGTCGGAGGGGTTCGACGGCGCGCCCCGGTTCCTGGGGCGGGACGGCCAAGGGCGCGACGTGCTGACGTTCGTCCCCGGCGACGTGGCGGGAAGCCCTCCGGAGCCGTGGGCGGCCGATGCCGGGCTGCTGGCCTCGGTGGGCAGGCTGCTGCGCCGCCTGCACGACGCCTCGGAGGGGTTCCTGCGCGAGAGCGGGTTCGCCGCCCCGGACGGCGGGGTGTGGCGCCGCCACCTGGTCCCGGTCGAGGTGCCGGTTCCGGACCCGGAGCCGGAGCTGGTGTGCCACTTGGACGTGACCCCGCAGAACGTGGTGGTGCGCGACGGGCGGGCGGCGGCCCTCATCGACTTCGACCTGGCGGGTCCGGGAACGCGACTGCTGGACGTGTACAACACGGCCATGCACTGGGCGCCCTTGGGCGCGCCCGAGGACGTCTACGAGGGCTGGCCGGTCCGCGGCGCCCGGGCGCGTCTTGAGCGCGTGCGGATCCTGGCGGACGCCTACGGCCTCGGCGAGGAGGCGCGCGAGGCCATGCCCGACCTGGCCGTCTCCCGGTGCGCATCGTCCTGGCACCGGATGAAGGCGTCGGCCGAGCAACTCGGCGGCGGCTGGGCCCGCATGTGGGACGAGGGCGTGGGAGAGGTGATCCTGCGCCGTGAGGGATGGCTGAAGGAGCACCGCCAGGAGATGCTGGACGCCCTGCTGGGATGAAGGAGGAGGCGGCGACGGCATGGCGGGCCGCCGCCCTTTGCCGCCGCCGCCTTCCACCCCGCGCTCCGGTGGCCTGGGGGTCGACCGGGGCCCGTGAGCGGGGGACCAGGCCAAGCCGCTCTTCTCGACCGCGAGGGGCCCATCGCCCGGGAAGCGGGGGCGGGGAACCACCCCGCTTCCTCCGTCGCCGCTAAGAACGGTGACCACGCACACGCCTGCCGCCCGACGACGCTGCCGTAAGAGCCGTGGTCCTTTGTCGTCGCCGCCCTCTGCCTCGCACTCCGGCGGCCTGGGGCCCGGCCGGGGCCGGTGCGCGGGGGACCGGCTCCCCCGTGATCCGGTCCATGAACGCACAACGGCGGCCGGTGACCTGCAACAACGCAGGCCACCGGCCGCCGTGGCGGAATGCCGGTATTCGGGGCCCTACATCAGCCCCTGGCCGCTGATGCCCTCCGGGAGTTTTGCCGCCGCCGCCCTGTCCAGCAGGAACAGGGTCCGCGAACGGCCCCGTGCCCCGGCCGCCGGGACCTGGACCTCCCCCGCCTCGGGGGACAGGGCCAGGCGCACCGCCTCGGCCTTGCCCTCGCCCGACGCCAGGACCCACACCTCCTTCGCCGCCCGGATGGCGGGGAAGGTCAGCGACACCCGCGTCGGCGGCGGCTTGGGCGCGCCGTGCACGGCCACCACCGTGCGCTCCTCCTCGTACAGCGCGGGCTGCTCGGGGAACAGCGACGCCACGTGGGTGTCCGGGCCGATGCCCAGCAGGCACACGTCGAACGCCGGGACGTCCGCGTGGTCCTCCGGGCGGGACGCGGCGCGCAGCGCCTCGGCGTAGCGCTCGGCCCCCGGCTCGGGCACCGCCCCGTCCGGGCCGTCCGAGGCGGGCATCGCGTGCACCCGCGCCGGGTCCACGCCCACGTGGTCCAGCAGGGCCTCGCGCGCCTGGGTCTCGTTGCGCTCGGGGTCCCCGGTCGGCAGGAACCGCTCGTCGCCCCACCACACGTCCACCGCCGACCAGTCCACGGCGTCCCGCGCCGGGGCCTGGGCCAGCTCGGCCAGCACGGCGATGCCGACGCCGCCGCCGGTCAGCACGACCGACGCCGACCCGGTCGCGGCCTGGGCGTCCACCAGGCGGGTGACCAGCCGCGCCGCGGCCGCCTTGGCCAGCAGCCCGGCGTCCGGGTGCACCAGCACCGACGGCGCGCTCACTGCGCCTCCTCCGCCGACGCGCCCGCCGATTCGTCCGTCCGGGCCCGCGCCGCGCGCTGCCCCGGGGACTCGCCCCGCTCGGTCATGTCCTTCAGGAATGTCGCGGTCCTCTCGTACATCAGGTCCGGGTCCAGCCGCCGCAGCTCCTCGGCCAGGGCCTCGGAGGCGCGCCGCCGGGCCAGGGCCACCGTCTGGTCGGGCTGCCCCGGCCGGGACAGGGTGGCCACCCGCCCGTCCTGGCGGTGCAGGGCGATGTCCCCGCCGTCGGTCACCAGCCGGGTCGCGGTGATGCCCGGGCCGTTGGACACGGTCCGCACCACCTCCACGTCCAGCTGGTAGGCCAGCCAGGCCGCCAGCAGGTCGGCGCTGGGGTAGTGGGCCTCGGCGGTCACCTCGGCCGCGGTCACCCACCCCGCCGGATGGTCCATGGTGCTGGCCAGCAGGGAGCGCCACGGGGTGAGCCGGGTCCACGTCAGGTCGGTGTCGCCGGGCCGGTGGTTGCCGATCCGCCCGAGCAGGTCGGCCAGCGGGTCCGGTGCCCGCAGCGCGTCGGTGATCCGCCGGTGCGCCAGCCGCCCCACCGGGTCGGCGGCGGGCTCGGTCGGCCCGGCCCCCGGCCACCAGGCCACCACCGGCGCGTCCGGCACCAGCAGCGGGGTGATGACCGAGTCGGCGTGCTCGCCCAGCGGCCCGTACAGCCGTAGCAGCAGCGCCTCGCCCGGTCCCGAGGTGCCAGGGCGGCGGATCTCGGCGTCGATGGCCGACTCGGCGTCCTGGTCGCGCCGGATCAGCGCGATGATGCGCGAGGGGTGCTCGCGCCCGGCCTCGGTGGCCGCCCGCACCGCGTCGTAGTGGTCGGCCTCGTCGGTCACGATCACCAGGGTCAGCACCATGTTCATGGCCCCGCCGCCGATGCTGTGCCGCTCCTGGGCCAGCGCCTCGGTGATCTGCGAGGTGTCGGTGCGCGGAAGGTACATCGTCATCGGTGGTCCTCCGTCCTCGGGGGCGCCCCCGGCGCCGTCACGGGCGCCGCCACTGGCGCCCCTCCCGGGCGAGCATGGCGTCGGCCGACTCCGGCCCCCACGTCCCCGACTCGTAGGGCTCGGGCCGCCCCTCCTTGGCCCAGTGCTCCTCCACCGGGTCCAGGATCTCCCACGACAGCTCGACCTCCTGCTGGCGCGGGAACAGCGGCGGGTCGCCGATGAGCACGTCCAGGATGAGCCGCTCGTAGGCCTCCGGGCTGGCCTCGGTGAACGACTGGCCGTAGGTGAAGTCCATGGTCACGTCGCGCACCTCCATGGCCGCCCCGGGCACCTTGGACCCGAAGCGCATGGTGACGCCCTCGTCCGGCTGGATGCGCAGCACCAGCGCGTTCTGCCCCATGTCCTCGGTATCCATCTGGCTGAACACCTGGTTGGGCGTGCGGCGGAAGACGAGCGCCACCTCGGTGACCCGGCGCCCCAGCCGCTTGCCGGTGCGCAGGTAGAACGGCACCCCCGCCCACCGCCGGGTGTTGACCTCCAGGCGCAGTGCCGCGTAGGTCTCGGTGACGGAGTCGTCGGGGATGCCCTTCTCCTCCAGGTACCCGCAGACCTCGTCGCCGCCCTGCCAGCCGGGCGCGTACTGGCCGCGGGCGGTGCCCGCCGCCAGGTCCGCGGGCAGCCGCACCGCCGAGAGCACCTTCTCCTTCTCGGTGCGGATGGCGTCGGCCGAGAACGACACCGGCTCCTCCATGGCCACCAGTGCCAGCAGCTGCAGCAGGTGGTTCTGGATGACGTCGCGGGCGGCGCCGATGCCGTCGTAGTACCCGGCCCGGCCGCCCACCCCGATGTCCTCGGCCATGGTGATCTGCACGTGGTCCACCAGGTCGCGGTTCCACATCGGCTCGAAGAGCGTGTTGGCGAACCGCAGCGCCATGATGTTCTGGACGGTCTCCTTGCCCAGGTAGTGGTCGATGCGGAAGACCGACTGCGGCGGGAAGACGTCGTCCACGACGGCGTTGAGCTCCTTGGCGCTCTCCAGGTCGTGGCCGAACGGCTTCTCGATGATGACCCGCCGCCAGGCGTCCTCCCGCTGGTCGGCCAGCCCGGACCGCTTGAGCTGTTTGACCACGGTCGGGAACAGCTTGGGCGGCAGCGACAGGTAGAAGGCGTAGTTGCCGCCGGTCCCGCGGTCGGCGTCCAGCTCGCGCACCGTGTCGGCGAGCGTGTCGAACGCGTCGTCGTCGTGCAGCTCGCCCTGGACGAACCGGACGCCCTCGCTGAGCTGGCGCCACACGTCCTCGCGGAAGGGGGTGCGGGCGTGCTCGCGCACCGCCTCGTAGGCCTCCTTCGCGAAGTCCTGGTGCTCCCATTCCCGGCGGGCGAAGCCCACCAGGCCGAAGCCGGGCGGCAGCAGCCCCCGGTTGGCCAGGTCGTAGATGGCCGGCAGCAGCTTCTTGCGGGCCAGGTCGCCCGTGACCCCGAAGAGCACGAGCACGCTGGGCCCGGCGATCCTGGGCAGGCGCCGGTCCAGCTCGCTGCGCAGCGGGTTCGGGGTCGCCCCCGGCATCACCGGCTCTTTCACGTTGAACTCCCCTGTGGTCGGGCCGTGTCGTCGGGCCGTCAGGCGCGCACGCGGGCCAGCGCCCGGCGGATCTGCGCCAGTCCGCCCGCGCGGTCGAGCAGGTGCAGGCGCACGGCGGGGCGCCCGCGCGTGTCCAGGGCCCCGAAGTCGCCCAGCGCTTGGGCGAGCTGGAGCCGTCCGAAGGAGTAGGGGCGGCCGGGCACCGGCAGGTCCTCCGGGTTCTCCCCGGTGATCTGCAGGAACGCCCCCTCGGCGGGGCCGCCCTTGTGGTACTGGCCGGTGGAGTGCAGGAACCGCGGCCCCCACCCGAAGGTGGTCGGGCGCCCGGAGGCGTCGGCCAGCTCGGCGCGCAGCCCCGCCGCCGGGGCGTCGGCGACCCGGTCCAGGTAGGCCATGACCGCCAGGTACCCGCGCTCGGGAACCGCCCCCAGCAGCGCCCGCAGCACGCCCTCCAGGTCGCGGGCGCCGCCGGTGGCCAGCGCCTGGGAGGCGCGCACCTCCACCGCCCCGTCGGTGAACATCGGCGCGCCCTGCGGCAGCGGGCCCTCGGCCGCGCCGTCCAGCAGCGCCTTGGTGTTGTCCTTGGACTCCTGCACGTTGGGCTGGTCGAACGGGTCGATGCCCAGCAGGCGCCCGGCGACGGCGGTGGCGTACTCCCAGGCCAGGAACTGCGCCCCCAGCGGGCCGGTGACCTGGACCAGCGCCCCGTCGGCGGGGGCGGGCCCGGCCTCGGAGAACGAGGTGGGCAGCGCGTCGGGCGCGTCGGCGAACCCCGGGGCGTTGGTGCCCTCGGCGACCACCGGCAGCAGCCCGGTGCCCTGCTTGCCGGTGGACTCGGCCACCAGCTGCTCGATCCAGTCGCCCAGCCCCACCGGGGTGGACCCGGCCAGCACCAGCTTGTCCCGCCCGGCCGCGCCCATCGCGGCGCCCAGCAGCAGCGCGGGGTTGCCCGCGTCGCCCTTGAGCGAGGGGAGGAGCGCCTCGGCCTCGTCCAGCAGCGCCTCCACATCGACGCCGGCCAGCGCCGCGGGCACCAGGCCGAACGCCGACAGGGCGCTGTAGCGGCCGCCCACGTTCGGGTCGGCCAGGTAGGTGCGGTAGCCGCGCTCGGCGGCCAGCGCGGCCAGCGGCGAACCGGGGTCGGTGACGACCGTGATCCGCTCGGCCGGGTCGATCCCGGCCTCGGTGAAGGCCTGCTCCAGGGCGCGGCGGTGGCTGTCGGTCTCCACGGTGCCGCCGCTCTTGGAGGAGACCACGGCGGCGGTGCGGTGCAGCCGGTCGTCCAGGGCGGCCCGCACCTGCGCCGGGTCGGTGGTGTCCAGCGTGGTCAGCTCGGCCCCGCGAGTGGCGGCGATGACCTCGGGGGCCAGCGAGGAGCCGCCCATCCCGGCCAGCACCACCCGGTCCACCCCGGCGGCGCGCAGCGACCGGGCGTGCTCGGCCAGCTCCGGCAGCAGCTCCCGGGAGGTGCGCGGCAGGTCCAGCCAGCCCAGCCGGACCGAGGCCTCGTCCTGGGCGGCGGGGCCCCACAGGGTGCTGTCCTTGGCGGCCAGGGCCGCCGGCACGCCGTCCGCGGCCAGCCCCGCGACCGCCTNCGGCACCGGTCACGCGCACGGACAGCCCGGCGCTCACGGCCTCCTCGACTCGGGGTTGCGTGCTCAACTCGACGACCTCATTCCCGTGTGTTCCAGGTGTCCCTTGTCCGGGGGGAGAGAAGAAGGGCCGGGGCGCTCCCGCGCCCCGGCCCCGTGTTCACGCGGATCCGCCGAGGGCGGACCGCACCCGGTCCAGCAACTGCTCCCAGGACTTCTCGAACTTGGCGACGCCGTCGTCCTCCAGCAGGCGCAGCACGTCCGCGAAGTCGACCCCGGCCGCCTCGATGGCGTCCATGTCCGCGCGCGCGGAGGCGTACTCCCCGCGCACCGTGTCGCCGGTGATCCGCCCGTGGTCGGCGACGGCCTCCAGAGTGGCCTCCGGCATGGTGTTGACCGTGTCGGGGGCGACCAGCTCGTCGACGTAGCGGGTGTCCGGGTAGGCCGGGTCCTTCACGCCGGTGGAGGCCCACAGGGGGCGCTGGCGGCGCGCACCGGCGGCCTCCAGCTCCTTCCACGCGTCGTTGGCGAAGAACTCCTCGTAGGCCTGGTAGGCCAGGCGCGCGTTGGCGATCGCGGCCCTGCCCTTGAGGTCCGTGGCCTCGGGCGTGCCGATGGCGTCCAGGCGCTTGTCGACCTCGCTGTCCACCCGGCTGACGAAGAACGACGCCACGGAGTGGATCTTGGTCAGGTCCAGGCCGTTCTCCCGCGCGCGGGCCAGGCCGTCCTGGAAGGCCTGCATGACGGCGCGGTAGCGCTCCAGCGAGAAGATCAGCGTGACGTTGACGCTGATGCCCTCGGAGATCGCCTGCGTGATGGCGGGCAGGCCCTCCAGCGTGGCCGGGATCTTGATCATCAGGTTGGGCCGGTCGACCATCCACCACAGGGCGCGGGCCTCGGCGACGGTGCGCTCGGTGTCGTGCGCCAGCCGCGGGTCGACCTCCAGCGACACCCGGCCGCCGACGCCGTTGCTGCGCTCGTAGAGCGGGCGGAGCACGTCGGCGGCCCACCGGATGTCGTAGCCGGTCAGAAAGCGCACGGCCTCGTCGACCGAGACGCCGCGGGCGGCCAGGTCGCGCAGCTGGGCGTCGTAGGCGTCGCCCTCGCCGAGCGCCTTCTCGAAGATCGTCGGGTTGGAGGTGACCCCGACGACGCTGCGGGTCTCGATCAGGTCCTGCAGGTTGCCGGTGCGCAGGCGGTCGCGGCTGATGTCGTCCAGCCAGACCGCGACGCCCTGCCCGGAGAGGTCATTGAGCGGGTTGGTCATCGCTTCTCGTACTCCTCGAAGACTTCTGGGTGCCCGACGCGAACAACACGCGCCGGGCCGGTGGCGTTCCCTCCGGGCTAGGAGGCGTTGGCGACACTCTTCTCGGCGGCGGCGACCACGGCGTCGGCGGTCAGGCCGAAGTGCTCGTACAGCTCGCCGTACGGGGCCGAGGCGCCGAAGTGCTCCAGGCTGACGGCCTCGCCCGCGTCGCCGGTGAACTCGCGCCAGCCCAGGGCGATCCCGGCCTCCACCGAGACCCGGGCGCGCACCGAGGAGGGCAGGACGCTCTCCTTGTAGGCGGCGTCCTGCTCGCGGAACCACTCCACACACGGCATGGACACCACGCGGGTCGGCGTCCCGGCGGCCTCCAGCCGCTCGCGGGCCTGCAGGGCGATGGCGACCTCGCTGCCGGTGGCGATCAGGATGGCCTGCGGCGCACCGCCGGAGGCCTCCGCCAGCACGTAGCCGCCCTTGGCCGTGCCCTCGGCCGAGCCGAACTCCGAGCGGTCCAGGGTGGGGACGTTCTGCCGGGTCAGGGCGAGCGCCGAGGGGCGGTCGCCGTTCTCCAGCACGGTGCGCCAGGCGACCGCGGTCTCGTTGGCGTCGCCGGGGCGGATCACGTCCAGCCCGGGGATGGCGCGCAGCGACCACAGGTGCTCGACCGGCTGGTGGGTGGGGCCGTCCTCGCCCAGGCCGATGGAGTCGTGCGTCCACACGTAGGTCACCGGCAGCTTCATCAGCGCGGCCAGGCGCACCGCCGGGCGCATGTAGTCGCTGAAGACGAGGAACGTGCCGCCGTAGGGGCGGGTGGGCCCGTGCAGCGCGATGCCGTTGAGGACCGACCCCATGCCGTGCTCGCGCACGCCGAAGTGCAGCACCCGGCCGTACTCGTTGCCGGGGAACATCGCGCTGGCGGCCTTCTCCGGCAGGAAGGACGGCTGGCCCTTGGGGGTCGTGTTGTTCGACCCGGCGAGGTCGGCCGACCCGCCCCACAGCTCGGGCAGCTCAGGGGCGATGGCGCTGAGCACCTCGCCGCTGGCCTTGCGGGTGGCCACGCCCTTGGCGTCGGCGTCGAACACCGGCAGGGCCTTCTCCCAGCCCTCGGGGAGCTTGCCCGCCTCCAGGCGCTCGAACAGCTCGGCGCGCTCGCCCGCCCCGGCCTGCCAGGCCTCGAAGCGCTTCTGCCAGGCGGCGTGGGCCTCGCGGCCGCGCTCCAGGGCCGAGCGGGTGTGGTCGAGGACGTCCTGCGGCACGTCGAAGCGCGTGTCGGGGTCCAGGCCCAGCACCTGCTTGGTGGCGGCGACCTCCTCGGCGCCCATGGCGGCGCCGTGGATCGCCCCGGTGTTCTGCTTGTTGGGGGAGGGCCAGCCGATGATGGTGCGCAGGCGGATGAACGACGGCTTGCCGGTCTCCGCGCGCGCGGCCTGCACCGCCGCGTACAGCGCCTCCACGTCCTCGTGGTAGGAGCCGCCCGCGAGCCAGTCGACGGTCTGCACGTGCCAGCCGTAGGCCTCGTAGCGCGCGGCGACGTCCTCGGAGAAGGCGATGCGGGTGTCGTCCTCGATGGAGATCCGGTTGTCGTCCCAGATCAGCACCAGGTTGCCGAGCTCCTGCACGCCCGCGAGCGCGCTGGCCTCGTGGCTGACGCCCTCCTCGACGTCACCGTCGGAGCAGATGGCGTACACGTAGTGGTCGAACGGGCTCTCGCCCTCGGGGGCCTGGGGGTCGAACAGGCCGCGCTCGCGGCGGGCGGCCATCGCCATGCCCACGGCGTTGCCGACGCCCTGGCCCAGGGGGCCGGTGGTGGTCTCGACGCCGGCGGTGTGCCCGTACTCGGGGTGGCCGGGGGTGAGGCTGCCCCACTGGCGCAGCCGCTTGAGGTCGTCCAGCTCCAGGCCGAACCCGGCCAGGTAGAGCTGGATGTACTGGGTCAGGCTGGAGTGGCCGGCGGAGAGCACGAAGCGGTCCCGCCCGACCCAGTCGGGGCGGGCCGGGTCGTGGCGCATGACCTTCTGGTACAGAAGGTAGGCCGCGGGCGCCAGACTCATCGCGGTGCCGGGGTGCCCGGAGCCGGCCTCTTCGACGGCGTCCATGGCCAGCGCACGGACCACATCGACGGAGCGGCGGTCGAGGTCCGACCACTCAAGGGAATTCGAGCTGCCGATGTTCACGCGGGCTCAGGGCTCCTTTCGCGCGTTCGCGCATTCGACGGGCGCCCGGCCACCGGGGAAGCCGGGGTGCGGCGAATGTGAGGTTGTGCATGCCGTATGCGGCCTCCCGCCGCCGCGCCCCGCGTGGCCCCGGGGCCGGTCATGGCAGGTTTGACCGCCTACGAGCCTATCGCCCCGGGCAGGGCCCGGGCGCGCCGCCACACGCGCCACGTCACGTGGCCCTCGTCGCCTTCCCGAACGGGAACGCCCGGTGACGCGCCGCAGGGGGCGCCCCGGTCAAGCACGCGCCCGCGGGAGTACTACAGTAAGTCGTCGACGGGGTTTTACCGGGTCTTGGCGGGTGCCGGAGAACGGTTCGGACCCCGCAGTGGCGAGCAGAAACATCCCGATCTTTCTCCGAGGTTCAGCGTGTCGTTGTCCGTAGAGCGGATGTCCCCCGCGCCGTCGTCCCCCACCGGCGGCGAGAGCGGCGACGGGCCGGGGCGCCGCGCCTCCGTGGGCGCCTACGTGCGGGCCTACGTCGCGCTGTCCAAGCCCCGGGTCATCGAGCTGCTGCTGATCACCACCATCCCGGTCATGTTCGTGGCCGCCCAGGGGGTGCCCCCGCTGTGGACCGCGGCGGCCACCCTGGTCTTCGGCACCATGTCGGCGGCCAGCGCCAACGCGCTCAACTGCTACATCGACCGGGACATCGACAAGGAGATGCGCCGCACCCGGCGCCGCCCGGTGGCCATGCACCAGGTCACCCCGCGCGGCACGCTGGTCTACGGCCTCGTGCTGGCGGCGGGCTCCACCGCCGGGTTCGCCCTGGCGGTGAACTGGCTGTCGGCCGCGCTGTCGGTGTTCGCGATCCTGTTCTACATCTTCGTCTACACGCTGCTGCTCAAGCGGCGCACCGCGCAGAACGTGGTGTGGGGCGGCATCGCCGGGTGCATGCCGGTGCTCATCGGCTGGGCCGCCATCACCGAGCGCCTGGACTGGGCGCCGTTCGTGCTGTTCCTCGTGGTGTTCTTCTGGACGCCGCCGCACACCTGGGCGCTGGCCATGCGCTACCGGGAGGACTACGCGGCCGCGCAGGTGCCGATGCTGCCGGTCGTGGCCGGCGACCGGCGGGTGCTGCTGGAGTGCGTGCTCTACAGCTGGGCCACCGTGGTCACCTCGGTGCTGCTGTGGCCGGTCGCCGGGACCACGCTGTTCTACCTGGCGGTCGCGGTGGTCCTGGGCGGGCTGCTGCTGGTCCAGGCGCACCGCCTGCTGGCGCGGTCGCGCGCCGGGGTGTCCGGGGCCCAACTCAAGACCATGGGGTTCTTCCACCTGTCCAACGCCTACCTGGCGCTGCTGTTCACCGCGGTGACCGTCGACCCGCTGCTGGCGGGCTGGCTCGCCTGACCCCCGCCCCCCGGCCCGGGGGCGACTTCCCTGAGGTCAACGCGCGAACGGCGGCCGGGTAACCGCTACGATCGGGCACCATGTCGGGTCTGGACACCAAAGCCATCCTGGAAGGCCGCCGCCCGGGCAGGCGCTCGATCGGCCTGTTCGTGGGCATCTTCGTCAGCGTGCTGTGCACCCTGGCCATGCTCGGGTACCTGCTGCTGGCCGGGCTGGCCACCGGCGGCGTGGTCGGGGTGGCGGGGTTCCTGATCGCCCTCTTGGCCGCCGTCATCCCGGTGGCGTTCCTGGTGCCGCTGATCCTCATGCTGGACCGGCTCGAACCCGAGCCGCGGTCCATGATGCTCTTCGCGTTCGTGTGGGGCGCCGGGGTCGCGGTGGGGGCCTCCTTCATCCTCAACACCGCCGGGATGGAGATGTGGGCGGTGCCGCTGTTCGGCGCCGACATGGGCGAGGTCATCACCACCACCGCGGTGGCCCCGATCGTGGAGGAGAGCGCCAAGGGGCTGGTCCTGCTCGTGCTGCTGTGGCGGCGCCGGTACGAGATCGACTCCTACACCGACGGCGTCACCTACGCGGCCATGGTGGCCACCGGCTTCGCGTTCACCGAGAACGTGCTGTACTTCCTGACGTCCTACTTCGAGCAGGGCTTCTTCGGGCTGGCGTTCACCTTCGTGCTGCGCGGACTCATCGGCCCCTTCGGGCACCCGCTGTACACCGCGATGATCGGTATCGGCGTGGCCTACGCCGCCATGCACCGCGGCGCCGGGCGGTTCTTCGCCCCGGTCGCCGGGTGGGTCGGCGCGGTCCTGCTGCACGCGCTGTGGAACGGCTCCACCGTGTTCGGCTGGGCCGTGGTGGGGGCCGCCTACGGGATCCTCTTCATCGTCCTGGTGGCGATCATCGCCATCGCGGTGCAGGACCGGCGGCGCCAGGTCGGGGCGATCTCCTACTACCTGCCGCAGTACGTGCCCACCGGGCTGGTGACCCCCGCCGACATCCGCATGCTCAGCACCATCAAGGGGCGCCGGGCCGCACGCGGATGGGCCCAGCGCAACGCCGGCGGGCGCGGCAAGGCGGCGATGAAGGACTACCAGCTCGCCGCCACCGAACTGGCGCTGCTGCACCAGCGGCTCGACCGGGGCGTGGCGCGCCCGGAGTGGGAGCAGCGGCGGGACGGGTTCCTGGCACTGATGCACGTGGCGCGGGAGGCCTTCCTCGGCCGGGTGGCCCGCCCCGCGGCCCCGGCATGGGCGCCGTCCCCGACCGACTCGGGCTTCCTCAAGCGCGCGGACTTCCAGCACGTGATCACCCAGGCCCAGGCCAAGCGCGGCTTCAGCGACCGCCCGGGCCAGCCGCCCCAGGCCCCGCCGCCGGGGCCTGCCCAGGGGCCCTTCCCACCCCCGGGGCCGCCAGGCCCGCCGGGGCGCTGAGACGGAGGCGCGATCAAGGCGGCGGGAGCTAGGGCACGATCGAGCTCCCGCGCGGCCGTGGCCGGTCTACTCTCCGCGATGGCGACTGTCCTCCGGGCGTTGGTGGTGCCGGAACTCCGGCACATCGCTTTTGAAGTACCCGGTTCCGAGCGTGTACTTCTGGGGCGGCAGGTCCCTCGGGCTCGTCACCAGATAAGCGAGTATGCTCTGGATCCTGGACGCCTCTGAGGCGAGCGGCCGGACGGGCACGTCCGCCGCCTTTCCCCTGCTCTCTGGTGTCGAAGCCAGGAGCGCGGCACCGGTTCGGGCCGCTCCGCGGATGGTGCTGATCGCGAACCGTACGCCCTTGAGCAACCGTGTGATCGGCACGGCATCGTCCCCGTGCAAGTACTGGTGAAGCTCGCCGGACCATTCGCGGTGCATGTCTTCGCGGCCGTGCTCGGGGACCCGCTGTGCGGCCAGACGGAGCAGGGCTTCGGGGACGCGATCGAGCCGTCCCCGTACTTCCTCTCCGAGCAGGTCGGAGAGGACACCGAGGGCGACACCGCCGAGGAAGACGGCGATGGTCCATGCCAGCGCGGTCATCAGGTCCCCTCCTGGGGCTTCAGAGAGCGGGGGAAGGCACCCGGCCAGATCTGGGCGTGCAACTCGGCGAGGCCGGTGCGGGCCGCGGCGGCGCCGTCGCGGGTGAGGGTGTAGTAGCGGCGTGCGGGTCGGCCTTCGGCCTCTTCGTCGATGTCCTCGAACTCGGCTTCGAGCCAGCCCGCAGTGCGCAGGCGGGCGAGGATGGGGTAGAGGCTTCCGCTGGCGAGCCCGGTGTCCTTCATCAGGCCGTAGCCGAACCGTCTTTGCCGGGGGTCGTCGAGGAAGGCGCGGAGCACCTTCGCGACGCTGGGGGTGATCTTCAGGTCATCGACCATGTAGCAAGTCTACATAGGGGGCCGGGTTCGGGCAGGTCCTCATACGGATCCATGTCGTACCGGACGTTCCGGCCGGGGTAGGGAGAGGAGCCGGGGGATGGTGCGCACGGCACGTGCCACCTGATCGGCGCGGAGCCTCGCCGTCGTGTTCAGCCGCAGGTCATCGATCATGCGTGACCCGGTTTCGGGCCACAGAGCGCCAGTACTACATTGTGTCGTATGCATGTTGAGCCTGGTCCGGCGGCGCTGGCGGCCGATGACATCGAGATCCTCTCCCTGCCCCTGTGGGCCTGGCAGGTGGCCTTCGCCGTCGCCGGGGTGGTCGCGCTCGTGCTGCTCGCGCGCACCATCTGGCACCCCACCACGCGCACCCTGCGGTGGTGGGCGCTGGGCAACGTGATCGTCAACGCCGGGATCGCCGTCACCGGCGCCACGGTGCGCGTCACCTCCTCCGGGCTGGGGTGCTCGGAGTGGCCGCGCTGTACCGAGGACAGCTTCGTCCCGGTGGACACCGGGCACACCGCCTGGCAGGCCGCCATCGAGTTCGGCAACCGCACGCTCACCTTCCTGGTGCTGGCGGTCGGCGTCATCGTTCTGGTGGCCGTGCTGCGCATGCGGCCGCGGCGCCGCGACCTCACGGCCCTGGCCGTCGCCATTCCGCTGGGGGTCATGGGCCAGGCCGTCGTCGGCGGCATCACCGTGTGGAGCGGGCTGCACCCGGCCTCCGTGGCCGCGCACTTCCTGCTGTCCATGGTGGTCGTCGTGCTCACCATGGCCTTCTACGTGCGCTGCCGCGAGCCGCAGGGGGTCCTGCGGCCCACCGTCACGCCCGCCGCGCGGCTGCTGGCCACCGCCCTGGTCCCGATGGGGTTCGTGCTCCTGATCGCCGGGACCGTGGTCACCGGGACCGGCCCGCACGGCGGCGACATCGACGCGCCGCGCTGGGGGTTCGACATGGTGGCCGTGGCCCGCACCCACTCGCTGCTGGCCTGGGCGACCAGCATCGGCGCCATTGCGATGGCCGTGCTGACTCGCCACGGGCCCGCCGCCGCCCGGCGGCAGAGCCTCCTGCTGATCGCCGCGATCGTGGCCCAGGGCACGATCGGGTACGTCCAGTACTTCACCGGCCTGCCCGAGTGGCTGGTGGTGCTGCACGTCCTGGGCTCGGCGGTGGTGTGGATCGCGATCCTGCGCCTGTACTTCGCCACCGCTGAACGCGTCGCCGCCGAGGGGGAGGCGGAGAAGGGGAAGGCCGCCGGGCCCGACACGGCCGCCGCGAAGGCCTGACCCGGGCACGGTGCCGAGGGCCGGGAGGAAGAAGGTGCTCGGATCCGCCGGTACGGGGAACGGAATCGACGCCGACGAACGGTGCCTGGAGAAAACCGTTTTCTCCGCGTAGGGGGGCGCTGTTAGCTTCTGAGGGCACCTCCCGGTGCGAAGGCGGCGGATACTTCTGGTGAAATCACGCGGGCCTACGGCGCCTGAGAACTCGCCTCACGGCGGGGAAGCCGTCGTCACCATCGATCTCGGGAGGGCCTCATTTCAGAAGGGGCGCCCGGTGCGCAGACGGCGGTTACTTCGACTGAGGATCGAGTGGTTGCAGGTTCGAGTCCTGTCACCGGCTCAGCCGGTGTAGCTCAATCGGTAGAGCGCTTCATGTGCCCGCCGTCGACCTCGACCTCGGGCGTCCCTTCTGAATACGGCTCCTCCCGGTGCGGAAGGAGCCTTCTCCATGTCAAAGTTCAACCGGACCGGTGCCCACCCCTCCGGGCGCGGCCCCATCACCTCAGAACAGGTCCCCTCAGGCCTCACCTACGAGGGCGCCCCCGGCTACGCCCGTGACGCCCGCAGTGAGCTGTTCCTGCTGGCCGTGTCCAACATGGTCGGCGAGCAGACCTTCTACGAGGACGCCGATGAGCGCGACGCCCGGTACCGGGGCCTGGTGCATCGCCTCGCGGTCGACGACCCCGACTGGTTCACCGGCTTCGTGCGCTGGCTGCGCACCGAGGCCAACATGCGCAGCGCCGCCTTGGTGGCCGCCCTCGAAGGCGCTCGGGCGCGCGTCGGGGCAGGGGAGTACGGATACTCCCGCCAGATGGTCGACGCCGCGATGGCGCGCGCCGACGAGCCCGGGGAGGCGCTGGCCTACTGGACGGGCCGCTACGGCCGCGCCGTGCCCAAGCCCGTCAAGCGCGGCATCGCCGACGCCGCCGCCCGTCTGTACACCGAGCGCTCCCTGCTCAAGTACGACACCGCCTCCAAGGGGTTCCGCTTCGGCGACGTGCTTGAGCTGGTCCACGCCTCTCCGGCCGCCGACAAGCCCTGGCAGGGCGCGTTGTTCAAGCACGCCATCGACCGGCGCCACCGCGTGGACGCCCCGATCCCCGAGGGCCTGGGCGTCCTGACCCGCGGTGCCGCCCTGCGGAGCCGGGCCGACACCGACCCGGCGGCGCTGCTCGACCCCGAGGCGCTGCGCAGGGCCGGGATGACGTGGGAGAACGCGCTGTCGATGGCCGGTGACCGGGTCGACAAGGCGAAGCTGTGGGAGGCACTCATCCCCTCCATGGGGTACATGGCCCTGCTGCGGAACCTGCGCAACTTCGACGAGGCCGGTGTCTCGGACGACGTCGCCGAACGCGTCGCCGCCAGGCTCGCCGACCCCGACGAGGTGGCCCGGTCCCGCCAGCTGCCCATGCGGTTCCTGTCCGCCTACAAGGCGGCCCCGTCCCTGCGGTGGGGCCACGCCCTGGAGAAGGCGCTCGGGCACTGCCTGGAGAACGTGCCGCACCTGGACGGGCGCACGCTCGTCCTGGTCGACCAGTCCGGATCCATGGGCGCACGCCTCTCGGCGCGCTCGGACCTGTCGAGGGCCGCGGCCGCGCAGATCTTCGGCGCGGCCCTGGCACTGCGCTGTGCCGAGGCCGACCTCGTCCAGTTCGACACCAACAGCGAACCCGTGCCCGTCCGGCGCGGGGACGCCCTGCTGAAGGTCGTCGAACGTTTCTGGGGCGCGCGCGGCGGCACCCAGACCGCCAAGGCGGTGCGGGACGGCTTCCACGGGCACGACAGGGTCGTCATCGTCACCGACGAGCAGGCGTGGGCCGGGCGCAGGGGCGCCGAGCCCACCAAGGCGGTCCCGCCGGAGGTTCCCGTCTACACCTGGAACCTCGCGGGCTACAAGTACGGCCACGGCCCGAGCGGGGAGGCACACCGCCACACCTTCGGCGGGCTGTCGGACGCGGCCTTCCGTATGGTCCCGCTGATCGAGGCGGGCCGCTCGGCCGACTGGCCGTGGGTGGGGTAGCCGCCGAAGGCGGAGGACCCGGCGCGACGCCGGGCCCTCCGCCGTGCGCTCCACGCGTCCGCTCCGGCGCCGGGGGCGACCGGGGAGGCGCCGACGAAGGGCGCGGAAAACCACTTGCCCCTGACGTCCCGCCTCCCCTACCTTCTCTGCGGCCCAGTCACACCGAGGACGAAGGACATAGCGCTTGACCCCGCCTGCTCTGTAGACCTGACACCTTTTACCGCTCACCTGTAAGCCGACGCTCTTCCGTCGGCTCTGCCGGGCTGCCTTCGCGCGCCCGGTGACGCAGCGTTCGAGGCCGCGCGTAATCGGCCTCGTGTCAGGTCTTAGAGAGCTCTATGTCTTCACACCTCAATATCGTGCTGCCCTGGGTCGTCCGCCGGACCGGGCTGCCCCTGCTGTCGATGCGGTGCCCGGACTGCCGCTCGGAGTCGGCCACCACCGGCGACGGCAGGTTCCGCGTCAACGCCAACGGCAAGCTGCTGGACGTGTGGCTGCTGGTGCGCTGCACCTCCTGCGACCGGACCCACAAGCTCACCGTGCACGACCGTGCGCCGGTCAGGACCCTCGACCCGGCTGACCTCGACGGCTACCACACCAGTGACCCGGAGCTGGTGGCGTCCACACTGCTGGATCCGCAACTCGCCCGGCGCAACCGCTTCACCCTCGACTGGACGGGGGCCTGGCGGCTGGACGTGCTTTCGCCCTGGCTCGACGAGCCCTGGCCGGTCGACGTGGACGTGGTGTTCGAGGCCCCGGTGCCGGTGCGCCCGGAACGGCTCATCGCCCAAGGGCTCGGCCTCAGCAGGAGCGAGGTCCTGCGCCGGGTCAAGAGCGATGTCCCGCTGCGGCGCCCGACGAGCACCGGGTTCGCCTTCACCGTGATGCCGACCATGACGGCGAAGGAGTAGGCGCTCCCTGCTGAGTGCGGGGTCTGCGGCCCACCGCTCCGTCCGAAGACGGCGGCGGGCCGCAGACCCCGGCCCGCCCCTAAGGCCGAGGAGGCCGAGGGGTGCCGTCCCAGCGCCATTCGGTCCGACGCGGCCGCCCGGGCAAGTCGGCCCGGCCGGTCGCCCACAACAGCGCCGCCCAGGGGCCGGAATCGGAGTCCTCCTCCGAGCCGTCCTCAGGCACCGGCACGTCGGGGAACAGACGCGCGAGCACCCGGGCGCACAGGTCCGCCGGGGGCTCCCACTCCAGCCCGAGCCCCTGCGCCAGGTCGTGCGTGTGTACCAGGGTCTCCACGACCCCCATGGCGGCGAAGCCCTCCGGGTCCGAGACGCCGAAGGGGTGGTAGGCGCGTGTCCGGGGAGAGGCCGTGCGCACCATGGCGGCCAGCAGCGCGCCGCTCGCCTCCAAGGTCTGCAGCAGGCCCGCGGGACCGGCCTCCCTATCGGCGTGGACGGCGTTGTGGGGACCGCCGGACCTGCGGCTCTCCCATACGAACGGCACCTCGCCCTCAAGGGGCGGGTTCCTGGGGCCGAGCTGGACGGCGTAGGCGAACAGGTCGTCGCCGAGGTGTTCGCAGGTCTCCCAGCAGGACCAATCCAGCGCACCGGCCTTGCCGTCCCACCCGTCGTCGGGAGCCCCGTGGAGCGCGTCCACGGCGAGCCGGACGGCGCGGTCGAGGTCGTCGGCGGTGACGGGGCCGGGGGAGGCGGGGGAGCCGGGTGAGTCTGCAGTCGTTCCGGGCATCGCACGAATGTACCGCGCGGGAGAACCGGCGCACCCGTCGGTTTCCGGCCGTTCTCCGGCCGCGACGGCGGGCGGCCCGGGAACGGTCACGGCGCCAGAACCCGCTCCGGGGTGTCCACCCACAGGGTCTGGGCGCCGTCGGCGCCGACCGTCAGCCCGAGCCGCTCCCGCCCCGGGCGCCCCGCCCGCTGCCAAGCTGTGCGTGCGCGGCCGATCTCCGCGCACAGGTTCCGAGGACCGCGAAACGGTGGGCTTCGAGATCATCGCCATCGGGTGTGAATTCCACCAAGGTCCGAGAGCCTGCACGGTCGGACAGTCGCTCGACCAGCGTGACTCGCCTCTGATCGAACGTCGTCACGTGCCGGTCTTCTCTCCGCCGCCGCTGTGGGGGGAGGGGTGCTGGGAGCCGTTGTCCTTGGGGTCGCCTCGTCGGTCCTGGGGCTGGTCGGGGTTGCCGTGCTTGCCCATGGACGGCCCCTTCCCTGGCCAGGGGGTCATGATCACGGTAACCCGGTGATCGCCCTGCGTCCTGATCATGGCCGAATCCGGTCGGTGGGCTGCGAAAACCCGGAAAACCCGGTGTGCAGGCGGCAACCTCTCCCCGGCCGCCCCTCGTCTTCCCAAGCACAGATCCTCGCCGAAGGTCCCGTCCTCCGGAGGTGCGGCATGTCCGTCGAGCCCTATTCGGTCCAGCTGGACGCGGGCAACGGCCACTGGGTGATCAAGTCCGGCACCCGCAGCCTCGTCCCCCGGCCGCGCGGGGCCCCGCGGTACGAGTACGCCCCGACGGTGACCCTGAGATGCTGCAACTGCACCTGGGAGCACCGGGACGTCCCGCACGACCTGGCCGAGGACCTCTTCGACCGGCACGCGGAGGACGTGGCCGAGGCCTGAGCGCCCCTTGCCCGCGCTGCTCGTGCCCCGCGCTCGTGCGTGCGTCCCGCGGGCCATGGCCGGAGTCGGCCGCCTCAGAGGGCCGAACGTCCCATCCGCCGACCGTCGGGAGTCCCTAGGCTGCCCGGGGCCGCCGTCATGGCCCCGACCGGAACGGACCCCCTCATGACCGACGTTCCCGCGTGGATGAAGCCCGACTCCGACACCGTCGGCACGCCGGGCCGCGTCCCGGCCGGGATCGACACCTCCGTCTCGCACCCGGCCCGCATCTGGGACTACTGGCTCGGCGGCAAGGACAACTTCGCCGCCGACCGGGAGACGGGCGACCAGGTCCTGGAGGCCATCCCGGACATGGCGGCCAACGCCCGCGCCGACCGGGCGTTCCTCGCGCGCGCCGTGCGCTGCATGGCGGCCGAGCACGGCGTCGGCCAGTTCCTCGACATCGGTACGGGGATCCCCGGGCCCGGCAACACGCACGAGATCGCCCGCCAGGCCGACCCGGACGCGCGCGTGGTCTACGTCGACAACGACCCGGTGGTGCTGGCCCACGCCACCGCCCTCATGGCCGACGGCGCCCCGGGGGCCACCGACTACGTCCATGCCGACCTGCGTGAGCCGGGAAGGGTGCTGGACGGGGCGCGCCGCACGCTGGACCTGGACCGCCCCGTCGGGGTGATGTTCCTGGCGGTACTGGAGTTCGTCCCCGACAACGAGCAGGCCATGGAGATCATCGACGCGGTCATGGCCGCCGTGCCCGCGGGAAGCCTCCTGGCGCTGTCCCTGAGCACGACCGAGGTGCGCAAGGAGAACGCCGAGGAGGGCGCCCGCATCTGGAACGAGAGCGGTTCCACGCCGCTGCTGCTGCGCACGGCCGCCGACATCGAGGCGATGTTCGCGGGGCTGGAACTGCTCGACCCCGGTGTGGTGTCCTGCACCGACTGGCGGCCCGAGGGGATCGTCCGCCCGTCGGACCGGGTGGCCCAGTACTGCGGTCTGGCCCGCAAGGCCTGACGGGCACGCCGGGGCGGTCCGGCCCCCTGGCCCGACCGCCCCGGCGAGGAATCCGCCCCGTACCCGACTATTCACCACACGTTACCCATGGTTCCTTATCGTCACGGACGACCGCACCGCCCCCGTGTGGATGAGGAGCCATGGCCAGATCCCCCTTCCCCCGTGCCCGTCGCGCGCCCGGGGCCGCCGTGCGCCGCGGAGCCGCCGCCGCGGCCCTGACCTTCGCGTTCGCCGCCGCGGCCGCGCCCGCCCAGGCGGCCGCCGCACCCGAGCGCACCACCCTGTCGCCCACCGCCGACCCCTCCACCTCCCAGACCGTCACCTGGCGGGCCGCCGACGACTACGCGCCCGTCCTGGAGATCGCCCCCGCCTCGGCCCCCGACCAGGTGCGGCGCGTCGAGGGCGAGCGCACCGGCACCACCGACGGCGTCCACTACCGCGCCACCGCCGACGGCCTCGAACCCGGCACCGACTACCGCTACCGGGTCGGCTCCGCCGACGGCGGGGCGTTCGGCGACTGGCTGGCCTTCGGGACCGCCGCCGACGGGCCCGAGCCGTTCCGCTTCCTCTACTTCGGCGACGTGCAGAACGACATCACCGGCGGCGCCGCCCCCACCATCGAGGCCGCGCTGGCCGACGCCCCGGACGCCGAGCTGGCCGTGCACGCCGGGGACCTGGTCAACTCCGGCGGGTCCGACGCCGAGTGGGGCGAGTGGTTCGACGCGTTCGGCCAGGACGCCACCGGAACCGTGAACCAGGTCGCCGCCCCCGGCAACCACGAGTACTCCGGGTGGAGCATCACCGACCACTGGGGCCTGCAGTTCCCGGGCGCGGGCAACGGACCCGATGACGACGACCTGGAGGACACCGTCTACTACACCGACCACCAGGGCGTGCGGTTCGTGGTGCTCAACTCCAACTACCGCAACGCCCCGTGGTTCGACACGAAGGACTGGCTGGAGGACCAGCAGTACTGGTTGCGCGGAGTGCTGGAGGACAACCCCAACCCGTGGACCGTGGTCACCTTCCACCACCCGGTCTTCTCCAACTCGCCGACCCGGGACAACGGGCGGTTGCGCGACATGTGGCTGGAGGTCTTCGAGGAGTACGACGTCGACCTGGTGCTCCAGGGCCACGACCACGGCTACGGCCGCGGCAACCTGGTCGCCAACCGCACCGGCGACCCCGACGTGCAGACCGGCCCGGTCTACGCGGTCGCGGTGACCGGCCCGAAGATGTACGGGGTCAGCGAGGCCAACTGGACCGACAACGGCGCCGAGGCGCGGGTCCAGCGCGAGGAGACGCAGACCTACCAGGTCGTCGAGGTCGACGGGGCGCGCCTGGACTACGTCTCCAAGACCCGCGGGGGAGAGGTCGTCGACCGCTTCCACATCACCAAGGACGCGGACGGCAAGCGGGTCACCGACGACCTGCCGTAGCGGCCGCGGCCGTCCCGCTCAGGCCCGCCCCGGACCGGGACCGCGCACCTCGACGAGGAGGGTGCGGTTGCCGCTCATCCGGACGACGCGAAGGACGCACCCGTCCACCGTCACCGAGTCGCCCTCTCGGGGGATCCGCCCCAGGCGGTGCATGACCAGCCCGCCCAGCGTCTCGTACGGCCCGTACGGCAGGCGGAGGCCCGTCTGCTCGGCAAACTCCTCCAGGCGCAGACCCGCCTCATAGGTCCCCGAGCCGCCCTCCGCCCCGGCGGGCGGCTCGGGGGCGTCGTGCTCGTCCTGGATCTCGCCGACCAGCTCCTCGACGAGGTCCTCCAGGGTGACGATGCCGTCGGTGCCCCCGTACTCGTTGACCACCACCGCGATGTGGGTCCGCTCGTCCCGCATCAGGCCCAGCGCCGTCAGGGCGCGGTTGGTCGCGGGCAGGGCCACGATCGGCCGCATGATGTCGCGGAGGCGCCCGCCGCGGCCCATGTTCACGAAGAGGTCGCGGATGTGGAGGAATCCGACGACGTCGTCGACGTCCTCGCCCCTGAGCGGGTAGCGGGAGTACGGCAGGTCGGCCACCCGGGCGGCCGCATCGGCGGTGTCCATGTCGGCCTCGAGGAACTCCACCTCCACCCGCGGCCGCATCACCGCGTGTACCGTTCGGTCCGCCGCCTGGAAGACGTCGGCCACGATCTCCCGCTCGTCCCTGGACAGGTCGGCGCTGTTCGTCACCATCTCACGCAGCTCCTCGCGGCTGACGTGCTCGCCCTTGGCGGACGGGTCGCCGCCGAAGAGCCGGACCACCGCGTCGGTGGAGACCGACAGCAGCCAGATGACCGGGCGCATCGCGGTGGCGAACTTGTCCAGGGGCGGCGCCACGACCAGCGAGATCCCGGCCGCCCGCTGCAGGGCGAACCGCTTGGGCACCAGCTCGCCCAGCACCAGGGACAGGTAGGCGACGAACAGGGTGAGCACGACGAGCGCGATCCCGTCGGCGAGCGGCTCGGCCAGACCGGCCCCCACCAGCAGCGGGGCGAAGTCCGGGGCCAGCGTCGAGGCCCCGTAGGCCGCCGAGAAGAAACCGGTGACGGTGACGCCGATCTGCACGGCGGACAGGAACCGGTTGGGGTCGCGGGCCAGCGCCGCGACCTCGGCGCCCCGCCGTCCGCGCTTCTCCAGTCGGCGGATCTGGCTCTCCCGCAGCGAGACCAGCGCCAGCTCGGTCCCGGCGAAGACGCCTCCCAGCAGGACGAACGTCAGTACCAGACCGAGATTGACCAGTGTGTCGATGTCCATCGGTGCAGCCCGCCCTGGCCCGGTGTGGGGTCGTCGTCCCAGACTAAGGCGGCGCTCCCCGCCCCGGGCCGCCAGGCGCCGTTGGCGTGTCGGCGGCCCACGGCGGCGCGCGGCCGGTCAGGAGGGGCGCCGTAGGCCGGTGTCCTAGGCCCCCTCCTTCTCCCAGGGGGAGGGGAAGGGGAAGTACTCCGCCAGGAAGCCGCCCACCATGGCGTCGACCTCCTCCTTGCGCTCCGGCGGCGTGTCCACGTCGTTGAGGCAGAAGAAGTCGTGGGAGCGCCGCGTGCGCAGCTCCTCCAGGCGCTCCCGGGCGTCGTCGGTCGCCACGTCGACGTAGCGCAGCCGGTACTCGGCGGGGACGCCGCGCCCGGTCAGCAGCGCGTGGTGGTGGTGCAGGGTCGCGCCCATCCCGATGTCGTCCGTCGACCGGAACCGCGAGGCCGCGGTCGCCTCGACCGCCTCGGCGAACGTCTTCTCCAGCTCCTCCATCACCTCCCTGATCTGGGGGTGCGGGACATGCTTGAACTTGTTGGTGATGAACCGCCCGTGCTCGGCCTCGATGAGCCTGCGCACGTTCTTGCCCGCCGAGTTGGGCGCGGGCTCCTGGGGGTGCGGCTCCCCGAGCCCGAACTGGAAGGGGGAGAAGGGGAGACGGGCGATGCCGTTGGCGTGGAAGAAGTCCTCGGCGGCGGCCGGGCGGCCGAAGAAGACGTCGTCGTTCAGGTACAGGTACCGGTCGCTGAGCCCGGCGATGTGGTGGAGCTGCGTGCCGATGGCGTGCGAGTTGAACACCGGCAGGACCCAGGGGTCGGTGAAGATGTCCCGGTGGTCGACGACGGTCACCCCGCTCGCCGACGTGTCCAGCCAGCGCGGCGTCTGGCGGTCGGTGACGATGTAGACGTGCCTGATGAACGGCGCGTAGGTGTGCAGTGACCGCAGCGCGTACCGGAGTTCGTCGCGGTCGGTGTACCGGGAGGCGCCGGTCTCGCGGGCCGCGATCTCGCCGGTGCCCCCGCGGTGGCGCTCGCGCTCGGCCGCCAGCACGGGGTCGTCGCCGTCCACCCAGGTGAAGACCGCGTCGACGGGGAAGTCGACCCGGTCGGGGCGCGGGCGGGTGAACGGCGCGAAGGTGGGGTGCTCGCGTCCGTCCACCAGCGCGGTCGCCGGGACGCGCTGGTCGGCGGGCAGGACGTCGGCGACCTGGTTGCGGCGCGGGGCGACCCAGGAGGCGGCGAGCACCTCCTCGGGCGCCTGGACACGCAGCCGGGCGTACTTGTCCGCGTAGGCCTCGTCGGCCAGGAGCGACTCGCCCTCGCGCCAGAACTCCACGTCGCACCCGTGCTCCAGGCCCGAGAGGAGCTGGCCGTCCGGGCCGAGGAGGTGGCGGCCGAAGCGGATCACGGCGCTCTTCTTGACTTCGGAGGGCAGGGCGCCCTCGGCATAGAGCGCGGGCCCGGCGGCGAGCGCGCCGCCCGGCGCGGGCGTGGCGGCATAGACGGAGCTCGCTCCGTACAGCGCGCGCATGGCCTCCAGGAATGCCTTCTTGTCGGCGCGGCGCAGGCCCACCACGTGGCGGGTGCGCGAGCGGCCGGGCACGAGGAAGTAGTCGGCGCCGGCGTGCACGGCGGCCTCGGTGACCAGGCGGAGGTTGTGCGCGGAGGCATCGCGGGAGGTGAAGGAGTCGGCGAGGCGGCCGACGAGCTCCTGGCCGTCCGGGCCGGTGAAGGGGCGGAGGCGCTTGTCGGAGGCGAGCAGGGCCCGGCGCTTGAGGACGATGCGCTCGGCGCGGTCGCGCTCTTCGGCGGCCTTGCGCTCGGCCCGCTTACGCTCCGCAGCGGCTTCGCGCTCGCGGCGGCGCTCCTCTTCGACGCGTGTCCGGACGGTGGGCGGGAGGAGGTGCTTCCCCGCTCTTCTGATACGCGCTTTGACGCCCATGCGACGGTCCTTCCGGAGGCGGAGCGGGGGACGCCTCGACGTTTCACCTGTTCACCCGGAATCCGGGCACGACTGTTGTGGCCTGCGAAGATGCGGCCTACTGGACGGTACGCCGCGAAAGTAAAGAGGACATAACAGACATAACAACGCGATTGCGGGCGTGGCCGGACACGGACACGGGATCCCCGGGAGACTCCCGGAAAACCTGAACAGATTCTCAGGTTTGCAGCTCAAGGGGCTACGTAAAGTCAGGAAAGAAACCTTTGTGATCTATAGCACGCATTGCGGCGGATGGGGAGACCGCTTACGTTGATCCGCGTTTTACGCACGGCCTGCCGCACCCGCTCCAGGTGGGCTCATCCCCCGACCCTGAGACAGGTGTGTCCGAATGCCGTCCGGAAAGCCTGCGGGGGCCGCATCGGCCTCGCTGGGCCTGCTGCTGACCGCATCCCTGCTGGCCGCCCCGGCCGCGGCCGAGCCGAGCGACCACTCCCCGGAGGAGGAGGCCGCCGGGCAGGCCGCCGCCTCGGGCGAGCGCGTGGAGATCGAGTCCTTCACCGACGAGACCACGCAGGTCTTCGCCGAACCCGACGGCTCCTTCACCATGGAGACCTCCCCGGTCCCGCAGCGCGTCCGCGCCGACGACGGGTGGGCCCCGGTCGACACCGACCTGGTCGCCGCCGGTGACGGAACGGTGCGCCCCAAGGCGTCGGCGGCCGAGGTCGCCTTCTCCGGCGGCGGCGATCAGGCACCGATGGCCCGCGTGGGGATCGGCTCCAACGCCGTCGAACTGGACTGGCCGGGCAGCCTGCCCGAACCAGAGCTGGAGGGCGCGCAGGCCACCTACCCGGAGGTGCTGCCGGGCGTGGACCTGGTGCTCACCGCCTCGGTGGACGGGTTCACCCAGGTGCTCGCCGTCAAGACCCGCGAGGCCGCAGAGCCTGTGGCTGGACTCCATCACCCACCCCGGCCACACCGGTAGCGGCGACCCGCAGGCCTACCCCTCGGTGACCTTCGGCGGCACCCCGATGGTCAACCGGGTCGACGCCACCACCGACGGCCTGGCCGAGATGTACAAGTGGCGCGTCACCGCCATCTACACCGAGACCGGCGGCCAGGTCGACGTCTCCTACTCGCAACCGGAGTGCACGGCCGGCGAGACACCGAAGCCGCACGAGAACACCAAGCGCTGCTACCCGGTGATCTGGACCCCCGAAGGAGAGGAAGAGCTCACCGACTGGTTCCACAAGTACACCGTCACCCAGGTCGCCGAGATCGACCTGGTCGGCGACCAGCCCGACGTCATCACCTCCTATGAGTACGAGGGCGGCGCGGCCTGGGCGCACGCGAAGCCCGACGGCATCACCCCCGAGGAGAACCAGACCTGGTCCGTCTTCCGCGGCTATGGGACCGTCAAGGTCCGCACCGGCCATCAGGACGCGACGCAGACCGAGGAGGAGTACCTCTACTACCGGGGCATGGACGGCGACGAGCTGCCCGA
>NZ_ANBH01000200.1 GCF_000341185.1 Nocardiopsis chromatogenes YIM 90109
AGTTCAACGGCCAGACTCGCGAGGTCATCACCCGCAACGGCCCCGACGGCGCGGTGGTGTCCAAGACCATCAGCGAGCCCTGGAAGAAGGAGACCGCCGAGCGCGAGTACTCCTGGGGCACCCTCCAAGCCCACATCATCAAGACCAAGTCCAGCGAGACCTACACCGCTCTGGGCAAGGACGGCGCGGACGGCTGGCGCACCACCCGCACCACCAACACATTCGACGAGCACGGATACGTCGTCGAGACCCACGACGAGAGCGACATCAACGACGCGTCGGATGACCGGTGCACGCTGACCACCTACAACCGCAACACCGATGCCTGGATCATGAAGACGGTCTCGCGGGTGCAGACGCTCGACGTGGCCTGCGCCGATGCCGACACCGCCGACAAGCCCGCCGATGTGATCAGCGACGTGCGCACGCACTTCGACGGTAAGCCCTATGGGGACGCGCCCACCGCGGGCCTGCCCACCACCACCGAGCGTGTCGACGACTATGCGGACGGCAAGCCGCAGTACCAGATGACCGGGGAGACGACCTACGACTCCTACGGGCGTGCGCTCACCTCGACCGACGCGCTCGGCAACACGACGACCACCGAGTACGCCTCCGACGTGGCGGGCGGCACTCCGACCACCACCACGGTGACGAACGCGCTCGGACACACCAAGAAGACCGAGCACGACCTGCGCGGGAACCCCGTCGCCGAGATCGACGCCAACGGCAACCGCGCGGATCTCACCTATGACGCCTTCGGGCGGCTCACCCAGGTCTGGCTGCCGGACCGGCCCAAGGCCAACAATCCCCGCCCGAGCATGGCCTTCGAGTACCACGTGGCCAAGGACGCGCCCGCCGCGGTGGTCACCAAGACCCTCAACGCCGACGCTGACTACGTCACCTCGTACGAGATCTACGACGGCCTGCTGCGCAAGCGCCAGACGCAGTCGCCGGCGACCGGCGGAGGGCGCCGGATCACCGATGTGTTCCACGACAGCCGCGGCAACACCGTGATCGAGCGCGACACGTACTACAACGAACAGGAGCCCTCCGGGGACCTGTTCATCGTCAACAACCACGACGAGATCCCCCGGCAGACCGAGACCAAGTACGACGGCGCCGGCCGCGCGACCGCCTCGGTGCACGTCGCCCGTGGCGAGGAGCAGTGGCGCACCAGCACCGAGTACTTGGGGGACCGCACCCTCGTCACCGAGCCCGAGGGCGGCACAGGCACCACCACCATCACCGATGCGCGCGGCCGCACGACCGAGAAGCGGACCCACCACGGCCGCGAGCCGGTCGGGGAGTACGACGCAACCACCTACACCCACGCCAAGAACGACGAGGTCGCCACGATCACCGACCCCGGCGGCAACACCTGGGAGTACACCTACGACCTCGCGGGCCGGAAGGTCGAGGAGACCGACCCCGACACCGGGCGGACCACCTTCACCTACGACGCCGCCGACCGGCTGGTGACCACCACGGACGCGCGGGGGCGGACCCTCTACACCGGTTATGACGCGCTGGGCCGGGAGACCGAGCGGCGCGACGACGGCCCCGACGGTGCGCTGCGCGCGGAGTGGACCTACGACACCGTTGCCAAGGGGCAGCAGACCTCTTCGACCCGCTACGTCGACGGGAACGCCTACACCACGAAGATCCTCGGCTATGACCGTATGAACCGAGTCCGGGCCAGGGACGTCACCATCCCGGAGAGCGAGGAAGGGCTGGCGGGCACGTATCGGTACCTGTACGCCTACAACCCGGACGGGAGTCTGCGTTCGACGCGGATGCCGGCGGCAGGCGGTCTGTCCATGGAGGTCGTCCAGCCGGGATATGACGACATCGGTCAGGCCGACATGCTCACCGGGTCGTCCACCATCGTCCAGGAGGCGTTGTACTCCAAGACCGGCGACCTGCTTCAGCGTGCGTTCGACCGTGGCACGAGCGGATCAGAGTCGACCTGGGTGACCCGTGTCTACGACGAGGCGACCGACCGACTGGCGAAGGCCAGCATGGTCCACGAGGGCGGGGCGGGGTCGCTGACCACGCAGTTCTACGACTACAACGACGCGGGCAATATCCTGTCCATCCGCGATGAGCCCACCGACAAGGAACGGCCTTCGGATGTGCAGTGCTTCCAGTACGACCACCTGCAGCGCCTGACCGAGGCCTGGACTCCGAACGCCACGGGCGAGAGCGCCTGTTCTCAGGCCCCGAGCACCGACACTCTCGGCGGCGCGGCGCCCTACTGGGATTCCTACACCTACGACGAGTCCGGGAACCGGGTCAGCGAGACCAAGCGCACCCCGGGCGGGACGACTGACCGCGCTTACACCGGGACGGCGGAGAGCGGCGGCCCGGGACACGGTGTGGCGCGGGTCGACCAGAGCGGCCATGAGGGCGAGAGCGTCTCGACGTACGAGTACGACGAGGCGGGCAACATGGTGCGCCGCAACTCCGAGGACGGTGACCAGGAGCT
>NZ_ANBH01000201.1 GCF_000341185.1 Nocardiopsis chromatogenes YIM 90109
GGCCTGGGACGCCGAGGGCAACCTCAAGAGTGTCACGGGCGGAGCGGCTCAGACGGACTACGTCTACGGAGCCGACGGTGAGCGGTTGATCCGCCGCCAGGGGGCAGAGTGGACCCTGTACCTGCCGGGCCAGGAGATCACGTGGACGGCCGGCGAGGACGCGACCGAGGCGGTGCGGTACTACGAGCACGCCGGGGAGACCGTGGCGGTGCGCGACGCGGAGGGCATGCACTGGCTGTTCTCGGACCACAACGGCTCTTCGCAGCTTGCGCTGGATGCGCGGACGGGTGAGACGGTGCAGCGCCGGTTCACGCCTTTCGGTGAGCTGCGGTCGTCCTCGGCGAGTTGGCCGGGGGACAAGGGGTATGTCGGCGGGACGGTCGATGAGGCGACGGGGCTGACCCAGTTGGGGGCGCGGGCCTATGATGCGGCGATCGGCCGGTTCATCTCGGTGGACCCGCTCATGGACACAGGCGGCTCGCAAATGGTGAACGGGTATTCCTACGCGAATAACAGCCCGGTCACTCTGTCGGACGCGAACGGGCTCAACCCCTGCATGTGCCCGCCTTGGGGCGGCGGGGGGTCGAGCTCCGCTAGTGACTCCTTCTGGTCCGGTGTCGACTGGGGATCGGTCGGTAATTCGCTGGGGAATTATATTAATGGCGGGAGCGGGTCCTCGGGCGGCGGAGGATACGGCGGTAGTGGATACTACGGTGGAGGCGGCTCCAAAGGAAGGGGGTTCAGTGGCGGTTCAACAAACAGAAATGGTGCACCTAAGCCTGTCGTCGACCCATATGATAATACATCATATAAAGACCCCGTTGGGAATGCTCTAGACAGTGCTCGTGCGCTCTCAGGGCCGCCAGGTGGTGTGCCCGGCGCGCCTCCGGGGTGTGTGCCAAATCCCCTAAATATTGCGGTTAATTGTTATATTAAACCAGGTTTGGATATAGTTTCTGAGGCATTGTCGTATTGGGTGAAGGAAATTCTATCGTTCATCAATAAGCATGTAATGGTTGGCGCTGAAGTTTGCCCTCCAATTATAGGGTATTGTGGTGGGGTGTACTATCAAGATGGTGTTTTGATTATTGCTGGATCGGGGTGGAGTACGCCTGGGGGTGATTGGTCTCGAGGGCGGCGTGGTGAGTCTCTTTTGAGGAGAGTTGGGCGCATTGGCGGGAGGATTGGACTTGTAGTGGGAATTAACAGGTTTAGTCCACGAGAAACTTATGGTGACTCGCTTGGTGGATGCATTTCCTATGGAATGGCGGGGGGATGTGGAAGTCTGCAGTATAGACCTGATGGTAAGCGTGGAATCGGAATCGCTTGGTCTCCTGGGGTGGGTATGTCTGGTGGGTCGACCGGTGACTACTATCAGTATGACCTGCGCGATAGAAAATCACTTCCAATTTCCTATGGTCCAGGCCCAGGCCCCTTTGGGCCGATCGCTGCCCCTTGGGTGGGGTAACAGTGGATGTTGAAGCAATTGTCGTTCTTGGTGGGCTAGTGGTCCTTGCGGTCCTCTGGGTCGCATACAGTGATTCGATGGTCCAATTTATTGCCGGAGAGGATGATGGTCAGGATGATGGTATTTACGGTAAAGAATTTCGAGGCTTTCTGCGCTGGGGTGGAGGTATGATCATTATCATTCCTTTCCTGGTTGGGGTATATTATTGGGTTAGCTAGATTTTGCAGTGCGCGTTTGTTTTGACCTTTATGGGGTGATGATTGCGGAAGGTGCCTGGATTGGTTTGTTTAATTCCATGGGATAAATTCGGGTGGTGGCTTGATTGAGGGTTGGTGTGATGGTCAGATATAGGCAGGGGAAGCTGGTGGCGGCAATGGTTGTCGCGCTCGGGGGTGTCTTTTTTCAAGGTGGGCAGGCTGTGGCCGGAACGGAGGGAGGAGGGGCCGGTCCCGAGCTCGCTCCAGAGGTGATTTCCAGTGATTATCCGGCAGGGCATGTGGCGGGCGGTACAATCGGCGACACGGGGGAGTTCACGTTCTCGTCCAACGGAGTCGACGATGCGGCGGCGTACTACTACGGAATCAATACAGGGTCTTGTACTACGCGGCTCGAACCGTCGACTGTCGGTGGCGACGCGACGCTCACCTTCACGCCGGAGAGCGCAGGACCTCACACGATCAAGGCGCGCACCGTAGATGTCGAGGGGCGGTCGTCTCAATGCGAGACTGTCTATACGTTTATGGTCGCTCCCTTGGCGCACCCTGTGGGCCTTTTCCCATTCGATGAAGGTGAGGGGGGTTCTGCGGGGGACATCCTCGACAGCGGGGCGGTGCTCGAGCGAGAGGCGTCGTTGACATGGACTCGTGGGCGAGTGGGAGAACGTCAACGCCTTGAGGGTGCGGCGGTCCGGTTCAATGGACAAGAAGCTCCCCTCGCCACCGAGGAGTCGCTTATCCAGACGGAAGAGGACTTCTCCTTTTCTGCGTGGGTGCGGCTGGACGATAAGGGAGAGGACCGAACCGCAGTCGCTCAAGGCGGACCCGTCAACGGTGTAGCGCTGGGGTACCGGACGTCGTCGGGTCTGGACAACTGGTCCATGCAGGTTCCCGTCCGCGACGCGTCCGGTGAGGCCGGAAGCATACAGGTGATCTCGGACGAGCCTGCGCGGGAAGGCGTCTGGACTCATCTGCTCGGGACCATCGATCAGTCCGAGGACACAGCGAAGCTTTACGTGGACGGCGTGAAGCAGACCGACACCGGCAACGTCGCGGAAGCGGCGGCGGTGGAGGGGCCGTTGGTCGTCGGTGCCGGTGGGGTAGGGGCACAGTCTGTCCGACCATGGATCGGCGCGATCGACGACCTTCGAGTCTGGGACCGCAAGGTCTTCGACGACGGCACGGACGACCGTGGCGACCCATACAAACTTGCCAGCGTTCCTGCGCTGGAAGGCAGATGGAAACTGGACGAAGCGGAAGGAACAGTGGCTTCCGACGCTTCAGACCGCCGCCTTGATGGAACGCTGGAGGGAGACCCTGCCGCCGTTTGGAGTGGGGAGCTGAACGATCAGACGTTCACCGACGCCGCTGCCTTCAGCGGCGTCGAGCGGATCATCACCGAAGAGCCGGCGGTCAGGACCGACCGCAGCTTCAGCGTGGCCGCATGGGCTCGGCCCGACGATGCTGAGAAGGCTGCATCAGTGGTCGCCCAGACCGATAAGGCGGGCACGGGCATGAAATTGGGCACCGCAGTGGTCGACGGTCGCATGCGCTGGGTGGTCACCATGCGGGATGGAAGCACGGTGACGAGTGCCTACTCCGAAAGGACGCCCCTTGCGGGCGAGTGGGAGCATGTCGCCGGTGTGTATGACTTCGCCCGTGGCGAGCTGGTGCTCTACGTCGATGGGGTTGAGGCCGCCATGGAGGAGATCGAAAGCTCGGGCCACACTGACGCACCGTTCGTCATCGGTGGAACTTCTGCAGATGGCGGAGACGGCGCTTGGATCGGTGGCATTGACGATGTTCACGCATACCGAGGCGTTCTCTCCAAGAGTCAGGTCCACTCCATTGAGATGGGATTCCTTCCGTGACACAGGCGGCATTCGGTAGGTCGCACATCTCGTCCAGCGGCGCTTGCTGGTAGCGGTGCAGAGTACGAGCCCCTGGTCGGTCGGTTTGCTGGTCTTCAACCCCCCGCCAGGGGACACCTGCTGTCATGCCCAGATGTTCAGGGGCTGCTGCGGCTTCTCAGCACTTCTCTGCCTGCTCGCGCTTCTCGCAGCGCTGCTGCGACCTCGTCGCCCCCGCGCTCGCGGCCACCACGCACAGGACGGCCGCCCACTGCCACACCGTCAGCATCTCCCCGAGCAGGGCCAGGCCGACCAGCGCGGCCGCCGCTGGCTCCAGACTCATCAGGATGCCGAACACCCTCGGCGGCATCCTCCGCAGGGCCTGCATCTCCAGCGTGTACGGCACGACCGAGGACAGCAGTCCGACCACCAGCCCGAAGAGCAGCAGGCGCGGGTCCAGCAGCGCGGTGCCGCCCTCGGCGATGCCCGCCGGGGCCACCAGCACCACGCCCACCGTGCTCGCGATCGCCAGCCCGGACGTCCCGGAGAACCGGCGCCCGGTGGCCGCGCTCAGCAGGATGTAACCCGCCCAGGCCACCGCGGCCAGCAGGGCGAAGAGCGCCCCGGCCAGGGTGACCGACCCCGAACCGTCGTCGCGGCCCAGGAGCACCACGCCGACGGCGGCGAGCCCCACCCACACCACGTCCGTCTTCCGCCGCGACCCGGCGACCGCCACCGCCAGCGGCCCCAGGAACTCGATCGTCACCGCGATCCCCATCGGGATGCGGGCGATCGCCTGGTAGATCGAGAAGTTCATCAGGGCCAAGGCCGCGCCGAAGCCAACCACCACCGCCCAGTCGGCGCGCGTGCGCCCGCGCAGCGCCGGGCGGGCCAGCACCAGCAGCAGCACGGCCGACGTCAGCAGCCGCAGCCACACCACCGCGCTCGGCGGCAGCACCGCGAACAGGTTCTTCGCCACCCCGGCCCCGGCCTGCACCGACACGATGCCCACCAGCACCATCCACGTCGGCGGGATCGAGTCGCCGAGCGCGCGCAGCCGCCCGGCCGCGAACGGGTTGGCGAACCGGGGAGCGCTGGGAAGTCCGCCGGGGTGCTCGGCGGCGGCGTCGGTACTCACGTCCCACCATCCTAGGTATTCCGGGGACCTCCCGGGCTTCTGGGCCGGGAGTGCGGGTTCCGGGCGCCCCAGCGGGGGAATGCAGCCTGCGTCGGAACTCCGGAGATCGGGAGGCGCGTACGCATGGTGTTCCGCGTGGACTCGGAGGTCGGCCGCCTGCGCCAGGTCATCGTGCACCGGCCCGACCTGGAGCTCAGGCGCCTCACCCCGTCCAACAAGGACGACCTGCTCTTCGACGACGTGCTCTGGGAGCGCCGCGCAGAAGAGGAGCACGACGCCTTCACCGACCTCCTGCGCGAGCACGGCGTGCGCGTCCACTACTTCCACGAGCTGCTGGAGGAGGTGCTGGCCGTCCCCGACGCCCGCGCCCACATCCTCGCCGAGGTCGTCGACGAGCGCTTCCACGGCCCCCAGGCCGCGGGCCCCATCCGCTCCGCCCTGGACGCCATGGACGACACCGAGCTGCGGCGCTTCCTCATCGGCGGCATCACCAAGGCCGAGATCCGCGAGCGCATCGACGACCCCGCCTCACTGTGGCTGCACTCGCTGGCCGACGACGACTTCGTGCTCGACCCTCTGCCCAACCACCTGTTCACCCGCGACACCTCGGCGTGGCTGTACAACGGCGTGACCATCAACGCCATGCGCAAGAAGGCCCGCCGCCGGGAGACCATCCACTACGAGGCCGTCTACCAGTGGCACCCGATGTTCGCCCAAGGCGGCTTCGAGGTGTGGAACCGCGGCCGTTCGCACGCCCCCGCCACGATCGAGGGCGGGGACCTGATGCCGATCGGCAACGGAGCCGTGCTCGTGGGCACGAGCGAGCGCACCCGGCCGCAGGCGGTGGAGCTGCTCGCACGGGAGATGTTCGCCCGCGGCGGCGCCGAACGCATCCTGTGCCTGCGCATGCCGCACGCGCGCGCCGTGATGCATTTGGACACCGTCATGACCGAGGTCGACTACGGCGTCTTCACCAAGTACGCGGGCCTCGGCATGCTCCCGTCTTCGACCCTGGAGCCCGGGGACGGTGGCGCCGACGGGGGCAAGGAACTCAAGGTGACCGACCACCCGCCTGAGGACATGCACCGCGCGATCGCTCAGGCGGCCGGACTGGACGAGATCCGTGTCCTGACGCCCACACAGGACGTGTTCTCCTCAGAGCGCGAACAGTGGGACGACGGCTGCAACGTCTTCGCGCTGGAGCCCGGTGTCGTGGTGTCCTACGAGCGGAACGTGACCACGAACGCCCACCTGAGGGCCAACGGCGTCGAGGTCCTGCCCATAGCAGGCGGAGAGCTGGGCCGGGGGAGGGGCGGCCCCCACTGCATGACCTGCCCTATCCAGCGGGATGCCTGATCAAGCGGCGTCGACCTCGGTACTCGCGACGGTTGAAGGCGCAGGGACGGGAAGACCCTCCTCGCGGAGGCCGTCGATGTGGAAGCGGATCGCTCCGCGCATCTCTTCGATGGTCTCCGAGACCGTGTCACCGACGGCGACGCAGCCGGGCAGGTCCGGGCACCAGGCCCCGAAGCCGTCCTCGCTTCCATCCTCGCTCTGTTCGACGAGGACCACGTACCGGCTCATCGGCGGCGTCCCTCGGACCGTGGTGAATCGACCTCTTCGAGGATCATCTCATCAGGGTCGGCCGATTCCGGCGGTGTTCGGGGATTCGTGCGGCGCGTTCCGGCGAACACCGCCCCCAGCATCAGCAGCCACGCTCCGAACACCAGTCCGGGCTGGACCAGGGTCATGATGAACCCGACCAGCGTCGTGCCGCCGATGCCCGCCGTCGCCTGGAGGAGCAGCCAGGCATAGGGGAGCGCGGCGGCCCCCAGGTTCACCCCCACGGCCGCCCACACCAGGCCGGGGCGCGACGGGCGTCGGCGGCGGATCAGGTAGGCCGCGACCGCCAACAGCACCAGCGGCGGGCCCAGGGAGCGCACGAGCTGGTACGCCGGGACCCCGATCAGCTCCAACGGCTACTCCCAGCGGAAGAAACGGGCCGCCAGGGCCGCGCCGGCCGCCGCCCACACGGCGAGCACCGCCACCGGAAGCAGCGACGGCGCGGCACCATCGGCCAGTACCGACCGCAGCCCTCCCGCCAGCGCCGTGATCGGCAGCGCCTCCACCGCCGTTTGCACCGCGCCGGGGAACCGGTCGGTGGCGAAGATGACCCCGCCGAGCCCGAGGAGCACCACGTACACCAGGTTGGCCGCCGCCAGCGTCGCCTCCGCCCGCAATGTGCCCGCCATGAGCAGGGCGAGGGAACTGAACGCCGCGGTGCCCAGGAGGACGAGGAGGACGGCGTACCCGAACGCGGCCAGGCCCCCCGAAGGGTTCCACCCCAGCGCGAGGGCCACCGTGCACAGCACCGCGATCTGGATCGCCTCCACCGCCAGCACCGCCAACGTCTTGGCCGCCAGCAGCCCGAACCGGGAGAGAGGCGTCGCCCCCAGCCGTTTGAGCACCCCGTACCGGCGCTCGAACCCGGTGCCGATGGCCTGCCCCGTGAAGGCGGTGGACAGCACGGCCAAGGCGAGGATGCCCGGGGTCAGGAAGTCCACCCGCGGCCCGTCGCCCAGCTCCACGACGTCCACGGTGCTGAACCCCACCAGCAGCAGCACAGGGATGACCATGGTCAGCAGCAGCTGCTCCCCGTTGCGCAGCATGATGCGCAGCTCCATGCCCGCCTGCGCGGCGACCATGCGCGCCATCGGCGCGGCGCCCGGGGCGGGGGTCAGGTCCAGGGCGGGGCGGGCGGTGGCGGTGGTCTCGGTCATGAGCGCAGTTCCCGGCCGGTGAGTTCGAGGAAGACGTCTTCGAGGGTGCGGCGCTGCACGCGCAGCCCTTCGGGGTGCACGCCGTTGGCCGCGCACCAGGTGCCGACGGTGGCCAGCATCTCGGGCCCGATCTCGCCGCCGTCCGCGCGGGCGATGGCGCACCCCGGGGCCTGCCCGGCGGTGGCGGGCCGGGCCTCGACCCGGACGCCCGGCGGCAGCGCCTCGCGCAGCGCCTCGGTGTCCACCGCATCGCGGCACTCGAACCGGAGCTCCTGCCCGTCCGAGGTCAGCTCGCCGGTGGCGCCGTCGGCCACCACCCGCCCCCGGTCGATGATGACCACGCGGTCGGCGAGGTTCTCGGCCTCCTCCATGTGGTGGGTGGTCAGCACCACGCCCACCCCGGCGTCCCGCAGCTCGGTCACCAGGGCCCAGGTGGCGCGGCGGGCCTGCGGGTCGAGCCCGGCGGTGGGCTCGTCGAGGAACACCAGCTCGGGGCGGCCGATCACGGCGGCGGCCAGCGACAGGCGCTGCTGCTGGCCCCCGGACAGGCGGCGGAAGGGGGTGCGGGAAGCATTCGTGAGCCCGAGGCGTTCCAGCAGCGTGTCGGCGGACAGGGGGCGGGCGTGGAACGAGGCCATCAGGCGCAGCCACTCGCCCGTGCGCGCGCCGGTGGGCACCCCGCCGGACTGCGGCATCACCCCGACCCGGGGCTTGAGCGCCGCGGCGTCGGCGGCCGGGTCCAGGCCGAGCACGCGCACGGTGCCGCCGTCGGCCCGGCGGAAGCCCTCGCACACCTCGACGGTGCTGGTCTTCCCGGCGCCGTTGGGGCCGAGCAGCGCCGTCACCGCCCCCCGGGGCGCGGTGAAGGACAGGCCGTCGACGGCGGTCGTCGCGCCGTACCTCTTCACCAGGTCGGTGACCTCGACCGCGGCTGTCTCCATGGCCTCAGAGTCTATGGGCGCCCGCGTGTGGGCCCGCACCGGGTGCCCGGCGGCGGGTGAGCCGCCGACAGCGAGGCGGTCCATATAGCGGGACGAGGGTCTCGCGATACGAGCAACCTGGCGGTCCTGTGCGCGGGTGCGCAGAGCCGGGCGGCGGCCGGGGTCCGCGAAACCCCTGAAAGGTAAGGCTTGCCTGGGTGATCAATGGCATGCATCACGGTTTGCCCGAACGGAAGTATTTACGCCACACTGATGTTGTGAAAAAGGTGAGCAGCGGACAGCAGACGACCGGGGGCGCCGCGCCCGGCGTCCCGCGCGCGCCTGCGCCCGACCTGGGCGCCGAGACCGGGACGCGCGCGCGGGTGGCGCGCCTCATCCTGGAGCAGGGCCCGATCACCGCCTCCACACTCGGCGAGCGGCTCGGGCTCACGCCGGCGGCCATCCGTCGGCACCTTGACAACCTCATGGGCGAAGGGCTCGTCGAAGCCCGCGACGCGCGGCCCCTGGGCCGCCGGGGCCGGGGCCGCCCGGCCCGGGTCTTCGCGATCACCGAGGCCGGTCGCGACGCGTTCGTGCACGGCTACGACGACCTGGCCTCCAGCGCACTGCGCTTCCTCGCCGAGCAGGCCGGACCCGGTGCCGTCACCGAGTTCGCCCGGCGGCAGGTCGCCGAGCTGGAGGCGCGCTACCGCCCCCTGCTGGAGGGCGTGCCCCCGCAGCAGCGGGTGCGCAAGCTCGCCGAGGCGCTGAGCAACGACGGCTACGCCGCCGCGGCCGACCGGGCCCCCGCGCCCGGCGGGGGCCAGCAGCTCTGCCAGCACCACTGCCCGGTCGGGCACGTGGCGGCCGAGTTCCCCGAGCTGTGCGAGGCCGAGGTGGAGGCCTTCGCCCGGCTGCTGGGCACCCCCGTGCGGCGGCTGGCCACCATCGCCCACGGCGACGGGGTCTGCACCACCCACGTGACCCCGAGCGAACCCGCAGGCGCCGCAGAGGGCGCCGAGGACAGCACCGAGGCCGGAGGCGCCGTCGGCGCCCCCGGCGGTGACGGCAACGAATCAGGACGTCTGAGTCCAGGAGGATCCGCGTAATGACGTCTATCGCGCACCCCGAGCTCGAAGGGCTCGGCAACTACGAGTACGGATGGGCCGACCCGGATGCGGCCGGCGCCTCCGCTCGGCGCGGCCTGAACGAGGAGGTCGTCCGCGACATTTCGGCCAAGAAGGACGAGCCGGAATGGATGCAGAAGGCCCGCCTCAAGGCGCTGAAGCTCTTCGACAAGAAGCCGATGCCCTCGTGGGGTGCCGACCTGTCCGGGATCGACTTCGACAAGATCAAGTACTTCGTCCGGTCGACCGAGCAGCAGGCCGCCTCCTGGGAGGACCTGCCCGAGGACATCAAGAACACCTACGACAAGCTGGGCATCCCCGAGGCCGAGAAGCAGCGCCTGGTCGCCGGTGTGGCCGCCCAGTACGAGTCGGAGGTCGTCTACCACCAGATCCGCGAGGACCTGGAGGAGCAGGGCGTCCTCTTCCTGGACACCGACACCGCCCTGAAGGAGCACCCCGAGCTCTTCCAGGAGTACTTCGGCACGGTCATCCCGGCCGGCGACAACAAGTTCTCCGCGCTCAACACCGCGGTGTGGAGCGGCGGGTCCTTCATCTACGTCCCCAAGGGCGTCCACGTGGAGATCCCGCTGCAGGCCTACTTCCGGATCAACACCGAGAACATGGGCCAGTTCGAGCGGACCCTGATCATCGTCGACGAGGGCGCCTACGTCCACTACGTCGAGGGCTGCACCGCGCCGATCTACAAGACCGACTCGCTGCACTCGGCGGTCGTGGAGATCATCGTCAAGAAGAACGCGCGCTGCCGCTACACGACCATCCAGAACTGGTCGAACAACGTCTTCAACCTGGTCACCAAGCGTGCCGTCGCCTACGAGGGCGCCACCATGGAGTGGATCGACGGCAACATCGGCTCCCAGGTCACCATGAAGTACCCCGCGGTGTACCTCATGGGCGAGCACGCCAAGGGCGAGACGCTCTCCATCGCCTTCGCCGGCGAGGGCCAGCACCAGGACACCGGCTCCAAGATGGTGCACTGCGCCCCCAACACCTCCTCCACCATCGTCTCCAAGTCGGTGGCCCGGAGCGGGGGCCGCGCCTCCTACCGGGGCCTGGTGCAGGTGCAGGAGGGCGCCGACCGCGCCAAGTCCACGGTCAAGTGCGACGCGCTGCTGATCGACACCATCAGCCGCTCGGACACATACCCCTACAACGACATCCGCGAGGACGACACCGAGCTCGGCCACGAGGCCACGGTGTCCAAGGTCAGCGAGGACCAGCTCTTCTACCTGATGAGCCGCGGCCTGGACGAGGACGAGGCCATGGCGATGATCGTGCGCGGGTTCGTCGAGCCCATCGCGCGCGAGCTGCCCATGGAGTACGCCCTGGAACTGAACCGGCTCATCGAGCTGCAGATGGAAGGAGCGGTTGGTTAATGGCCGGCCCGAACCTCGGAGTCAAGGAGCACAGCCACGGCGGCGAGCTCCCGATCTCCAAGCTGGACGTCCACGGGTCCTTCGACGTGGACGCGTTCCCGGTCCCCACGGGCCGGGAGGAGGAGTGGCGCTTCACGCCGCTGCGCCGCCTGCGCGGGCTGCACGACGGGCGCGACATCAAGGACGGCGTCGTCTCGGTGGAGGTGACCGCCCCTGAGGGCGTCACCCACGAGACCGCCGCCTCCGGCGACCCGCGGCTGGGCACCGCGTTCCTGCCCACCGACCGGGTGTCGGCGCTGGCCTTCCGCGACTTCGGCTCCTTCGGCGGCGCCACCGTGGTGACCGTCGCCAAGGACGCCCAGGTCGCCGAGCCCGCCTACATCAAGGTCACCGGCGAGAACCAGGGCGACGCCTACGGGCACATCCTGGTCCGCGCCGAGGCGCACTCCAAGGCCACCGTGGTCCTGGAGTACGCCGGTGAGGCGGTCTACGCCGACAACGTCGAGTTCATCGTCGAGGACGGCGCCGACCTGACCGTCATCAGCCTGCAGGACTGGGGCCGCGACGCGGTGCACGTGGGCCACCACTACACCAAGGTCGGCCGGGACGCCCGGTTCAAGAGCTTCGTGATCACCCTGGGCGGCGACCTGGTCCGCATGTCGCCCAAGGTCGGCTACACCGCCCCCGGCGGCGACGCCGAGCTGCACGGGCTCTACTTCACCGGCGACGGCCAGCACCACGAGCACCGCTCGCTGATCGACCACAACGTCTCCCACACCCGCAGCCGCGTCGAGTACAAGGGCGCGCTGAGCGGCGAGGGCGCGCACGGCGTGTGGATCGGCGACGTGATCATCGGCGAGGGCACCGAGGGCACCGACTCCTACGAGTACAACCGCAACCTCGCGCTGACCGACGGCACCCGGGTGGACTCGGTCCCCAACCTGGAGATCTTCACCGGCGAGGTGGAGGGCGCCGGGCACGCCAGCGCCAGCGGGCGGCTCGACGAGATCCACCTGTTCTACCTGCGCTCGCGCGGCATCCCGGAGGACGAGGCCCGCCGCCTGGTCATCCGCGGCTACTTCGCCGAGCTGATCGGCCGCATCGGCGTGCCCGAGCTGCGCGAGCGGATCATGGCCGAGGTCGAGGAGAAGCTGGCCGAGCATGAGTGAGGGCACCTTCACCCGGGTCTGCGCGCTGGGCGACCTCCCCGACGAGGGGGCGCTCGGCGTGGAGGTCGGCGGCACCCCCGTGGCGGTGGTGCGCAGTGAGGGCGAGGTGTACGCGATCAGCGACATCTGCTCGCACGCCGAGGTCAACCTGTCGGAGGGCGAGGTCGAGGACGGCACCATCGAGTGCTGGCTGCACGGCTCCTGCTTCGAGCTGACCTCCGGCAAGCCGATCAACCCGCCCGCCGTCCAGGCGGTGCCCACCTACGCAGTCAAGATCGACGGCGACGACGTCCTCGTCTCGCTGGACACCACAAACTCCTGAGGCTTGAAACAGATGACGAAGTTCGAAATCCGCGGGGTGCGCGCCGACGTCCTGATCGGGGCCGACGAGCGCGAGGAGATCCTCAAGGGCGTGGACCTGACCATCGACTCCGGTCAGACCCACGCGATCATGGGCCCGAACGGGTCCGGCAAGTCCACCCTGGCCTACGCCATCGCCGGCCACCCCAAGTACGAGATCACCGCGGGCGAGGTCCTCCTGGACGGCGAGAACGTGCTGGAGATGAGCGTGGACGAGCGGGCCCGCGCCGGCCTGTTCCTGGCCATGCAGTACCCGGTCGAGGTCCCGGGCGTGTCCATGTCCAACTTCCTGCGCAGCTCGGTCACCGCGGTGCGCGGCGAGGCGCCCAAGCTCCGCCAGTTCTCCAAGGAGCTGCAGGGCACCATGAAGGACCTGTCCATCGAGTCGTCCTTCGCCGCCCGCGGCGTCAACGAGGGCTTCTCCGGCGGTGAGAAGAAGCGCCACGAGATCCTCCAGCTGGAGCTGCTCAAGCCGAAGATGGCCATCCTCGACGAGACCGACTCCGGCCTCGACGTCGATGCCCTCAAGGTGGTCTCCGAGGGGATCAACCGGGCCAAGGCCAACACCGACGTGGGCATCATGCTGATCACCCACTACACCCGCATCCTCAACTACGTGAAGCCCGACTTCGTGCACGTCTTCGCCGACGGCCGCATCGCCGAGTCCGGCGGTCCGGAGCTGGCCGACCAGCTGGAGAACGAGGGCTACGAGCGTTTCGTGAAGGCAGGCGCTGAGCAGTGACCCGAGGCGAGCACGCGCCGCTCGACGCGGAGGCGGTCCGGGGGGACTTCCCGATCCTGTCCCGGACCGTCCGCGACGGGCGCCCCCTGGTCTACCTCGACTCCGGGGCCACCTCGCAGAAGCCCCGCCAGGTGCTCGACGCCGAGCGGGGGTTCTACGAGCGCCACAACGCGGCGGTCCACCGCGGCGCGCACCAGCTCGCCGAGGAGGCCACCGACGCCTATGAGGCGGCGCGGTCCACGATCGCGTCCTTCGTGGGCGCCGACGCCGGGGAGGTGGTGTTCACCAAGAACGCCACCGAGGGCGTCAACCTGGTGGCCTACGCCATGGGCAACGCGGCCACGGCCGACGAGCCCTACCGCCGCTTCTCCGTGGGCCCCGGCGACGAGGTCGTCGTCACCGAGATGGAGCACCACGCCAACCTGGTGCCCTGGCAGGAGCTGTGTCGGCGCACCGGTGCCACGCTGCGCTGGTTCGGGCTGACCGAGGACGGCCGGCTCGACCTGTCGGACATGGAGGACCTGGTCAACGAGCGCACCAAGCTGGTCGCGCTCACCCACCAGTCCAACGTGCTGGGCACGGTCAACCCGGTCCGCGAGGTCACCGCGCGGGCGCACGAGGTGGGCGCGCTGGTGCTGCTGGACGCGGCCCAGTCGGTCCCGCACATGCCGGTGGACGTGCGCGAGCTCGGCTGCGACTTCCTGGTGTTCTCCGGGCACAAGATGCTCGGGCCCAACGGCATCGGGGTGCTCTACGGGCGCGCCGAGCTGCTGGCCGCGATGCCGCCGTTCATCACCGGCGGGGCGATGATCGGCGTGGTGCACATGGACCACAGCACCTGGGCCGAGCCGCCGCAGCGGTTCGAGGCCGGGGTGCCCATGGCGCCGCAGGCGGTCGGGCTGGCGGCGGCCTGCGACTACCTGTCGGCGGTCGGCATGGACCGGGTGGCCGAGCACGAGCACCGGCTCACCGAGTACGCGGTCAAGCTGCTGGGCGGGATCGACGGGGTGCGCATCGTGGGCCCCACCGACACCGTGGACCGGGGCGGGGCGGTCTCCTTCACCGTCGAGGGCATCCACCCCCACGACCTGGGGCAGGTGCTGGACGACGAGGGCGTCGAGGTGCGCGTGGGCCACCACTGCGCCTGGCCGCTGCACCGCAGGTACCAGGTGCAGGCCACCACCCGGGCCTCGTTCTACCTGTACAACACGCTCGCGGACGTGGAGGCGCTGGCCGGGGCGGTGCGCACCGCGCAGCGGTTCTTCGGGACCGCCGAGGCGCGCTAGGAAGGGCGGAACGCAGCGATGCGCTTGGACGCCATGTACCAGGAGATCATCCTGGACCACTACCGCAACCCGCACAACAAGGGGCTGCGGGAGCCCTTCGAGGGGGAGGCGCACCACATCAACCCCACCTGCGGGGACGAGGTGACGCTGCGGGTGCACCTGGCGCCCGGCTCCGGCGAGGGGGGCGCGGCGAAGGTCGCCGACGTGTCCTACGACAGCATGGGCTGCTCCATCAGCCAGGCCAGCGCGTCGGTCATGACCGACCTGCTGATCGGGCGGACGGTGGAGGAGGGCTTGGAGATGCTCGACGCCTTCAACGAGCTCATGCACTCCAAGGGCCAGGGCGAGCCGGACGAGGACGTCCTGGAGGACGCGGTGGCGTTCGCCGGGGTGTCGAAATACCCTGCCCGTATCAAGTGCGCCCTGCTCGCCTGGATGGCGTGGAAGGACGCGACGGTGCAGTCCCTGGGAAGCGACCCCCGCGCGGGCGGGGATGGACCGGAGGGTGTCTCATGAGCGAGAACGAGACCGCGGCCCCGGAGCAGGGGGCCGCGGGCGGGCCGGGCGAGGGCCTGAGCCAGGAGGCCCTGGCCGAGGAGATCAGCGAGGCCCTCAAGGACGTCATCGACCCCGAGCTGGGCGTCAACGTCGTCGACCTGGGCCTGCTGTACGGGGTGAACGCCGACGATGCGAGCATCACCCTGGACATGACCCTGACCAGCGCCGCGTGCCCGCTGACCGACGTCATCGAGGACCAGGCCACCAGCGCCCTGGACGAGTTCGGCCGCGAGGTCAAGATCAACTGGGTCTGGATGCCCCCGTGGGGCCCGGACAAGATCACCGAGGACGGCCGCGACCAGCTGAGGATGCTGGGCTTCAACGTCTGAGAGGTCCGGGGCGCGCCCCCGACCGACCACCTCGGGAACGGACGGCAGGAGGGCCGGGACGCCGAAGGGCGTCCCGGCCCTCCGGCGTGTCCAGGGGGGCCGGGACGGGGTCCGGAGCCTCCTCCCGCCGCTGCCCGTGGGCCCCGGGACTCGGGAATACGGGCCGATTCCCCGGCTCCGCCTGCTGTCGGCCAAGCCCCTCGCGGTCCGGGAGGGCGGCGGCCGAGCAGGTATCCCGCCCACGGACCCCGGCCGTCCGCCGGGCCGACCCCCAGCCTTCCCGCCGGCTCAGTGCGGCGTGGCCAGGCTCTGGCGCAGTTCCTCGGCGATGTCCTCGTCTCCGCGTCGGGAGAGCAGGTCCAGCAGTGACCGCGGGTCCGGCTCCGGGTCCTCCTCTTCGGTGATCCGGCGGGCGATGATCCGCAGCGCTTCGTCGGTCGGGGCCGGGGCGGTGTAGCCGATCAGGTGCAGCGCCCTGCCCGTGGGGCCGTGGCCGCCCAGGTCGGCGGCGGGCAGGCGGCGGGCGTCCAGGCGGTCGCCGTCCACGGTGATGAACACCCGGTCGCCGGGCTGGGCCGAGAGCCGCCGCAGCAGCGGCCGCAGCGAGTCGAAGGCCGGTTCGTCCCGCCACACCAGCACCAGCAGGTCGGCGCCGGGGGCCGTCAGGCACAGCAGCCGCCCCGGCTGCAGCCCCAGGTGGGTCGCGTACCCCGGGGGCACGGTCACCGGGGCGCCGTTGAGGTGCTCGGGGCCGATGTCCACCCGGTGCCACCAGCGCCCGTCGGGCGCGCGGAAGCACCGCGGCGACGTGGCCACCCCCGGCGGGGCGGGCGCGGCGGGTGCGCCCGCCGCCTCGGGCCGGGGCGCCCCGGCCTCGTGCGCGGCGCCCGGCCTGCGGCGGATCGGCAGGCCGCCCGCGGTGGTCGAGCCGTCCTCCTCCGACAGGTCCGACCGGCCGCCGAAGGCGGGCGCCGGGGCGGGCCCCTCCGGCGGGAGCGACGGGTCGATCAGCACCCGGCCGTCGCGGATGTCGATCCCCGGCGTGCTCTGCAGCCACGCCCGCAGCGAGCGGCGGCGGATCCCGATCCGGTCCAGCCGCACCGCCGCGTCGTCCAGGGTCGGGGCGTCGCCCAGCATCTCCCGCGTCTGCCAGCGCATCCGCTCCGGGTCGTCGGCCACCAGCCACCCGTTGTGCAGCCGCCGGTCGGTGAAGAAGGTGATGAGCACCCGCCACAGCGGCGCCTTCAGCGACGGCACCGTGACCGGGTGGTCGGGGTGGGCCCCGATGAGGGTGTCGATGGTGGTGGCCGCGCCGAGCTCCTCCGACAGCTCGCGCAGGTGCCGGGTGACCGGCTCGCCGCCGGTCGAGGAAAGCCACTGCAGCAGCCGCTCCTCCACGCTGCGCTGGGCGTTGCGGATGTCGACGATGTCGGCGCCGGTCTGGTCGACGAGCAGGCGGATGCTGATCGGGTCGGCGGCGAACAGGCGCTCGGCGGCGACCGTGCGCTCCAGCGGACTCCACCCGCGCAGGAACTCCTCCAGCAGGTCCACCATCGGGTGGGCGCCCAGCGCGGGCCCGTCGCCGTCGCGGGCCGGGGCCGGCTCGGCCTCGCGGTCGTGCTCGTGCCCCTGCTCCCGCCTCTGCTCGCGGGCGTGCTGGTTGCGCAGCGCGCGCAAGGTGCGGATGGCGCGGGTCGCGGCGCTCTGCGGCACGTCCGCACCGCCGTGCGGGGGTGTGGACACCGCCTCCGGCGGCGGCCCCTCCTCCAGGTCGGCTCCGGTGGCGGCGGACAGGTACGCCAGGGCGCGGCGGACCCGGTCCGGGGCGCCGTCGGGCAGCCAGTGGGCGACCGTGCGCACCGCCTCGATCATCAGCGCGGGCGAGGGGAGGGGCCCGGTGCGCCCCTCCTCACCGCAGAACGGGCGCAGCGCCTGCCAGGCGGCCGACCCGATCACCTCGACCGGACCGCAGTCGGCGGGGAAGGGCCAGTTCGCCACGGCCGAGGGGGGCGACCCGACCAGGGTCGCCCAGTCGCCCGCCGTGGCCAGGAGGGCGCCGCGCACCGGCTCGGCGACCTCGTCGAGGTCCACCGGCAGTGCGCGCAGCACCGGCAGGAAGTCGCCGACGGGCACGTGGTCCCAGTACTGGCACATGAGCAGCGCGAGGTTGTGCGCGAGCCAGGGCGGCCCGGCGATGTCCAGCGCGCGCGGCAGCGGCAGCGACCGCCACCAGCCGTCGACCAGGCGGCTGTGGCTCAGGTAGGGCGCGAGGTCCTCGGGGCGGCTCCAGCGCAGCGCCGGGGCCAGGTCGGTCAGGCAGATCGGGGAGATGGCGTTCATCCGCGGTGGACCTCGACCTCCAGGGGTACGGCGCAGGGACGTGGGCCGCCGCAGGGAACGGGAGCGGTCGGCCGGTGTTCCACTTTATGCGCCCTTGCCGGATTCGGTGCCCGCTGTCCTACGACTGCCTGGGCCGGCGGGGAGACGGGCGCCCAGCGCGCCCGCGGGTGATCGTACGTCGGTGCGGCGCAGAAGGGTAGGGCGCGGCCGCCGGGCGGCCGCATCCCCGGCGAACTCCCAGGAGCGGGCGGGAGCACGGCCCGGAGGCCGTGTAGGGGCCCCGGGGTTCCCGGGGTTCCGGACCGGGGGCCTTCCGGCCCCCCGGGGTCACTCCCCGGCCAGTGCGGCGACCATCTCCGCCGGAACGGGCACGCTCGGCTCGTTGCCGGGGTTGACCGCCAGGCCCACCCCTTCGGGCAGCGCCGAGGCCAGGTCGCGCACGGCCAGCACCGCGCACGGGACCTCCGCGCTCCGCTGGTCGTACTGGGACCGGGAGGTGAACACGGGGATGTACACGCGGCCCTCCAGCTCCAGCGACGGCAGGGCGATGGACCCGTCGTCCTGGGTCCCCGACCCCTGCGGCACGGGCACCCACACGCTGCCGTCGGCGAAGGCGGAGAGGAACGTCCGCACGGCGCCGCCCGCCGCCGCACCGCCCTCGTCGGAGCCGTCGGCGGTCCCGGTGGCCTCCGCGTCGGCCGGGGCGTCCCGCAGGGCCCGCCCCAGGGCCTCCTCGACCGGGTTGGCGGGGAAGCCGGTGGCCGCGTCTGCGCTGTCGTTGCTGGTCATGGGGTGAGCTACCCGTCTCTTCTCGGCTGTGCCGCCGGGGGCGGGGCCAGGTCACGGTCGGGACCTTTGCCGGTCTCGGTCAGGCCTCGCCCCGGCCCGGCGTCGGCGGTCGGCGGTATGCTTGTCGGGCACGCCGTACCCCTGCCTTTCTCCTTTGACACGTGCTCGTCGGTGTTGCGAGAGGCACACGTGGCGGTCCTCCGCAACCGCGTGCTCCGTCCCCGATCCCGACGCGGCGTGCCGCGCGTCAACGCCCGAGTCCGCATGATAGGTGGAAGTGACTGACCTGCAGATGAATCCCCCTGGAGGAGAGCGGGCGGAGGGACCGGCGGTCGTCCGCTCCTACATGGCCATCGGCGACAGTCTGACCGAGGGGCTGGAGGACGTCGCGCCCGACGGGGGCTACCGGGGTTTCGCCGACCGCCTGGCCGAGCACCTGTCCGCGGACGAGCCCCGGTTCCGGTACGCCAACCTCGCGGTGCGGGGGCGGCGGATGCGCCACATCACCGGCGAGCAGCTCGACCGCGTGCTGGAGGAGCGCCCCGACCTGGTGACCGTGCACGCGGGCGGCAACGACGTGCTGCGCCCCGGCACCGACCTGGACGACCTCGCCGCCCAGCTGGAGCAGGCGGTACTGAGCATGTGCCGGGCCGGGGTCCGGGTGGTGCTGCTGTCCGGGCACGACACCGGGTGGGTGCCGGTGCTGCGGATCTACCGCGGGCGCATCGCGGTGTTCAGCATGCACCTGCGCGCCATCGCCGAGCGCACCGGCGCCGACATCGTCGACCTGTGGTCGATGGACGCGCTGAACGACCCCCGGGCCTGGAACGAGGACCGGCTGCACTTCAACGGCGACGGCCACCGGATCGTGGCGGCCCGCATCGCCGAGGTGCTGGGGCAGCCNGGCGCGGCCGTGGGACACCCCGGCGGTGCGCCTGCCGCGGATCCTGCGCCGCCGCGAGCACATGCGCTGGGCCCGCGAACACCTGGTGCCGTGGCTGGGGCGCCGGGCCATGGGCCGCTCGTCCGGCGACGGCCGCGAGCCGAAGCGCCCGGAACTGAAGCCGTTCCAGCCCCCGCCCTGGGCCGAGCGCGGCCCGCGGGAGCGGGGGAACGGCTCCCGGCCGGAGGGTGCGGTGGCGCCCGACGCCCTGGAGCAGCGGGTCAACGGCAGGGCCCACGTCCCGGACACGCCCCCGACGGATGGGGAACCCCCGTTGGAGGCGCCGGAGGCCACCGAGGCCTGACCGCGGGACGGGCGTCCGGGCAGGGACGGCCCTCTGGGCGGGTGCAGATCCTCCGGTCGGATCCGCCTCCCGCCCCGGCGCGCGAAAGGGACCCACCGACCGGACGGTCGATGGGCCCCTCGTGCCCGGTGCCCGCGTACCCCCTGCGCGCGTGGCCGGGTCCGGTCCGTCCTCTCCGGAGCGCCTCAGGCGCGGCGGAAGGCGACGGCGATGTTGTGGCCGCCGAAGCCGAAGGACTCGTTGATCGCACCCACCGCGTCCGCGGGCAGGTCGCGGGCCTTGTCGCGGACGATGTCCACGGCCACGCCCGGGTCCAGCTCCTCGATGTTGATCGTCGGCGGGATGCGGCCCTCGTACAGGGACAGCACGGTGGCGATGGACTCCACCGCCCCGGCGCCGCCCAGCAGGTGGCCGGTCATCGACTTGGTGGAGGTGACCGCCACCCGGTCGGCGGCGGCGTCGCCCAGCGCGCGGCGGACCGCCAGCGTCTCGCCGACGTCGCCGGTCGGGGTGGAGGTGGCGTGCGCATTGATGTGCGCCACGTCCCCCGGGGCCATGCCCGCGTCCTCCAGCGCCATCGTGATGGCCCGCGCCTGCCCCTCGCCCTCGGGCTCGGGGGCGACGATGTCGTGCGCGTCGTCGGAGTACCCGGCCCCGGCCGCCACCGCGTACACGCGGGCGCCGCGGCGCGCGGCGTGCTCGGCCGACTCCAGCACGACGATGCCCGCGCCCTCGCCCATGACGAAGCCGTCCCGGCCGGTGTCCCACGGGCGGGAGGCCGCCTGCGGGTCGTCGTTGCGGGTGGACAGCGCCCGCATGGAGGCGAAGGAGGCGATGTTCAGCGGGTGGATCGCCGCCTCGGTGCCGCCCGCGATGACCACGTCGGCGCGGCCCGAGCGGATCATCCCGATCGCGTCGGCGATCGCCTCGCTGCTGGAGGCGCAGGCGCTGACCGGGGCGTGGGCGCCGGCGCGGGCGGTGAACTCCAGGGCGACCGCCGCCGAGGGGCTGTTCGGCATGAGCATCGGCACCGTGAACGGCGAGACGCGCTTCCAGCCCTTCTCGCGGAAGATGTCGTACTGCTCGAGGATGGTCAGGATGCCTCCGATGCCGGAGGAGACGACCGTGCCCAGGCGCACCGGGTCCACGTCCGGGGCACCGGCGTCGTGCCAGGCCTCCTGCGCGGCGATCAGCGCGAACTGCTGGGTGCGGTCGAGGCGGCGCAGCCGCTGGCGGGGGAGCTTCTCCGAGGGGTCCTGGACGGCACGCCCGGCGATGCGGGCGGGCAGCTCCTGCGCCCAGTCCTCGGTGATCTCGCTGATGCCGGACCGACCTTCGAGGAGGGCGGACCAGGTCGTGGAGACGTCACCCCCCAGCGGGGTGGTGGCGCCCAGGCCAGTGACGACGACTTCGGTGCTGTTCATCGGCCTTTCGCCCTTCGCGTCATGGTAGGTCGTACCCGGCGGCGCGCCGGGGCATGTGGAGGCGGATGCGCGGATGCCCCGGCGGCGGCGCGGTGGCGCCGCCGCCGGGCGGGCGCGCTACTTCTGCTTCTGGATGAAGTTGATGACGTCCTGGACCGTCTTGAGGTCCTTGAGCTGGTCGTCGGGGATCTCGGCGCCGAACTTGTCCTGCGCGGCGACCGCGATCTCGACCATGGAGAGCGAGTCGATGTCGAGGTCGTCCACGAAGCTCTTGTCCGGCGTGACCTCGGCGGCGGGGACTCCGGCGATCTCGTCGACGATCTCGCCGAGGCCGGCCAGGATCTCCTGCTCGGTGTGCTGCGCCATGTTGCGGTAACTCCTTCTCGGTGCGCCCCGGGTGACTCCGGGGCGGTGTGCGTCGCCGTCGCGGTCCGGTCACGCATGACCGACCGCTGCCGTCCGGCCTCTAGGGGATGCGCAGGACCTGCGCCGCGTAGGTCAGTCCGGCGCCGAATCCCAGGGTGAGCACGGTGCTCCCCGACGGCAGCTCGCCCCGTCCGCCCATGCGCGCGATGGCCAGCGGGATGGACGCGGACGAGGTGTTGCCAGCGGAGACGATATCGCGGGCGATGAGCGCCTGCGGCGCCCCCAGCTTGCGCGCGATCGCCTCCACGATGCGCAGGTTGGCCTGGTGCGGCACGAACGCGGTGAGCTCGGAGGGGTCGACCCCCGACCGCTCCAGGGCCTGCAGTGCCACCCTGTGCAGCTCGGTGGTGGTCCACCGGAAGACCGCCTGGCCCTCCTGGTAGAGGTAGCGGTTCTCGCGCAGGTAGATCTTGTCGGCGCGCTCGCCCGAGCTGCCCCAGACCACCGGCCCGACGCCGTTCTCCTCGGCGGGGGCGGCGCCCACCACCGCGGCCCCGGCGCCGTCGGCGAAGATCACGCAGGTGGACCGGTCGTCCCAGTCGACCCAGTCGGAGAGCTTCTCCGAGCCCACGACCAGCACGTTGCGCGCCGAACCGCCGCGCACCGCGTCGGCGGCCAGCCCGGTGGCGTAGCAGAACCCGGCGCAGGCGGCGTTGACGTCGAAGGCGCCCGGCGCACTGATGCCCAGCCGCGCCGCGACGGTGGCGGCGGCGTTGGGGATCTGGTCGCGCTGGGTGCAGGTGGCGACGATCACCAGGTCGATGTCGTCGGGCGCCAGCCCACTCGCCGCCAGCGCCTTGCCCCCGGCGATGACCGCCATGGACTCCACCGACTCGGTGTCGTCGGCGATGCGGCGCTCCTCGATGCCGACCCGGCTGCGGATCCACTCGTCACTGGTCGCGACCCGCTGCGCGAGGTCGTCGTTGGTGACGACGTTGGCCGGCTGGTGCTCGCCGAAGGCGAGGACCCGTGCGCCCCCGAGGGGGCCGGGGACGGGCAGTGCGGTGCTCATCGGGACGGACCTTCCGCAGCGGTGGTGCCGGCGTGCTCCTCGACCAGTTCCCGGGCCCGGTCGAGGTCCTCCGGCGTCTTGACGGCCAGCCGCTCCACCCCGCGCAGGGACCGCTTGGCCAGGCCCACCAGGGTTCCGGCGGGGGGCAGCTCGATGAGCGCGGTCACCCCCAGGCCGGCCAGGGTGGCGGTGCAGGAGTCCCAGCGCACCGGCGAGCTGATCTGGGAGACCAGCAGGTCGAGGTAGTCGCGGCCGGCGGCGACGACCGAGCCGTCGCGGTTGGTGAGCAGGCGGGTGCGCGGGTCGGCGGGGGAGACGGCCCGGGCCGCCTCCCGGACGCGCTCCACCGCGGGGGCCATGTGCTCGGTGTGGAAGGCCCCGGCCACCGACAGCGAGCGCAGCCGGGCGCCCTTGGGCGGGTCCTCGGCGAACGCGGCCAGCGCCTCGGCGGTGCCGGCGGCCACGATCTGCCCCGACCCGTTGTCGTTGGCCGCGGTCAGCCCGGCGGCGGCGACGGCGGCCAGCACCTCGTCGCGGTCGCCGCCCAGGACGGCGGTCATGCCGGTGTCGGCGGTCGCGGACGCCTCGGCCATCCCGCGCCCGCGCTCGGCGACCAGGGAGAGGGCCTCCTCGGGGGCCAGCACCCCGGCCAGGCCGGCGGCGGTGAACTCGCCCACGCTGTGCCCGGCGACGGCGTCGGCCCGGGCGGCGGCGGTCTCCAGGTCGCCGAAGAGCGACACGGCCGCGGCCAGCCCGGCGCTCACGAGGAGGGGCTGGGCGACGGCGGTGTCGCGGATCTCGTCGGCGTCGGCGGTGGTGCCGTAGCGCACCAGGTCCAGCCCGGCCACCTTGGACCAGGCCTCGAAACGCTCGGCCATCCCGGGCGCTTCGAGCCACGGGGAGAGGAATCCGGGAACCTGGGCGCCTTGGCCCGGAGCAACGATTACAAGCACGGCATCAACCTTGCCCTGTAGGACATCACCATCTGGATGAGGACAACGACGAAGTTTACGAGACGGCCTTTGTGCGTAGTCCACAAAGTGCCGGTCAGGGAGGCGATGGCGGGACGTGCGCGGCGGGGATGCCACTCTGGAGAGGTGAGCACCGACAAGAACGGCCGCGACCGTGCGGCGGAGGAGGGCGGCGACGGGCCCGTCCGTCCCGGGGACGGCGACGCCCGCGCCGAGGCGGAGGCGGACGCCGCCCGCACCGGCGACGACGCCGTCCGCGCCGAGACCGTCAAGCGGCTCGAGAAGTCCATGGGCGAGCTGGGCACCGCCGCGGTGGCGCGCATGGAGAGCCGCCTGTCCTGGTTCCGCCGCATGTCCGCCGAGGACCGCTCCTGGGTGGGCCTGGTCGCCCAGTCCGGGGTGGCGGCCTTCGTCGACTGGTTCAAGACCCCCGGACGCGGCCGCCCCGCCATCACCGTCGAGGTCTTCGGCACCGCACCGCGCGAGCTGACCCGCTCGGTCAGCCTCCAGCAGACCGTGGACATGATCCGGGTGGTCATCGACGTGGTGGAGAACCAGGTCGAGGAGCTGGCCGCGCCCGGCGGACAGCAGCAGCTCCGCGAGGCGGTGCTGCGCTACACCCGCGAGGTGGCCTTCAGCTCGGCCAAGGTCTACGCCCGCGCCGCGGAGGCGCGCGGCGCCTGGGACGCCCGCCTGGAGGCGCTCATCGTCGACGCGCTGCTGCACGGCGACCGCGACGAGGGGCTGCAGACCTGGGGGTCGGCGCTGAGCTGGTCGCGCACCCCGGTGGTGGCGGTCGCCGGGGAGGCCGGGGACGACGGCCGCGCGGTCATGGAGGACCTGCGCGGAGCGGCGCGCCGGGCCGGGCACGACGTTCTGGCCGGGCAGCAGGGCGACCGGGTGGTGCTGGTGCTGGGGATCGGCGCCAAGCTGGCCGCGGGCAAGGCCGAGGGCGAGGTGCCGATGGGGGGGGGGGGG
>NZ_ANBH01000202.1 GCF_000341185.1 Nocardiopsis chromatogenes YIM 90109
GCCCGGTGGTGGTCGGCCCGCCGGTGGGCGAGCTGCGCACCGCCGGGACGTCGGTGGCGGCGGCCGTCAACGGGCTGCGGGCGGCGGTGGCCTGGCCGGACGCGCCGCGCCCGGTGCTCGCCGAGGACCTGCTGCCCGAGCGCGCCCTGGACGGCGACCGGGCGGCGCGCAAGCAGCTGGTGGAGGAGATCTACGAGCCGCTGCGCACGGCGGGGTCGCCGCTGCTGGACACCCTGTCGGTGTACCTGGAGCACGCCTCGTCCCTGGAGGCGACGGCGCGGATGCTGTTCGTGCACCCGAACACGGTGCGCTACCGGCTGAGCCGGATCGCGGAGCTGACCGGCCACATGCCCGCGGACGGCAGGGGGTCGTTCATCCTGCGGGTCGCGGTGACCCTGGGCCGTCTCGCCGAAGGCGGCGCCTCGCGGTAGGGGCCGGACCGGGGCCCGCGCGTCCGGCCGGACGCGCGAACCGTCCCCGTGCGCCACTCGCGGTGCCCCGCGCCCCCGCTCCCGCCGATGTGACCTTCGGCCCTGAAATGCCCTGAGGCGCTCTGCTTTATCCCCGGTTGACCCGTGGTGCGATAGACCTGTCATGAGGTGCTCGATCGGCGCGAACGTGCTGGAACGCGGCGGTTGCCGCGGACGTTCGCGCAGGAGAGGATGAGAGGAGTGTTCCGCCTCTCTTCTCCCGTTGGGGGAGTGAACCTCCCTTGAGGCGGCGGCGTCCTCTCCCGGGAGCGGCCGGGGCGGGGCGCAAGAGGGGCGGCCGCACCGACGACGGCCATGTGAAGGTGTGGGGGGGCGTTGCAGTGGTGAAGAGGCTGTGGGAGACGGCGAAGCGTCTCTACGGCGAGGCGGCCGAGGCCGTCCTCGCGCCGACCGAGTCCGGGCAGCTCTGGCGCAAGGTCCTGTTCTTCGTCCCGGTTCCGGTTCCCGTGCTGGCCGTGGTGGCGCTGATGGTCGGCGGCCACCTGTCCGCGGCCGGGGTGTGGATCCTGGCGGCGGGCTCGGTGGCGATCGCCTCGCTGCTGCTGGCCTCGGTGGTGCAGCCGACACCGCTGCCCGAGGGCCTGTCCACGGGGGCCTCCGTGCGCCGGTCGCTGCACCGGTTCCGGCAGATCTCCTCGCTGCGGATCGCGCTGGCGCTGACCCCGGTCGCCGTGGGCGCCGGGTTCGCGGTGGCCGGCGGCGGGCTGCTGCCGCTGCTGACCGCGCTCGCGCTGGCCTGGCCGCAGCTGGTGCTGGCGGCGCCGACGTTCTTCGTGATCACCCGGGCCCGCCGGGCCATGGAGGCCTGGGGCACCAAGGCCTACCTCTGGGCGGGCCTGGCCCAGCCCGCGCCGGTGGAGTGGCCGGTCGTGACCGCGCTGGCGGCGCGGGTCCGCGCCTACCGCGCGGCGCGCGCCGAGGGGGCGACCGCGGCGACGGCCGCGGGGACCGCCGCGGGGACCGCCGGGTTCACCGAGGAGGAGGACGGGGACGCCGACGGGACCGACGAGGAGGCCGAGGCCGCGACCGGGCTGCCGAGCCGCCTCGCCGCCACCAGCGGCGACCGCTCCGAGCCGTCGGACCTGCTGCCGGGCTTCCCGGCCGACGGCGCCCCGCAGGCGCGCCCCATCCCGAGGGGGAGCGCGGCGAGCCGCAGGATCGGCCGCCTGACACGCCGCGACCGCCGCCCCAAGGCCAAGAGCTGAGGCAAGGCCCATACGGCGGCCGCGCGGGGGAGCCCGCCCGGCCGCCGCGGCCGTAGCCCGGAGTGCGGCGTCGGCCGTCGGCGTGTGCGTGGTCACCGTGATGGCGGCGACGGCGCGAGGCGGACGGTTCCCCGGCCCCGCTTGCCGGGCGGCGGGTTCCTCGCGGTCCAGGTGGGGGCGCGGCCGAGAAGGTGAGGCTTGTTCGCGTCCGTGGCGGCCGCCGCCTTTTGTCGTCACTCCCCTTCGCCTCACGTCCAACCGGCCGCCCGGCCGGGGCCCGGGAGTGGGGTACCAGCCGGACCGCGAAGAACCTGCCGCCCGGCAAGCAGGCCCGGGGAACCGCTCAGCCCGGTTGCCGGGGACCTCCTCAGGGAGGAGTGCGGCCGCGCGCTCCGACCGCCCTCCCGACCACGGACCCCGACCGTGCCCCCGACTGCCCCTCGCCCTCCGGTATCGCGCAGCGCGCCCCCGGGTACGACGTCCGCGTGACGACGGGACGCTGGCAGTTCTGGGTGGATCGCGGTGGCACCTTCACCGACGTCGTGGCCCGCGGGCCCGACGGCGGGATCACGACGCACAAGCTCCTCTCGGACAACCCGTCCGAGTACGAGGACGCCGCCGTCGCGGGGATCGCCGCCCTGCTGGGCGGCCCCGTCGGCCCCGACACCGTGGAGTCGGTGCGCATGGGGACCACCGTGGCCACCAACGCCCTGCTCGAACGGGCGGGCGAACGCACCGCCCTGGTGGTCACCCGCGGCTTCACCGACGCCCTGCGCATCGGCTACCAGGCCCGGCCCCGCATCTTCGACCGGCACATCCGCCTGCCGGACCCCCTCTACGAGCGGGTCATCGCCTACGACGAGCGCATCGCCCCCGACGGCACCGTCATCCGACCGCCCGACCTGGACGCGCTCGCCGCCGATCTCCGGCGCGCGCTCGACGACGGCATCGGCGCGGTCGCCGTCCTGTGCATGCACAGCCACCTCCACCCCGGGCACGAGCGCGCCGCCGGGAAGCTCGCCCGCCGCCTGGGCTTCGCCCAGGTGTCGCTCTCCAGCGAAGCCTCCCCGCTGATGAAGCTCGTCCCGCGCGGCGACACCGCCGTCGCCGACGCCTACCTCTCCCCGGTGCTGCGGCGCTATATCGACCGGGTCGCCGAGAGCTCCGGCGGGGTGCGGCTGATGTTCATGCAGTCCAGCGGCGGCCTGGCCGAGGCCGGACGGTTCCGCGGCAAGGACGCGGTGCTCTCCGGACCGGCCGGCGGCATCGTCGGCATGGTCCGCACCTCCCTGGCGGCCGGGTTCGACCGGGTCATCGGCTTCGACATGGGCGGCACCTCCACCGACGTCTCCCACTACGCGGGCTCCTACGAGCGGGTGCACGAGGCGCAGGTGGCCGGGGTGCGGCTGCGCGCGCCCATGCTCGACATCCACACCGTGGCCGCCGGGGGCGGGTCGGTCCTGCGCTTCGACGGCGGCCGCTACCGGGTGGGCCCCGACTCGGCCGGTGCCGACCCCGGCCCGGCCTGCTACCGCAACGGCGGCCCGCTCACCGTCACCGACGCCAACCTCATGCTCGGCCGCATCCAGGCCGACCACTTCCCCCGCGTCTTCGGCCCCGGCGGGGACGAGCCGCTGGACACCGGCACGGTGCGCGAGCGCTTCGCCGGGATGGCGGCGGGCATCGCCGCGCGTACCGGCGACACCCGCACGCCCGAGCAGGCCGCCGAAGGGTTCGTGAAGGTGGCCGTGGAGAACATGGCCAACGCGGTGAAGAAGATCTCGGTGCAGAAGGGGCGGGACGTCTCCGGGTACTGCCTGACGACCTTCGGCGGCGCGGGCGGCCAGCACGCCTGCGCGGTCGCCGACGCCCTGGGCATCGGCACCGTGCTGGTGCCGCCGCTGGCCGGTGTGCTGTCGGCGCTGGGCATGGGCCTGGCCGACACCACCGCCGTGCGCGAGCAGTCGGTGGAGGAGCGCCTCGGCCCCGACCTGCGCCCCGCCCTGGACGGCCTGGCCGACCGGCTCGGCGCGGACGCCCGTGCGCACCTGCAGGAGGAGGGCGTACCCGACGGGCGCATCGAGCTGCGGCGGCGGGCGCGGCTGCGCTACGACGGCACGGACACCCCGGTCACCGTCGCCCTGGGGGCGGTGCCGGACATGGTCGCCGGGTTCGAGCGCGAGCACCGGCGCACCTACTCCTTCCTGATGGACCGGCCGCTGGTGGTGGAGGCCGTGGAGGTCGAGGCGGTCGCCCCCTCCGACACCGGCGACCCGGCGCCCGCCCCGGCGTCGGGCCCCGAGCCCCCCGAGCCGGTGCGGATGCACGTCGCGGGCCGGTGGCGCACCGTCGGGCTGCACCGGCGCGCGGCGCTCCCGCCCGGCAGCAGGGTCACCGGCCCGGCGGTCATCGCCGAGGACGGCGCGACCACCGTGGTCGACGACGGCTGGGCGGCGCGGGCCGAGCCCACCGGCCACCTGGTGCTGCGCCGGGTGCGCCCGCGCCCGCGCACCGCCCTGGGCACCGGCCCGGACCCGGTGATGCTGGAGGTGTTCAACAACCTCTTCATGTCCATCGCCGAGCAGATGGGCGCCCGGCTGGAGGCCACCGCCCAGTCGGTCAACATCAAGCAGCGCCTCGACTTCTCCTGCGCCCTGTTCGACCCGGGCGGCGGCCTGATCGCCAACGCCCCGCACATGCCGGTGCACCTGGGGTCGATGGGGGCGACCGTGCGCGAGGTGGTGGAGCGCAACGCCGGGCGGATGCGCCCCGGGGACGTGTACGCGGTCAACGACCCCTACCACGGGGGCACGCACCTGCCGGACGTGACGGTGGTGACGCCGGTCTACGGCGCCGACGGGCGCGAGGTGCTGTTCCACGTGGCCTCGCGCGGGCACCACGCGGAGATCGGCGGGCTCACCCCGGGGTCGATGCCCGCGTTCAGCCGCGACGTGCACGAGGAGGGGGTGCTGTTCGACAACCACCTGCTCGTGCGTGAGGGGCGCTTCCTGGAGGAGGAGACGCGCGCGCTGCTGGAGGGCGCGCGGTACCCCTCGCGCGCGCCGGAGACCAACCTGGCCGACCTCAGGGCGCAGGTGGCGGCGAACGCCAAGGGGGTCGAGGAGGTCGGGACGATGATCGGCCACTTCGGCCTGGACGTGGTGCAGGCCTATATGGGGCACGTGCAGCGCAACGCCGAGGAGGCGGTGCGGCAGGTGATCGACGCCCTCGGGGACGGGGAGTTCCGCTACGAGATGGATTCGGGCGCGGTCATCGCGGTGCGGGTGGAGGTGGACCGGCGCGCGCGGTCGGCCGTCATCGACTTCACCGGCACCTCGCCGCAGCTGGCGACCAACTTCAACGCGCCGTCGTCGGTGGCCCGGGCCGCGGTGCTGTACGTGTTCCGCACGCTGGTGGGGGACGACATCCCGCTCAACGACGGGTGCCTGGTGCCGCTGGACATCGTCGTTCCCGAGGGGAGCATGCTCGCGCCGACTTACCCGGCGGCCGTGGTGGCCGGGAACGTGGAGACCTCGCAGGCGGTGACGGGCGCGCTGTACGGGGCGCTGGGCGTGCAGGCCGAGGGGGCGGGGACGATGAACAACGTCACCTTCGGAAACGAGCGGTTCCAGTACTACGAGACGGTGGGTTCGGGGTCGGGCGCGGGCGACGGCTTCGACGGGGCGCCGGTGGTGCAGACGCACATGACCAATTCGCGGTTGACCGACCCCGAGGTGCTGGAGACGCGGCTGCCCGTGCGGCTGGAGGAGTTCTCGGTGCGCGAGGGCAGCGGCGGGGCCGGTGCCTGGCGCGGGGGCGACGGGGGAGTGCGGCGGATCGCGTTCCTGGAGCCGATGACGGTCAGCACGCTCACGGGCAACCGCAGGCGCGCGCCCTATGGCGCGGCGGGCGGCGAGCCGGGCGCGTGCGGGGCCGACGCGGTGGAGCGCGCCGATGGGACCGTGGAGGAGCTGGAGGGGTGCGCGTCGGTGCGGATGGAGCCCGGCGACCGCCTGGTGGTGCGGACCCCGGGCGGGGGAGGGTACGGGCGGCGGCGGTGAGGACCCCGGGCCCGGCCCGGGGCTGGGCCCAGAGCCGTACCCAGGGCTGTACCCGGGCCCGACGCCGCGGCCGCTACCCCTGGGCCCCCTCCGAGAACGCCTCCACCAGCTGGCGTTCGGCGACGTCGAAGTAGTCGGACAGCTCCTGGGCCGCCTCCTCCAGGCGTCCCTCCTCCAGCAGGCGGTGGATCCGGCGGTTCAGCGCCACGTACGGGACGTGGAAGTCGCGCGGGGCCGCCATCGCGTGGAACACCAGCCGCAGCTCGGCCAGCAGCCGCCGCACCACCTCGTCGGTGCGGGGGCTGTCCGCCAGCGCCGCCAGTGCCTGGTGGAACCGCATGTTGGCGGTGCCCACCCCCCACCAGTCGCCACGCCCGGCGGCGGCCTCGCCCTCCTCGACGGCGGCGCCCACCCGGGCCACCGCGCCCTGCGGGGCCCGGTCGGCGCGGCGCACCGCGTCCAGTTCGAGCGCGCGCCGCACCCGGTACAGGTCGACCACGTCCGCCAGCTCCGGCTCGGCGACGAACACGCCCCGGTTGAACCGGTGCACCAGCAGCCGCTCGTGCCCGAGCAGCCGGAAGGCCTCGCGGAGCGTGTTCCGGGACACCCCCAGGGCCTGGCCGAGCGCCTCCTCGGACAGCCGCGCGCCCGGGGCCAGCGCGCCGTCGATGATCCGCTCGCGCAGCGCGTCCGCCACGCGCTCGGCGGTGCTGGACCGCTCCAGCGCCCCCCGCAGCCCGGAGAGCGCCTCCAGCCCCTCGCTCGTCGCCACCCTCGGTCCCCGCTCCCTCGCTCGTTCCGCGTCCCGGTCCCCGGGGCCGGTCCGGCACCGCCGCCCGGGCCCGCCTCCCGATTCTGTCGGACCCCCAATTCTGTCGGACTCCGCGAACGCCTGCGGTGCGGGGCGTGCCGGGCTCCGCAGTGATCGGTTTCACCGAGGGGTGTGGCCTGGAGCGCGCGCCGGGGGTACGATGACGTCCGCCCACGCGATCGGTGAATTGTTCAACAATCCCCATGACGACCGTGTGGTGGCCCTGTCCCTCCCCCACCGCGGGATCCCCAGACGAGCGAGGACCGCATGAGCACCGCCACGACCACCCCCGCCCGCCGCGGGCGCGGAGTCCTGCTGGGAGCCATGTTCCTGATGGCCACCAGCGCCGTCGGACCCGGTTTCATCACCCAGACCACCGAATTCACCGTGACGATGGGCGCGGCCTTCGCCTTCGCCATCCTCGTCTCGATCGTCGTCGACATCGCCGTGCAGCTGAACCTGTGGCGGGTCATCGGCGTGGCGGGCCAACGGGCCCCCGCGCTCGCCAACAAGGTGCTCCCGGGCGCCGGATACGTCCTCGCCGCGCTGATCGTCTTCGGCGGCCTGGTCTTCAACATCGGCAACATCGGCGGCACCGCGCTCGGCCTGGACGCGCTCGCGGGCATCGACACCCGCATCGGCGGCGCCGTCTCCGCCCTCATCGCGATCGCCCTCTTCCTGAGCAAGCGCGCCGGGATGGCCATGGACCGCATCATCGTGGTGCTCGGCGTCCTGATGATCGCGCTGACCCTCTACGCGGCGTTCTCCTCCTCCCCGCCGGTCGGCGAGGCCCTGCGCGGCGCCGTGGCCCCGGGGGCGCTCGGCGCGGACGAGTTCACCGCGATCGTCACCATCATCGGCGGCACCGTCGGCGGCTACATCACCTACGCCGGGGCGCACCGCCTCATCGACGCCGGGGTCACCGGCCGCGAGAACGTACGCGCCATCTCCCGCGCCTCGGTCACCGGCATCATTGTCACCGGCGTCGTCCGCATCCTGCTCTTCCTGGCGGTGCTGGGCGTGGTGAGCGGCGGCGCCGCCATCGCCGACGCGGCCAACCCGCCCGCCGCGGCCTTCCAGCACGCCGCCGGGGAGGTCGGCCTGCGCCTGTTCGGCATGATCATGTGGGCGGCGGCGATCAGCTCGGTCATCGGCGCCTCCTACACTTCGGCGACCTTCATCACCGGCTTCTCCGAGCGGCTGCAGAGCCGCAGCACCTGGGTGGTGGCCGCCTTCATCGCCGTCTCCGCCGCCGCCTACCTGCTGCTGGGCCAGGCCCCGGACACCCTGCTGGTGATGGCGGGGG
>NZ_ANBH01000203.1 GCF_000341185.1 Nocardiopsis chromatogenes YIM 90109
CAGCACCTGGGTGGTGGCCGCCTTCATCGCCGTCTCCGCCGCCGCCTACCTGCTGCTGGGCAAGGCCCCGGACACCCTGCTGGTGATGGCGGGCGCCATCAACGGCCTGATCCTGCCCGTGGGGCTGGCGCTGATGCTGTGGGTCGGCTGGCGCCGGTCCGGCGACCTGCTGCACGGCTACCGCTACCCGCGCTGGCTGCTGGCCCTCGGCGCGGCGGTGTGGGTGCTGACCGTGTACATGGGGTGGAAGGCCCTGTCCGGCATCGCCGCCCTCTGGACCGCCTGACACGGCGGTGCGGGGCGGGGGACGCCCCCCGCCCCGCACCGCCCCCGACCGCCACGACAAGGAGGAGGGACCGCCCGTGCGCATCGACCTGAACGCCGACCTGGGCGAGAGCTTCGGACGTTGGGAACTCGGCGACGACGAGGCCCTGCTGGCCATCGTCACCAGCGCCAACGTCGCCTGCGGCTTCCACGCCGGGGACCCGACCGTGCTCCGCCGCGCCTGCCGGGGCGCGGTGCGCACCGGGGCGGCCATCGGCGCCCAGGTGGGCTACCGGGACCTGGCGGGGTTCGGCCGCCGGTTCATCGACGCCGCGCCCGAGGAGCTGGCCGACGACGTCCTGTACCAGATCGGCGCCCTGGACGGCATCGCCCGCGCCTGCGGGGGACGGGTCGCCTACGTCAAGCCGCACGGGGCGCTGTACAACGCGATCGTGCACCACGAGGCCCAGGCGGCCGCCGTGGCCGCCGCGGTGCGCGACATCGCCCCGGGCCTGCCGGTGCTGGGCCTGCCCGGCTCGGCGTGGCTGCGCGCGGCCGAGGAGGCCGGTCTGCGGCCGGTGCGGGAGGCCTTCGCCGACCGCGCCTACACCCCGCAGGGCACACTGGTGCCGCGCCGGGAGCCGGGGGCGGTGCTGCACGACCCGGACGAGATCGCCGAGCGCTGCGCGCGCATCGTGCGCGGCGAGCCGGTCGCGGCCGTCGATGGCACACCGGTGCGGATCGAGGCCGAGTCACTGTGCGTGCACGGCGACACCCCCGGTGCGGTGGAGACGGCCCGGGCGGTGGCCGAGGCCCTGCGCGCGGAGGGCATGGAGCTGGCGCCCTTCGCCGGTGGCGGGCAGGGAGGACGGGAAGGCGGGAGCGGGGATGCGTGAGGCAGCCGCGTCCACCGCGACGGGGGCGGCATGCGCGTTCTGACCTGCGGTGACTCCGGCGTCCTGGTCGAGGTCGCCGACCTGGGGGAGGCCCTTGCGCTGCAAGCGGCCCTCGACGAGGACCCCGTTCCCGGCGTGGCCGAGACCGTGCCCGCCGCACGCACCGTGCTCCTGCGCGTGGCTCCGGACGCCCCCGGCGGGGTGCGGGCCGTGGCCGAGGCGGTGCGGCGGCTCCGGCCCCGCCCCGGCGCCCTGCCGCAAGGCGGCGAGGTGGAGATCGACGTCCAGTACGACGGCGAGGACCTGGGCGAGGTCGCCGAGATCACCGGGATGACCGAGCGCGAGGTCGTGCGCGCGCACACCGCCGCCCGCTGGACGGTGGCCTTCGGCGGGTTCGCGCCGGGGTTCGGCTACCTGGTCGGCGACGACCGGCGGCTGGACGTGCCGCGCCGCGGCGAGTCGCGCACCCGGGTGCCCGCCGGGTCGGTGGCGCTGGCCGGAGGGTTCGGGGGCGTGTACCCGCGCAGCTCCCCCGGGGGGTGGCGGCTGCTGGGCCGCACCGACGCGGTCGTGTGGGACCTGGACCGGGACCCGCCCGGCCTGCTGGTGCCGGGCACCCGCGTCCGGTTCCGCGAGGTCTGAACCGGGCCGGGGCGGTGCCGGGACCACCGGTCGGACGGATGGGGGCGGCCGCCGGTGTCGCGGGCGCGGGGCCGGTGAGACCGGGACGGGCGCGGCCTGACGGGGCCGTGCGACCGGGTGCTGGTGTATCGCGGCACACCGCCCGGCGGAACACGGAAGGTGCCCGCGATAGGAACGGTTGGAAGGGCGGCGCCCGAACGGCGCGATGGCGGCCCGGAGCGGAGCGGCCGGGCCGTCGCCGGGCGCGCCGCGGTGGCGCGCCGGGCAGGGACGACGAGGAGGGGGACGACACGTGGCGGACCGGGCACTGGAGGTGCTCGCGCCGGGGCCGCTGGCGACGGTGCAGGACGCCGGGCGGCACGGCCATGCGGCGCTGGGCGTCGGCGCGTCGGGGGCGGCGGACGCCGCCTCCTACGCCCGCGCCAACCGGCTGCTGGCCAACCCGGAGGGGGCGGCGGCCCTGGAGGTGACCATGGGCGGCCTGGCGCTGCGGGCGCGCGGCGAGGTGTGGGTGGCGGTCACCGGCGCCCCGTGCCCGGTGCGGGTGGGCGGCCGTGGCGCCGCGACCGCCGAAGTGCTGCGCCTCCGGGACGGGGAGGAGCTGCGACTGGGCCCGCCCGCGCGGGGGCTGCGCAGCTACGTCGCGGTGCGCGGGGGCGTGGACGTGCCCGCGGTGCTCGGCTCGCGCAGCACCGACGTGCTGTCGGGGCTGGGGCCCCGGCCCCTGAGCGCGGGGGACCTGCTCCCGGTGGGGGAGCCGCCCCGTGCGTTCCCCGTGCTCGACGCGGTGCCCGAGCCGCCGGTGGGCGGGGACCGGCTGGAGCTGGGCGTGGTGCTCGGGCCGCGCGACGACTGGTTCGCCCCCGAGGCGGTGGAGGCCCTGCTGGGCCGGGAGTTCGAGGTCACCGGCCGCAGCGACCGGGTGGGCATGCGTCTGGCGGGCCCGGCTCTGCCCCGGGCGGTCGGGGGCGAGCTGCCGACCGAGGGGATGGTGCCGGGGTCGCTGCAGGTCCCGCCGGACGGCGAACCGGTGCTGTTCCTGGCCGACCACCCGGTGACCGGCGGCTACCCGGTGATCGCGGTGGTGCGCTCGGCCGACCTGCCGCGCGCGGCCCAGGCCCGCCCTGGTACGAGGCTGTCGTTCGCCGCGCAGCCGCCCGACGGCCCATGAGGGGCGGCGCGCACCGGGGCGGGACCGGAACGCCCGGAACGCCCCGAGGTGTAACGCCGGGGCCGACCCGGGCGAGGGGAGGCCGCGCCGTTCAAGGGCCGCGATCACTCCGGGCCGCGTCCGGGGAATTTCCGTCCGCCCGGTCCGGCGCGATCGCCACCGCCGCGGGGCGGCTCTCCCCTCCGGGCCGACGGCGCTGGTCTGCCGCGCCGGTCTGCCGCAGCCGCACCGGGCAGGGGCGGCACATCGAGGTGCCGATGACCGACACCGTGTTCGCCTTGCTCGCCTTCACCCTGGTCGAGCACCTGGCGCGCGGGGCGTTCGCGGAGCGGCCCGGCCGGTACGGACGGCGCGGACCGCACCTGCGGGAGCGGCGGGGTTCGCCCGGTCGCTGGGTGCCCTCACCGGCGCCCTGCCGGTTGGCGGTCACGGCCGCCGAGAGTCCCGCAGCGCCATCCGCCCCCGAGGGGTGGTGCCCACTGGAGCGTGTGGCCTTCGGCGGGCGCGGCCGCTGTTGGCGCTGGGCCCAGATGCGGGTCCATGTCACGTCCGCTGGAGTGGTGGAATTTCCGTCCGACCAGCCCAGCGGAGCGTCACGGCCTTGGGGCGGCCGCCTCAGTGCCGGTGCCGTGACCGGCGCCCCCGCNGGCGGCCGAAGAGCGACCGCCCAGGGCGGCAGCGGCCGCCGAATGGGGGACAGAGGCGGCTCTCGGCCTGCATCGGTGCCCTGGCCTTCGGCCCGCCGACAGCGGGCCGCCCGATCCTGCAACGACAGATCGGTCCGATTGGCCCGCCCCGTATCGACCCGGGGGAAGTCGGCCTCATGGCGGCCCGGTCGGCACCGCCGTCCCGGAGCGGGAGAACGCCCGTCGGCCGCGATCGGCGGTCCGGGCGGCGGGAACGAACCACTGTGAGGAGAGGACATGCCCACACCCACACTCCCCGACGACGCGGCGTCCCTGGCGCCCGCTCAAGCGCGCGCCCTGTTCCGCGGCGGGCTGCGGGTGCCCACGGCGGGCATCAGCTCCGGCTACGCCCAGGCCAACCTCATCGCGCTGCCCCGCGACTGGGCCTTCGACTTCCTCCTCTTCGCCCAGCGCAACCCCAAGGCCTGCCCGGTGCTCGACGTCGCCGAAAACGGCCGCACGGGTTCCCCCCTCTTCGACGGGGACCTGCGCACCGACCTGCCCGCCTACCGGGTCTACGAGCACGGCCGCCTCGCCGCCGAGACCGCCGACGCCACCGCGCACTGGCGGCCGGACCTGGTGTCCTTCCTCATTGGGTGCAGCTTCACCTTCGAAGCCCCGTTGCTGGAGGCCGGAATCCCCGTCCGGCACATCGAGACCGGCACCAACGTCGCCATGTACCGCACCGCGCGCCCCTGCCGCCCCGCCGGTCGGCTGTCGGGGCCGCTGGTGGTGTCCATGCGGCCGATCCCCGCCGACCGCGTGGCCGACGCGGTGCGGATCACCTCCCGCTACCCGGCCGTCCACGGCGCGCCGCTGCACGTCGGCGACCCGGCGGGGCTCGGCATCGCCGACCTGTCCCGCCCCGACTACGGCGACCCGGTGGAGGTCCGGCCGGGTGAGGTGCCGGTCTTCTGGGCGTGCGGGGTCACCCCGCAGGCCGCCGTCGCGGCCTCCGCGCCGGAGTTCGCCATCGGCCACGCTCCGGGCCACATGGCCGTCACCGACGCCCGCGACGCCGACTACCAGGTGCCCTAGATGATTGATTCCAAGGGGTCAGTGGTC
>NZ_ANBH01000204.1 GCF_000341185.1 Nocardiopsis chromatogenes YIM 90109
TGTCGGGTGTTACCAACGTCCCGGAACATCACACCTAGACCCCGCTGTACGGTCGAATCATGGTCAGCAGCGAGGGCACGGGCGGCGGGGAGCGCACGAGGGTGCGGCGCCCCCGCCGCATGGCGCCGCACCGGCGGCGCGAGGACCTCATCCGCACCGCCCTGGAACTGTTCGCCCGGCGCCCGCCCGACCAGGTGACCCCTGAGGACGTGGCCGAGGCGGCGGACGTCTCGCGCGCCCTGGTGTACCGGTACTTCCCGAACATGGGCGAGCTGCGCCAGGCGGCGCTGCGCACCGCCGTGGACGAGCTGTCCCCCCGCCTGGTGCCGCCGCCCGACCTGCCGCTGCTCGAACAGCTGCGCACCGCCCTGCGCGCGTTCATCGCCTTCGCCGACGCCTACGCCCCGGCCTACACCGCGCTGCTGCGCGGCGGCTCCTTGGTGGCCACGGAGAGCACCGAGTCGGTCATCGACGAGGTGCGCGGGCAGGTGCTGGACCTGCTGGTGGAGCGCTCGGGGGCGGACGCGCCCGGGCCGCGGATGCTGCTCGCGCTGCGGTGCTGGATCTCGGCGGTGGAGTCGGCGGTGCTCATCTGGCTGCGGGAGCGCACGATGCCGGCCGAGGAGCTGGCCGACTGGCTGCTCGACCAGCTCCTGGCGATGACCGGCGCCTCGGGCGCCGGCGAGGTGGAGACCCGGGCCGTGGTGGCCCGGATCTCCGAAGGGGCCTGAGGCGACCGCTCAGGAGCGCCGCCGCGGCGGGTGCAGGTGCGTGGTGATCGCGACCCGGTTGAGCAGGTTCATGTGCGCGGCGGCCAGGATCAGCGCCGCGGTCTCCCGCTCGTCGTAGTGTTCGGCGGCACCGGCGTAGGCCTCGTCGCTCACCCCGTGCTCGCCCAGGCGGGTGACCTGGTCCACCAGCTCCAGCGCCGCCCGCTCGGCGTCGGTGAAGTGCGCGGCGGCCTCGCGCCATGCGGCCAGCAGGAACAGCCGCTGCCGCGACTCGCCCTGGCCCAGGGCGTCGGTGGTGTGCTGGTCGATGCAGAACGCGCACCCGTTGATGTAGGACACGCGCAGCTTCACCAGCTCGGCCAGGGTGTCTCCGAGGATCTCCTGCAGCTCGGGGCCGACTGCGAGGATCTTGCCGTAGATGTCGGGGATCTGGTCCCGGACGGTGACCCGCTTCATGGGGCGCCTGCCTTTCGTCGCCGATCGCTCGATCGCGGTTCGTCGACAGTGGGGACACGGCGGTCCGCCGTCCCGTGACAGCACGGGAGGGGACGGGAGGGTGATCCGCGGCACATCCCTCCGCACACGGCGCGGGACCACCCCGCGCACCACCCCTGACATGCAGAGAGCCCGGACTCGCGATGAGTCCGGGCTCCTCCTGGTACCCCCGAGCGGATTCGAACCGCCGTTACCG
>NZ_ANBH01000205.1:0-14966 GCF_000341185.1 Nocardiopsis chromatogenes YIM 90109
TATTCGTGCCTCATCCTACCGGACCCCTGAAGGCCCGGCCGGACCCGGCCTGCGCCAGAAAAAAGGCTCCCATCGGGTGGGAGCCTCTCCCTGCTGCGTACCCCCGAGCGGATTCGAACCGCCGTTACCGCCTTGAGAGGGCGGCGTCCTAGGCCACTAGACGACGGGGGCCCAAGAGAACCGTTCTACCGGTCCCGCGATCTCCCGGCCGGAAGATCGTTGGCTGGGCTACCAGGACTCGAACCTAGACTAACTGAACCAGAATCAGTCGTGCTGCCGATTACACCATAGCCCACTGTTCTCCCCGGGGGCCCTTCCCTTTCGGGCCTGTCCCCCGCGGCGACGTGCATAACTTTAGCGGACTTCGGGAGTGCTCGCGAACCGGAATCCGGGGCGGCCGGTGTGCGCCCGGCCACCCCGGTCCGGCGGTCCTACTCCGCGGGTGCGTCCGCCTGCTCCCGTGCCTGGTCGGCGCGCAGGCGCTCCAGAGCGGCCTCCAAGCGCGCGCGCACGCGGTCGCGGCCGAGCAGCTCCAGGGACTCGAACAGCGGCAGGCCCACGGTCCGCCCGGTGACGGCCACGCGCACCGGTGCCTGCGCCTTGCCGAGCTTGAGCCCCTGGGCCTGGCCGACCTCCTCCAGGGCGGTCTTGAGCGCCTCGGCCTCCCAGACCTGTCCGGGGTCGCCGAAGCGCTCCAGGGACGCCGACAGCATCTCCTCGCCCACGCCGGGCTTCATCGCCTTGTTCCACGACTTCTCGTCGAAGACGGGCTCGTCCAGGAACAGGAAGTCGACGTTGGGCACGATCTCGCCGAGCACCGCGATGCGGCTCTGGGCCAGCGGCGCGACGGCGCGGAACGCCTTCTCGTCGAAGTTGGACGCGGGCCAGGGCGCCCTGTCCGGGGCCAGGTAGGGGCGGCAGCGCTCGACGAAGTCGTCGGCGTCCAAGGCGCGGATGTACTCGCCGTTGAAGGCGCGCAGCTTCTTCTCGTCGAAGAACGCGCTGGAGCTGTTCACGTCGGAGATGTCGAACAGCGGCTGCATCTGCTCCCAGGGCATGATCTCCCGGTCCTCGCCCGGAGACCAGCCCAGCAGCATCAGGTAGTTGACCATGGCCTCGGGCAGGTAGCCCTCGTCCTGGTAGGACTCCAGGGCGACCTTGTCGCGGCGCTTGGACAGCTTCTGCCGCTTCTCGTTGACGATGACCGGCAGGGGCGCCCACACCGGAGGGGTCTGACCCAGCGCCTCCCAGAGCAGCTGCTGCTTGGGGGTGTTGGACAGGTGCTCCTCGCCGCGGATCACCTCGTTGACGCCCATCTCGACGTCGTCGACCACGTTGGCCAGCACGAACAGCGGGGAGCCGTCGGCGCGCGCGATGACGAAGTCCTCGATGTTGTCGTGCTCGAACTCCACCCGGCCGCGGATCCGGTCCTCGACCACGGTCGGCCCGCCGTCGGGGACCCGGAAGCGCAGGGCGCGCCCGGGGCCCGGCTCCAGGCCGCGGTCCCGGCAGAAGCCGTCGTAGCCCAGGTGGGGGTTGCCGCGGCGCTCGGCGACCTGATCGCGGGTGCAGGCGCAGTAGTAGGCCTGGCCGCCGGAGTAGAGGCGCTCGGCGGTCCGGATGTGCTCGTCGGCGTAGGCCGACTGGAAGTAGGGCCCCTCGAAGTGGGGGTCCGCCTCGGAGATGCCGAGCCAGGCCAGGGCGCTGATGATGCCCTCGGTCCATTCGGGCTTGTTGCGGGCGGCGTCGGTGTCCTCGATGCGGAGCACGAACCGGCCCTCGGGCTGCTGCTGTGCCAGTGCCCAGTTGAACAGTGCGGAACGGGCGCCGCCGACGTGGAACATGCCCGTCGGGGACGGCGCGAAGCGAACGCGAATCGAAGTCTCACTCACCCGACCAAGCCTATCGGCGCAGGATGCGGCCCCAGGGCGGCGGAAGTCCGCCGCCCCGGGGCCCACGGTGCCGCCGGGGGCCGCCTCACCCCTGGGCCAGGGGCCCGATGTCCTCGGGGAGCGGGCGGTCGACCTCGGCCGGCTCGATGTCGCCCTCGGCGCTGTCGGTGACCGCGGGGTCGCGGACCATCTCCAGCTCGCCGTCCTCGTAGCGGGTGATGAAGCCCCCGGCGTACCCGCCGCGGTCCTCCCCGGTGGAGGAGAACGGCACCAGGCCGGGGCCGCCGGACTCCAGGGACTCCAGCGCCTCGATGAGCGAAGCGCGGGTGGGGTCCTCCCCCGCGGCCTCCAGGGCCCGGACGAACTGCACGGCCTGCACCATGCCGTAGACCGTGGTGTTGCTCAGCGGGGCGTCGCCCCCGTACTCGTCGTAGACGCCGCGGAGGAATTCGACCCAGGGGTCGTCCCCGCCGAGCTCGACCGGGGGCAGGTACCCCAGCGTCATCAGCCCGTTGAGGAAGTCGTCGGGGTCGCCGCCGGAGCCGGCCTGCTCGGCGAAGGAGGACAGCAGCCCGCGCAGGGTGACCGTGTCGCCGCCGATGCTGCTGGTGATGAACTGCGGCTCGTACCCGATGCGCGCCGACTCCAGCAGCGCCAGGGCCACGTAGTTGGGGATGCAGGCGCAGACGACCACGTCGGCGCCCTCCTGCTCCAGCCCGGCGATCTGCGCGGACAGGTCCTCGGCCCCGGACTCGTAGTGCTCCACGGCCACCGCCTGGTCCTGCAGGTACATGTCCAGGCCGCGCTGCGAGTCGACGCCCACGTCGTCGTTCTGCAGCAGGTAGCCGACCTCGGCGTCCTCGAACTCCTCGGAGACGTACTCGCCGAGGATCTTCGACTCCTTGGTGTAGTCGACCTGGTAGCCGTAGGTCAGCGGGTACTTCTCGGGGTCGTTCCACATCAGCGCCCCGGAGGAGGGGAACAGGTCGGGCACCCCCTCCCTGTTGAGGAAGTCGACCACCTTGGAGTGGGTGGGCGTGCCGAGTCCGCCGACCATGGCGAAGACCTCGTCCTCGTGCACCAGTTCCCGGGTGACCTCCACCGTCCGGGTGGGGTCGTAGGCGTCGTCCTCGGCGAGGTACTCGATGGTGCGCCCGTGCACACCGCCGTTGGCGTTGACGAAGTCGTACACCGCCTGGGCGCCGACGGAGATCTGGCTGTAGCCGGGGGCGGCGGGGCCGGTCAGGGGCATGTGGGCGCCGATGGTGACCGTGTCGTCGGTGACGCCGGTCGACACGTCGAGGTCGGCCTCGGCCCCCTCGCCGGTCTGGCCGGCGCCGGTGCACCCGGCCGCGAGCACCGCCAGCGCCAGGGACACGGCGGCCAGGGGCCGGGCGGCACGGATGGGATCGGTTCTCATCAGGAATCTCCCGTCTGCTGGGGGGTGCTTCGGTGGCGGCCGAGGGCGGAGAGCGCGCCGTGCACGCCGCGCGGCCAGGCGAGGACGACGATGATCAGGACGGCGCCGAAGAAGACGACGGGCAGGTTGTTGCGCACGTCGGTGTCCAGCTCCAGGGCGTGGGCCAGCTCGGTTCCGGCGACCTCCACGTAGACGATGGCCAGGGCCGCCCAGAAGGCGCCCCACAGGCTGCCCAGGCCGCCGAGGACGAGGGCGGCGAGCAGGACCAGCGACAGGGCCAGCCCGTACGTGGAGGGGGTGGCCGTGCCCAGCACGTAGGCCTGGCAGGCCCCGGCCAGCGACCCCGCTCCGGCGCTGATGACGAAGGCGGTGACGCGCACGCGGCCCACGGGGACGCCCGACAGCGCCGCCGCGGTCGGGTCGTCGCGCACCGCCCGCAGGTGGCGCCCGAGGCGTCCGCCGCTCGCGGTCGCCAGCACCACCAGGCCGATCAGGGCGACCGTCCACACCACGATCGCCCGCCACTGGGTGTCGTCCACCAGGCCCGCCAGGGCCGGGGGCGCGCCGATGGTGGAGAACCCCAGGCCGTTGGCGCCGCCCAGGAGGTCCGGGAACCGCAGGGCGATCGCGGGCAGGCCCACGGCCAGCATCAGCGTGGCCCCCGCCAGGTAGGGGCCGTGCAGGCGGGCGGTGGCCGCGCCGACGGCCAGGCCCGCCAGGCACCCGGCGGCGCAGGCGGCCGCCATCCCGGCGGCCAGCGGCAGCGCGGGGACGTTCACCACCAGCAGGGCCATGGTGTAGGCGCCGACGAACATGAAGGCGCCGTGGCCCAGCGACACCTGGCCGCTGGTGCCCACCAGGACCTGCAGCCCGGCCACGGCCAGGAGGAACAGGCCCGCGTTCGCCACGCGCAGGTCGGTGACGGGGCCGGTGGCCGTGGTGACCGCGGCGACGGCGGCCAGTGCCGCCGCCGCCAGGAGCAGGCGGCGCAGGAGGGGGTGGCCCAGGAGGGGGTGGCCGGGCACGGAGCGCGGCCCCCGGCGGGCAGAGGCCGCGGGATCCGATCCCGCGGGGGTGGAACCGGCGTCGGAGGCCGGGGCGCGGTGGGTGGACGGGGCCATGGTCAGACCTTTCGGGCGGCGGCCCGGGAGAACAGGCCGTCCGGTTTGAGGGCGAGCACGGTCAGCAGCACCGCCAGCGCGGCGAGCGCGGTCAGTTCCGGGCCCGCGTAGCCGGTGACGTAGGACAGCAGGACGCCGACGGCCAGGCCCCCGGCCACGGCGCCGAAGGGGTTCTCCAGGCCGCCCGCCACGGCGGCGGCGATGGCGAACACGAAGATCAGGTCGAAGGAGTTGGGGGCCAGGAAGGGCGGGGCGGCGAGCATCCCCGCGAGCGCGCCGATCGCCGAGGCCAGCGCCCAGGCGGAGGCCAGCACCGCGCCCACCCGCACCCCGGACAGCCGGGCGGCCTCGGGGCGGATGGCGGCGGCGCGCATGCGCAGCCCGGCGGGGGTGAACCGGTAGAGGGCGAACAGGGCGAGGGCCACGAGCAGCACCGAGACCAGGGCGAAGGCGTCGGCCGGGGAGAAGCGGCCGCGGTAGTCCAGCGGGTAGGCGAAGGACAGCGGCTCGTTGCCCCACACCATGCCCACGGCGCCCTGCAGGACCATGAGCAGGCCCAGGGTGGCGATGATCGGGCTGAGCGGGGAGGCGTTGCGCAGCGGGCGCACCAGGAACCGCTCGGTGGCCGCGCCCAGCAGGGCGCCGACGGCCAGGGCCGCGGCGAACCCGGCCCAGTAGGAGCCGGTGGCCGAGGTCACCGCGTAGGCCACGTAGGCCGAGACCAGCGCGAAGGCGGGCTGGGCGAAGTTGAGCACCCGGGTGGCCTGGTAGATCAGGACCAGGGACAGGGCCAGGGCGGCGTAGACCGCCCCCGTGGCCAGCCCGTTGAGGGTGAGGTTGGCGAAGTGCTCCATGGTCGGCTCCCTCACAGACCCAGGTAGGCGGCGCGGACACGGGGGTCGCCGAGCAGGTCGGCCGAGGCGCCCTCGGCGGCCACGGCCCCCTGGTCGAGCACGTGGGCGCGGTCGCTGGAGCGCAGGGCGGTGCGGGCGTTCTGCTCGACGAGGACGACCGTCAGGCCGGTGCGGGCGCGCAGGTCCTGGAGCAGGTGCATGATGCGGCGGGTGATGAGCGGGGCCAGGCCGAGCGAGGGCTCGTCCAGCAGGACGACGCGCGGACCGGCCATCAGCGCCCTGCCGATGGCGAGCATCTGGGGGCNCGCTCGCCGCCGGACAGGGAGGAGGCCGAGCGGGTGCGGCGCTCGCGCAGGGGTTCGAAGAGGTCGTAGACCTCGCCGAGCGCGGCGGCGCGGGCGGCGCGCCCCGGCCGGACCAGGCCGCCCAGGCGCAGGTTCTCCTCCACGGTGAGCTCGGTGAGCACGCCGCCGCCCTCGGGGACGTGCAGCAGGCCGCGGCGGACCAGCTCTTCGGCGGGGGCGCCGGTGACGTCCTCGCCGAAGAGGAGGACGCGGCCGGAGCGGGGCGGGTGGAGTCCGGAGGCGGCGCGCAGGAAGGTGGTCTTCCCGGCGCCGTTGGCGCCCAGGACGGCGTGCAGGGCGCCGGGGGCGACCTCCAGGTCGACGGCGTCGAGGGCGCGGACGGCGCCGTAGTGGACGGTCAGCCCTTCGGTGCGCAGGGCCGGGGCGGGAGCGGTGCCCGGGGCGGCGGGGTCAGCGGCCATCGCGGGCCTCCTCGGGGGCGGGCCCGCCGGGGGCGTCGGGGGTGCTGGGGGCACCGGGGGCGAGCAGGTCGCCGTCCCCGTCGGGCGGCCCCAGGTAGGCGCGCTCGACGGCGGGGTCGGCGCGCACCTCGTCCGGGGTCCCGTCGGCGATCACCCGGCCGAAGTCGAGCACGACCACCCGGTCGCAGACGCGCATGACCAGGTCCATGTGGTGCTCGACGAGGAGCACCGACCCGTGGTCGCGCATCATGCGCACGCGCTCGGCCAGCTCGGAGACCTCGTCGGCGGCCAGCCCGGAGGCGGGCTCGTCGAGCAGGAGCAGTTCCGGGGAGCACACGCAGGCGCGGGCCAGCGCCACCCGCTTCTGCACCCCGTAGGGCAGGGTGCCGGGCAGGGCGTGGGCGGCGTCGGCGACGCCGAACTCACCGAGCGCGGCCTCGGCCCGCTCGCGCACCCGGCGCTCGTCGCGCGGGGCGCGGCCCAGGCCGGTGAGCATGCCGGGCAGGCCGCCGGCGGCCAGCGGGTCGGCGCCCACCATCACGTTCTCCAGCACGGTCATCCCGGGGAACAGGCCCAGGCCCTGCAGCATCCGGGAGATGCCCAGGCGCGGCAGGTGGTGGGGGNTGCCCTCCCGGGGGCGGACGACGCCGCTGACCGCGTTGAACACGGTGGTCTTCCCGGCGCCGTTGGGGCCGATCAGGCCGACGACGCTGCGGTGGGGCACGTCGAAGGTGACGCGGTCGAGCGCGGTGAGGCCGCCGAAGGCGACGGTGAGCTGCTCGACCGACAGGACATGGCCGTCCATGGGCTCCTCTCGGGTCGCGGCGCGCGGCGCCGGGGCACTAAACCGACCATCCGGTCGGTCGGGGATCCGCGACACCCCTTCCCACCGGCGCCGACGCCGTCGCGGCTGCCCCGAACGCTAGTCGGGGCCGCGGTGGCCCCGGAAGGTCCGCGGACACAGACTGGTGGTTTCCCTGATGGGCCGCCGACGGGGTCCGGCCGCGCTCACGCCCGCGTCATGCCCGCCTCACGCCTCCGTGGAGACGACGACGGCGTCGGAGTAGCCGCCCTTGTGCCAGCCCTTGTCGGCGCGGACCTGGAAGGTGTACTCGGCCCCCGGGTCGAGGTCCTCCAGGGTCCAGGTGCGCTCGTAGGCCGGGAGGGGCCGTGCCCGCGACCAGACCGGCTCCCCTTCTCCGGCACCCGCCTGTCCCTCCTCGGCCCAGCGCACCCGGTAGGTCGTGGCCCCCGGGACGGGCTCCCAGCGCACGACCGCCCCCTGCCCGGGGACGAGTTCGGCGGTCGGCTCGGGGGACTGCTGCGGGCCGAACTCCGTCTCGGGGAGCGGACGGGGGTAGGCCGCGCCGTAGCCGAACTCGGCGTGCAGGGCGTCGGCGAAGGCGGCCGCGATCTTCAGCTCGCCGCGGGCGTTGGGGTGGGTGCCGTCGTAGGTGTCGCGGTCGGGGAGGTAGGACTCGGCGTCGGCGATGTCGACGTGGACGACGCGGGCGCCGGAGCGCGACTCGTCCTCGGCGATGGCGTCCAGGCCGGAGTTGTAGGCGCCGACCTTGGCGGAGAACGAGGGGTCGTCCACGCCGCGCTGGGTGGGGAGCACCCCGGCGAGGAGCACCTGCGGCGGGTCGTCCCCCTGGCGCGCCTCCTCCAGCAGGTCCCGCACCTGCCCGTGCATCCGCTCGGGCTCGGCGCCCAACCAGCCGAGGTCGTTGATGCCGAGGAGGACGAGCAGGACGTCGGGGTCGTACTCGGCGACGGTGTCGCCGACCTCCTGGGAGGCGTCCTTGAGAGTGCGCCCCCACATGGCGTCGTGGGCGGTGCCGAAGTCGGGGTCGGCGTAGCCGTCGTGCTCGTCCTCGCCCTCGGTGGCGCGGTTCTCGACGCCGTCCCGGGGCCCGACGAACTCCAGGTCGGGGTCGGTGTCGGCGAGGTGGTTCCAGAGCCGGTACCGCCAGGTGAAGTCGCCGGTGCCGCCGTGGGTGAGGGAGTCGCCGACCGCCATGACACGCACCCCGCGCCCGCCGTCGCCGAGCGGGGCGGCGTCCCCGGAGCCGGAGGCCCCGCCGCCGGGTTCGCCCCCGCGCCCGCCGGCCGGGTCGCACCCGGCCACGAGGACGACGGCGAGCACGGCGGCCAGGACGGCGGCCCCCCGGGACCGGAGGCGCGTCAGGTCGAGCATGGACAAAGCCTTTCAACGGCGACGAACACGGCTTACCTGGCAAAAGGCCGCAGTCGGCCCGTCCAGGTATACCCGCCGCAGATCACACGGGACCACCGCGGGCCCCCATCACGGCGGCGGGGGCCGGACACGGGGGCGGAGGTCACACCGCCGGACGGACGCCGACGGTGACGATGTCCACGACGTTGTCCGGGTAGTCCTCCTCGGGCCACTCCCACCAGATGGCGACGGGTTCGTCCTCCGGGGTCGGCTGCACGGCGTAGAGCACGCCCCGGACGGGGCCGTCGGCCTCGTCCTTCAGGTCCGGGGCGAGGACCTCGTAGGTCACTTCGGCGGCCGTCCCCTCGTGGATTCCGGGGGCCGGGCGCTCGTAACGATTGATCGCGCTCTCCACCTTCCCCGTGTAGGCGAGGTTGTTGAGCAGGCGAATCACCGTCCCAGAGGCGTCGAGCCCGTCGTCGGCCACCTCGATGATCCGGGCGTTGCCCCCGACGAACTCACCATCACCGTCCGTCTCGGGGAGGGGCTCCGAATCCTCTCCCCTGTTCTCCACCCACCCCTCGGGCATAGGGATGTCGAGTCCGACCTCGGTGACGGACGTCCACCCCTCGGGCAGCCCGGAAGGCGCCCCGTCCGACTGCGCCCCGGGCGGCCAGACCAACGACTCGGAACGCGCGAACTCTTCAGCGCTCATCGCAACCGGTGTGTCGGAGGCGCTCTCTTGGGGCGCGGGAAGCAGGTCGGTGTACTGACGGGTCGCGGCGATCGACAGACCGACGGCGAAGACCGCCATGATCGCCGAGAAGACGACGGAAGAGGGGGACATGCGCATCGGGGAACTCGTCTCGTGGGGATCGGGGGATTCAGGGACTCAACGGTCGAGCCAGGCACTCCCGCCGTCGGGAGCGGGACGGACGTTGTTGAGCATCGTCGCGATGTCGTCGCCGCCCACGTCCCTTGAGTAGAGGAGCCGCACGATCACCGGGGCGGAGTCCTGCTCCACTTGGACGGAGAAGTAGGTGCCGGACATGCCTTCGATCCGGCGTCCGGTCTCCGGGTCGAGGTGGACGGCGGGGACGGCGCAGCTGCCGGCCAGGTACGCGTCGACGAGCTCGTGCTCCCGACACTCGTCGTTGCCGCCGAGCGGGAGGTCGAGCTCGGTGCCGTACTCCGCGGAGGCGGCGTCGACGAGCACGCGGAAGGCATCGGTGTCCACTCCGGGATAGTCGAGGACACTCAGCTCCCAGCGCGCCTCTCCTTCAGGGGCGTGCCATGAGGCGGCGTAGCCCCGCCTGAGGCCGCCTTCCTCCACGGCGATCCAGTCACCGGGTACCGCGTAGGAGATACCGGCGGCCTCGGCCCGCCGCCATCCGGAAGGGTCGGGCGCGTAATGCACAGGCTCTTGCGCGAGCCAGCTCAGGCCGTCCGCACCGGGAACCCCGAGCGAGTCCCCGAACCGCGCCACGACGGACACGCCCGCAAGGAGCACGGCGAAGCCGAGAACGAAGACTGCGGGCTTACTCGGTCGTGAATCCATTTCCTACCTTGCCGACTCATTGTGAACTACAGACCAGGTTCACTCATTCCAGTACTCCCGCCCGCGCCCCATGACCAGCGAATTTCGCCGGAAATCAGCAGTAGTCCAACCAGATCCCAATATTGGACAATCAACGCTCCCTGTGATCACCCCATCGATCAGCTCGATCAGTCCCATGTCCCGCACCTTGACGGAAATCTCATCCGTGACCACAATCTTCGAGACATTCCCCTCTCCGTCGAGGGAGAAGAACATGGGACACCCACCCGAACCCTCCCCCCAGGGAAAGAGCCCGGGCAACTCCGGATAGAAGGAGTATTCGTTCGACACCTCCTCCTCACCGAACCTTCCGCGCTCGACGGACACCACCTCTCCGGTCGGCGGCCCCCATGCGCTGGCCCGGGGTCGTGCCGTCGGCGTCCGCTACGGGGGTCAGGCGCGGCATGCATGCCGTCTCGGCGTCCGGGACCAGGGCGAGGGGGCCAGGAGTGCGAGGACGGTGGTGATCACCGTCGTCTGGGCCGCCAGGCGGCGGGCGGCCGGGGGCAGGGGGCGTCGGTGGTGTTCGCCGGGGGACACGGGCGCAGGCCTCCGCGGGGGATATCGGGGGATGGCAGGGGATGCACGGGGGTGAACGGGAGCGCAGGGAACTTATACCGGCCTTAAATGCCTGAACAAGCTCTAAAGAAGGACAAACCGCCACAAAATACCCAGCGAGTCTCCTCTCCCCCTTCCTCACCTGGCAGGATGCGGAGCCGTCCCCCCTCGGCCACTTCCGGACCCCTGGAGACTCCCCCAGGAAGCGCATACGGGGCATGTGAGGCATGTCACCGGTGCTGTGCGTTTTCCTGCCGCCAGTGGGAAAATTACCTTCTGGGAACCGAAGGGCGAGGAAGGAAACCTTCAGCAGGAGGGGCGCACGCATGGCCAGCACCGGGACCGGTACCGACCACCAGGGGCTCGACCGAGGACTGCGGGACGAGCTCGCCGGGCTGGCGACCGAGGCCCGCCGGGACGACCTCGCCGACATCGACCGAATGGCCACCGCGGACATCCTGCGCACCATGAACGCCGAGGACGCCAAGGTCCCCGCCGCGGTCGCCGACGCCGTTCCCGCACTCGCCGCCGCGGTGGACGCCGCCGCCGAGCGCATGCGGCACGGCGGGCGGCTCATCTACGCGGGCGCGGGCACCGCCGGGCGCCTCGGGGTGCTCGACGCCTCCGAGTGCCCGCCCACCTTCGGCACCGACCCCGCGCAGGTCATCGGGCTCATCGCGGGCGGGCCCCGCGCCGTCGGCACCGCCGTGGAGGGCGCCGAGGACGACACCGCCGCGGCCGCCGCCGACCTCTCCGCCCTGGGCGTGGGCCCCGACGACACCGTCGTGGGCGTCTCGGCCTCCGGCCGCACCCCCTACGCGGTGCAGGCCGTGCGCACCGCCCGCGGGGCCGGGGCGCTGACCGTCGGAGTCTCCTGCAACCCCGGGTCCCCGCTGGGCGCCGCCGCCGAGCACCCCGTGGAGGTCGTCGTCGGCCCCGAGCTGATCGCCGGGTCCACCCGGCTCAAGGCCGGGACGGCGCAGAAGCTCGTGCTGAACATGCTCTCCACCGTCACCATGATCCGCCTCGGCAAGACCTACGGGAACCTCATGGTGGACCTGCGCGCCACCAACGAGAAGCTGCGCGCCCGCTCCCTGGGCATCGTCGAGGCCGCCACCGGCGCCTCCCCCGAGGACGCCGAGGCCGCGCTCACCTCGACCGGCGGCGGCGTCAAGGAGGCCATCCTCGTGCTCGCCGCCGACGTCGACGCCGCGACCGCCGCCCGCCTGCTGCGCGACAGCGACGGGCGCCTGCGCGAGGCCATCGCCGCCGCCCCCTGAGGGCACGGCGCCCCCCGGTTGAAAGGAGCCCCCCATGTCCGACCGGTCCGGCCCCGGCCCCGCCCCGAGGCCCGAGGACACCGCCCGCGCGCTGCTCCCGCTCGTCGGCGGCGCCGCCAACGTCACCTCGATCGCGAACTGCATCAGCCGCCTCCGCCTCGGCCTGGCCGACCGGTCGCGGGTGCGCGACGCCGACGTGCGCGCCCTGCCCGGCGTCCTCGGCGTCGTCGAGGACGACACCTACCAGGTCGTCGTCGGCCCCCGGGCGGTGAACGCGGTCGCGGAGGCCTTCGGAAGACTGGTGGAGGAGGAGGGAGGAGCAGACGAGGGCCGCCAGGACGGCGGGACGGACACGGCAGAGGAGCTCGCCGAGCGGGGCGCCGCCATCCGGGCCGCCAACAAGCGCCGCAACGCCACCCCGTTCAAGCTCTTCCTGCGCCGCATCGCCAACATCTTCGTCCCGCTCATCCCCGCCCTGATCGCCTGCGGGATCATCGCCGGGGTCACCGGCCTGCTGCGCAACCTCGGCTGGCTGGAGGGCGCCGTCCCCGCGCTCACCGCGATCAGCTCCGGCTTCATGTCGCTGATCACCGTGTTCGTCGGGATGAACGCCGCCAAGGAGTTCGGCGGCACCCCCGTCCTGGGCGGCGCCGTCGCCGCCATCATCCCCTTCGCCGGGGTCGCCGACGTGCAGGTGTTCGGCACCGCCCTCTCCCCCGGCCAGGGCGGCGTGCTGGGCGCCCTGGGCGCGGCGGTGCTGTGCGCCTTCGTGGAGCGCCGGGTGCGCCGCCACATGCCCGGCACCCTGGACGTGCTGCTCACCCCCACCATCGCGGTGCTGGTGGCGGGCCTGGCCACGGTCTTCGGGCTGATGCTGGCCGCCGGAGCGCTGTCCGAGGCGATCGGCGCCGGGGCCGACTGGCTGCTGGGGACCGCGGGCGCGTTCGCCGGCCTGGTGCTGGGCGGGCTCTTCCTGCCGCTGGTGATGCTGGGCCTGCACCAGGCCCTCATCCCCATCCACACCACCCTCATCGACCTGGAGGGCTACACCACCCTGCTGCCGATCCTGTCCATGGCCGGGGCCGGGCAGGTGGGCGCGGCGCTGGCGGTCTACCGCCGCCTGAAGCACGACGAGGGCATCCGCGCCACCGTCCGCTCCGCCCTGCCCGCGGGACTGCTGGGCGTGGGCGAGCCGCTCATCTACGGCGTCACGCTGCCGCTGGGCCGCCCGTTCATCACCGCGTGTGCGGGCGGCGCCGTCGGCGGCGCGTTCGTGGGGCTGATGGGCCAGCTCTGGGCGACCACCGGGTCGACCGCCATCGGCCCGTCCGGATGGGCGCTGTTCCCGCTGGTGCAGGGCAGCGCCGGGATCGGACCGGCCGTGGCGGTCTACGGCGGCGGGCTGCTGGTGGGCTATGCCGCCGGGTTCGTGCTCACCCTGCTCTTCGGATTCCCGAAGGGGGCGGCGGTCCCGGCGGAGGCGGTCGGGGAGGCGGTCGCCCCCGGGCCTACTCCCGGGTGACCACGGGGTTGGACAGCTCGCCCACCTTCTCCACCGCGACGCTGACGCGCTGCCCGGGCTCGACCGGGCCGACCCCGGCCGGGGTGCCGGTCAGGATGATGTCCCCGGGCAGCAGGGTCATGAAGGAGCTGACGTAGGAGATCAGCTCGGGGATCGGGTGCATCAGGGCCGACGTGCGGGCGTCCTGGCGCACCTGTCCGTCCACGGTGGTGGTGATGCGCAGGTCGGAGGCCTCCTCCAGGGTGAGGCCGGTCTCGACCCACGGCCCGACCGGGCAGAAGGAGTCGAACCCCTTGGCCCGCGTCCACTGCTTGTCGGTGCGCTGCAGGTCGCGGGCGGTCACATCGTTGGCGACGGTGTAGCCGAACACCATCTCCCCGGCGCGCTCGGCGGGCACCTCGCGCCCCATCCGGCCGATGACCACGGCCAGCTCGCCCTCGTACTCCACCTGCGAGGAGGCGGCCGGGTAGAACACCGGGTCGCCCGGCCCGGTCACCGCGGTGGACGGCTTGAGGAAGACCACCGGCTCGGCGGTGGCCTCACCGGTCACGTCCTTCATCTCGGCGACGTGGTCGGCGTAGTTCTTGCCGATGCACACCACCTTGCTGGGCAGCACCGGCGACAGCAGCCGCACGTCCTCCAGCTTGGCGCGCTCCCCGGTCAGCTGGATGTTGCCGAGCAGGGGGTGCCCGCTCATGCGGGACACGAACTCCTGCCCGCTCTCGGCGTCGGTGTCGACCAGGCCGAACCCGACGTCGTCCCCGGAAGAGAATCTCGCGATGCGCACGGCTGCCCTACCTAGCCTTCATTGGGGAGAACACGACCCGTCCGAGGGTACCGAGCCGCGCGGCGCGCGCGTGCGCACCGCCCGCCCGTGTCCCCGTCCCCCGCCTCGCTGAACGGTCGGTGCGCGACCGTTCAGCCGCACTTACCCTTTGCGGTATGACCGACTGGGATCTGCGCAAGCTGCGGGTGCTGCGCGCGCTCGGCGAGCACCGCACCGTCCGGGCCACGGCCGAGGCCCTGAACATGACCCCCTCCGCCGTGTCCCAGCAGCTGGCCGGGCTGTCCCGGGAGACGGGGGTGCAGCTGCTGGAGGCGCACGGGCGGCGGGTGCGCCTGACCGACGCCGCGCACGTGCTGCTGCGCCACGGCGACACCGTCTTCGCCGAGCTGGAGCGTGCCGAGGCCGAGCTGGAGGCCTTCGCCCGCGGCGAGGCCGGGCGGGTGACCGTGGGCGCGTTCGCCACCTCCATTCCCGCGCTGGTCGTCCCGGCCGCCGCCGACCTGCGGCGGCGGTGGCCCGGCCTGGCGGTGCGGGTGCGCGAGGCCGAGGCCGCCGAGGCCTACGAGCTGCTGGCCGCCGGGGAGGTGGACCTGGCGCTGTCGCTGGCCGCCGACGCCCCCTCGCCGCGCGATGCCACCTTCGAGCGCACGGTGCTGCTGGCCGACCCGCTGCGGGCGGCGCTGCCCGCGCACCACCGGCTGGCCGCGGCCCCCGGGCTGCGCCTGGCCGACCTGGCCGAGGAGCCGTGGATCTTCGGCGACTCCGGTCCGTGGCGGCAGATCACCGAGCACGCCTGCGCGGCCGCCGGGTTCACCCCCGACCAGGCGCACTCGGCCGCCGACTGGTCGGCGGTGCTGTCCCTGGTGGAGGCCGGGATGGGGGTGGCGCTGGTGCCGCGGCTGGCGGCCCCGGCGGCCCGGCCCGGGGTGGCCGTGCGCGAGCTGCGCGCCGACCGCCCGCTGCGGCACGTGGTGGCGGCGGGGCGCGCCGGGG
>NZ_ANBH01000205.1:14973-35031 GCF_000341185.1 Nocardiopsis chromatogenes YIM 90109
GTGCTGGGGGCGCTGCAGCGGGCGGCGGCCGAGCACGCCGACGGCCCGGCCCAACCGTTCAGTGATCATGAACAGTCTGAACAGTAATCGTCGATGGACACGAAAGTTCGGCCGGGAGCACACTAGGGGACGTACGCGTCTTGAACGGTACAAAATTCACATCCCCGACAGCGAGGAGCACCGTGGCCGACGCCCCGACCGACCCGCACGCCTACGACGCACGGCCCTACTCCGGCGGCGACCCCTGGGCCGACTACCGGAGCGGCGAGCACGCCTTCACCGGCCTGGTCGACCTGGCCGACCGCCGCCTGGGCGGCTCGGTCGTCGCCGCCAACGACGAGTTCTTCGCCCAGCGCGAGAACCTGCTCAAGCCCGAGCCGGCGGTCTTCGACCCCGAGCACTTCGGGCACAAGGGCAAGGTCATGGACGGTTGGGAGACCCGTCGGCGCCGCAACACCGCCGAGGAGCCCTTCCCCGGCGACGGCGTCCACGACTGGGCGCTGATCCGCCTGGGACTGCCCGGCGTGGTGCGCGGCGTGGTCGTCGACACCGCCCACTTCCGCGGCAACTACCCCCAGCAGGCCGCCGTCGAGGCCGCCTGCGTTCCGGGCACCCCCTCCCCCGAGGAGCTGCTCGACGCCGAGTGGACCGAGATCGTGCCCCGCTCCCAGCTGCGCGGCCACGCCGCCAACGGGTTCGCCGTGGACAGCGGGCGCCGCTGGACCCACCTGCGCCTCAAGCAGTACCCCGACGGCGGCATCGCCCGCCTCCGGGTGCACGGCGAGGTCGCCCCCGACCCCGAGTGGCTGGCGGCCCTGGGCACCTTCGACCTGGCCGCGCTGGAGAACGGCGGCGCCGTCGAGGACGCCTCCGACCGGTTCTACTCCCCGCCGGAGAACACCATCCTGCCGGGCCGCTCCCGCAAGATGGACGACGGCTGGGAGAACCGCCGCCGCCGCGTCCGGGACAGCAACGACTGGGTGCTCTACCGCCTGGCCGGGCACGGCGAGGTCCGGGCGATCGAGATCGACACCGCCTACCTCAAGGGCAACGCCGCCGGGTGGGTCGAGGTGTCCTTCGCCGACGCCGCCAAGGGCGACCTGTCCGACCCGAACGTGTGGACGACGGTGCTGCCGCGCACCCGGCTCCAGCCCGACTCCCCGCACCGGTTCCTGCTCGACGGCGCCCCCGCGGCCACCCACGCGCGCATCGACGTCTTCCCCGACGGCGGGTACTCGCGCGTGCGGTTCCACGGCAGCCTGACCCCCTCCGGCCTGGAGGCCCTGCGCGTCCGCCACGCGCGGCTCTAGGCCGTCCTCCGGCGCGGCCGCCGCCCTCCTTCTCCCGCCTCAGGCCAGGGCGGCGGCCGCGCCGACGAACACGCACACCAGCGCGAACAGCAGGGCCAGCAGCGGCGCGACGAACCTCAGGTAGGCGCCGTAGCCCACCTTCGCCAGCGCCAGCCCGCCCATCACCACGGCGGTGGTGGGCACCCACAGGTTCATCCACCCCGAGGCGGCCTGCCAGGCGGTGACCACGATGTCGGCCGGGACCCCGGCGAAGTGCGCCAGCGGGGCCAGCACCGGCATCGCCAGCGTGGAGTGCCCCGAGGTGGAGGGGATCAGGAACGCCAGCGGCAGGTTCACCGCGAACACCAGCACCGCGAACACCGCCGAGGAGGTCCCCGACACCGCGGCCTCCATGGAGTGCAGCACGGTGTCGGTGATCCGGGCGTTGTTCATGATCACCGTGACGCCGCGCGCGGCCACGATCACCAGGGCCGGGCCGATGAAGTCGGCGGCGCCCCGGACCAGGGTGTCGGTGAGCCGCTTCTCCCCCATCCGGCCGATCAGGCCGACCGCGATCGCGGCGACGGTGAACAGCGCCGAGAGCCGCCCGAAGGACCAGTCGAGCTGCCAGGGGTAGGGCTCGGCGGCCGCCTCGCCGGTGACCACGCTCGCCCACGGGACGACCGCGAACACCATGAAGGCGAACACCAGCGCCATGAACGCCACGACGACGCGGTGGGTGGGCGTCAGCGGCTCGGGCTCGGCGCCCTGGGCGGCGCGCTCGGCCGCCTCGGCGTCCCCGGGCAGGAACCCGGTCAGCGATCGTTCGGGGCGCGCCCGCACGCGCGCGGCGTAGCGCAGGACGTAGCCGATGGTGACGGCGGTGAGCACGGCCCACATCAGCAGGCGCAGCGGGAGCCCGTCGCCGAGGGACACCCCGGCGGCCGAGGAGGCGACCCCCGTGGCGAAGGGGTTGACGGTCGAGCCGAGCACGCCCGCCCCGGCGCCCAGGATGACCGCCCCGGCCGCCGTCATCCGGTCGTAGCCCAGGGCCAGCACCATCGGGACGATGAGGCCGTAGAAGCCCAGGGTCTCCTCGGCGAACCCCTCGATGGAGCCGAGCACCGCGAAGACGCCCATGACCGCCCCGACGAGCAGGCCGCCGCGCCGCCGCAGGCGGTGGGCCAGGCGGGCGATGGCCCGCTCCAGGGCCCCGGTGGCGAAGACCATGGTGACGAAGGCGCCGATGGCCAGGACGAAGAGGAAGACGCCCGCGCTGCCGAACAGCTCGCCCGCGTTGTCCGGGCCGACGAGGCCGGTTCCGGGGTCGAGGATGCCGTACAGGCCGTTGACCGGGGACAGGAACAGGTCCGTCAGCCGGTCGGTGAAGGTGCGGCCGGCGTCGATGCGCTCGTAGGTGCCCGCGACGGGCGCGCCGTCGGCGTCGCGCTCATAGGCGCCGGGCGGGATGAGGAAGGCGGCGAGCCAGACGCCGACGGTGACGGCGGCCAGGACGGTGAGGGCGCTGGGAAAGCGCCACTCCCCGCTCTTCTCCCGGGTCCCGCCGCCGCTCATGCGTCCTCCCGCTCCCACTCCCGGTACCGGCGTGCGTACTCCTGGAAGAACAGCGCCTCGGCCACGACCGCGTGCTTGAGCTCCTCCACCAGGACGCGCTCGTTGGGGGCGTGCAGGTTCGACTCGGAGTCCTGGGCGCCGAAGAGGAGGATCTCCGCGCCGGGCACGGCCTTGGCCAGCCCGGCCACGAGGGGGATGGCGCCGCCGCTGGCCATGTGCACCGGCTCGGCGCCCCAGGCCTCGCGCATCGCGTCGGCGGCGGCGCGGTAGGCGGGGCCGCCCGTCTGCGCGGCGAAGCCGGAGCCCGAATCCCCGGCGTGCACCCTGAGCGGGACGCCGAACGGGCGCAGGCCCTCCAGGTGGCGGACGAGCGCGCGCTGGGCCTCGGCGGCGTCCTGCCTCGGGTGGACGCGGAGGTTGATCTTGGCGCGCGCGTAGGGGACGACGGCCGCGGCCGCGGTGTCGACGGCGGGGGCGTCCAACCCCATGACGGTGATGGCGGGGCCGGTCCACAGGCGGCGCCCCAGGCTCCCGGTGCCGATCAGCGGGGCGTCCGGCCGCACCCCGGCCATGCGGCGGAACTCGGCCTCGTCCAGGGTGGTGCCGTCCCACTCCTCGCTGAGCAGGCCCGGCACGGCCACGTTGCCGTCCGCGTCGTGCAGGGTGGACAGCGCGTGCAGGAGGGCGATGAGCGCGTCGGGCGCGGCTCCCCCGTACTCGCCGCTGTGGCGTGGGCCGTCCAGGGTGCGGACCTCGACCACGACCTCGGCGTCGCCGCGCAGTGCGACCGTGAAGGTGGGCTCGCCGGGGCGGACGTTGCCCATGTCGGCGATGACCATGGCGTCGGAGCCGAACAGCTCCGGGTCGCTGGGCGGGTAGGTGTCGAACGGGCCGCCGTACTCCTCCTGGCCCTCGATGACCGCCTTGATGCCCACGGGCGGCCGACCGCCGAAGACGCGGAGCGCGCCGATGTGCACGAGGATGTTGGCCTTGTCGTCGGCGATCCCGCGCGCGCGGAGGGCCGGGCCCAGCGGACCGGCGTCGAATTCGGTGGGCTCGAAGGGCGGGCTGTCCCAGTGGGACTCGTCGCCGGGCGGCTGGACGTCGTAGTGGGCGTAGAGCAGCACCGTCGGCGCGCCCTCGGGGGCGGGCAGGGAGCCGGTCACGACGGGGTAGGAGCCGGGCAGCTCCAGTGCGCCGACCGATTCCATGCCCACCGAGCGCAGCAGTTCGGCCACCCGGTCCCGGGCGCGCAGCACCGGCGCCTCCGGGTGGCCGGGGAAGGCGATGGACGGGATGCGCGCCAGCTCCACCAGGTCCGAGCGCAGCCCGTCGGCCAGGCCTTCGACGGTCCGGGCGATGTCCCGCATGCGGCTCCTCCAGGTCGGTGATGCCCGCATCCTGCCTGGCCACGGGCGGCGCGGGCGGCCCGCCGCGCCCCTGGGCCCGGTACGCGGTCGGCAAAGAGTGGGTGTTGCCGCGGTCATGCGCCTGTGGTGGTGGAGACTGATCGGGGGCCGGTCGGGGACCGGTCCCGGACGCGTCGCGATCGAGGAGGGACACCGCCATGAGCGTGGTCAAGTTCAACGTGCTCACCGTGCCCGAGGGCGAGGGCCGGACGCTGGAGGAGCGCTTCTCCAAGCGCGCCGGGCTGATGGAGGGGCAGCCGGGCTTCGAGGAGTTCATGCTGCTGCGCCCGGTGGAGGGGACCGACCGGTACCTGGTGTACACGCGGTGGAGGGACGAGGAGTCGTTCCGGTCGTGGCTGGAGAGCAGCGCCTTCAAGACGGGCCACGCGGAGGCGGCGAAGGAGTCCGCGTCCGCCGGCCACGGCCACGGCCATGGCCACGGGCACGGCGGGCCCGCCGCCACCGGGAGCGAGCTGTGGGGCTTCGAGGTCGTGCAGCACGTGAGTGCGGAGGGTGCCGGGGACGGGGCCGCGGACGGCGCGTAATGTCCCGGCATTTCCCGGCCCTGGAATGACCAGGGGCGGTGGCGTCCGGATTCGAGGGGCCCGGACTTTCTGGAATGCTGGTGGCCGATCCCGCTCCGCCCCGTCCCCTTCCAGGAAGGTCCACGCGTGCCCGAGCGTGCTCCGCAGTCCGGCGGCCGCCGCTACCGCCCGGAGGTGCTGGTCGGTCTGGCCGTGGTCGCCCTCGGCTGTGCCCTGCTGGTGGCCGACAACCTGCCGTGGGTCCCCGAGCCGGGGGCGGGCCGGGGGGCCGCCGCCCCGGCCACCCCCTCGGCCACCCCCTCGGCCACCCCCTCCCCGGGAACCGGGGGTGACGCCCGGGGCGGCCCCTCCGCCTCACCCTCCCCTTCACCGTCTCCCAGCGCCTCCCCCTCGCCCATCATGCGGTCGGTGGTCGAGGAGGTGGACAGCGCCGACGGCGAGTTGGAGGCCATCGGGGGAGGCGCGGGGCCGGTGGGCGACGGGCCGGTGGTCCGCTACACGGTCGAGGTGGAGAAGGGCCTGCCCGGCGAGCCGGAGGACTTCGCGGACGCCGTGCACGCGATCCTCGGCGACGAGCGCGGGTGGACGTCCAGGGGCCACTCCTTCGAGCGGGTGGACGAGGGGCCGGTGGACTTCCGGGTGGCGCTGGCCTCCCCGGACACGGTGGACGCGATGTGCGCGCCGCTGCGCACCAACGGCTACACCTCGTGCAAGGCCAACGGGCGGGCGATCATCAACCAGAACCGGTGGGTGTCCGGGGTCGAGCACTTCGACGGCGACCTGGAGACCTACCGGATCTATGTGATCAACCACGAGGTGGGCCACGCGCTGGGCCACGGCCACGTCGGCTGCCCCGGCCGGGGGGAGCGGGCCCCGGTGATGATGCAGCAGACCCTCCGCCTGGACGGCTGCGAGCCCAACGGGTGGTTGGAGCCCTAGCCGCCGTCAGCCGGCCGCGTCGGTGACCGCCCCTCGGACGGAGCGGATGAGGACTCCGTCCGAGGAGCCCAGTGACCAGTCGGCGGGTCCGCTGACGGGGTCGTTGCGCCCCGGCGCCGTGATGTGGCGCCCGTCGCCGAAGACCAGGCGCAGGTGCCCAGACGGGAAGGCGATGGACACCAGGACCTTGGTGCCGACGAGCGTCTGGAGGACGTCCACGGCGTCGCCCAACGCGAGCGGCGCGGCCCCGGGGGAACGCGGCGTCCCCTTGGAGAGCAGGCAGTCCTTCGACAGCTCCAGCGAGAAGGGCGGCGCGGCGACGGCGATACGGACCCCGTCGCCCCGCTCCTCGACACTCTCGACCCGCAGACCGCGGAGTCCGAGGTCCCACCGGTCTTCCTTGAAGCGAACCATGGTGCTCAATTCTCCGGCAGGTGTTCGAAGATGTTCCCGATGCTGTCCTCGGCGGGGCTGCCGTCCGGGAGCTGCGGGTACACCTCGCCGGTGTCGACGTCCACCACGATGTCGGGGTTGCGGCGTGCGCCGTCCCCGCGCCAGGACCCGCCTTGCTTCACCTTCTCGATGGCCTGCTTGATCTGCTTCGTCGAGTAGTCGAGGGCCTGGGCGATCTGCCCGGGCCTCTTCGCGAAGTTGCAGTTGTGGGTGAGCAGGTCGACGCCGCCGGCCGACACATAGTAGGTCGACAGCCCGGAGACGGTCAGGTTGTGGACGGTCGCCCACCAGGTCGTCACGGAGATGGAGGCGACGGTGGCGGTGGAGCCGTCCGACGCCGTCAGGAGGTCGCCGGGACGGAGGTCGGAGGCCTCCACCCACGCGTCCTGGACCCAGAAGGGGTGCCCGGCCGTGGCCGTCACCCGTTCGACCCCCGCGTCGGTGAACACCCGGATGTCGACGAGCTCCTTGGTTCCGGACCCGGTGATGGTGCGGACGACGGGGCGGGCCCGGGTCTCCCCGGTGACCGGGTCGGTGGCCACCACCAGGTCGCCGGGGTCGACCTCCTCGATCGGAGCGCGTGAGCCGTCGGCCGTCAGGACGAGGGTCCCCGGGACGAAGCTGTTCAGTTCGCAGGCCTCGAGCGCCTCGTCGGCCCGCTGCCGCGCGGTGGAAAGCGTCTCCTCCGCGGCCTCCTTGGCCCTCTTGGTCCTCCTCCACCGGTTCCACAGCCGGAGGATCTTCGCGGAGTTCTTGACGAGCTTCGCGCCCTTGCCCCAGGGGCTCAGTCCGACGACCGTCCAAAGACAGGCCATGATGTCGCCCTTGGTGATGCAGTCCCGGGCGTCGTTGTACCCGATCAGGTCGCCGACGAGGTCGAGCAGTTCGTCGTAGTTGTCGTCGTACTCGTCCTGCGCCTCGGCCTCCTCGTCCTCGGCGTCCGCGAGCTCCTCTTCCGCGTCCTGGAGCTCGTTGTAGACCGCGGGGTCGAAGTCGACGTCGGGCCCACTCCCCTCCTCCGCCCACTCCGTGCCGTCGGCCGAGGAGGAGGGTGCGGGCGAGTCCGACGGAGCGTCGGAGGGCTCACCGGAAGGGGCATCGGAGGGATCGCCGGAGGGCTCGTCCGAGGGATCGTCGGCGCCTCCCGTCACCCTCCCGCAGTCCTCCGACTCCGGCGAAATCCTGCAAATGGCCGCCACATAGTATTCGCGGACGTTGACCGGGAGTCCCAAGGCGAACACGGCCGCCACGATCACGGCCACGAGGAGGATCAGCGCACCGTATTCGAGCTTGAACGCTCCGGTCTCGGCTCTCCAGACCCAGCGCACTCCGGCCTCCCGTTTCCGTCTCTGCTCAGACTGCGCTTGCTTTTCAGGGGGAGGCTATAGGAGGCGTATGGGGCCTCATAGGATTCATCGGCCTCCATTATTGCGAAACGATCACCGGCGACAATTCATGAAGAACGCCTGGCCAGCGGCGACCTGGCGACCTCCTGGGCCACGGGACGTGGCCGGAAGCGGCCTGGCTCCCGCCCCCCCTCAGCCCGCACGCCGGAGGCACCGGATGCGACGGGCGAGGGCGGCCGTGCCGAGGACGAGGCAGACCAGGGAGAAGAGCGCCAGCAGCGGGACCAGCCAGGCGACGACGATCCAGTACTGGAAGCTGAACGACCCGCCTTGTACGCCGATCAGGGTCGGCAGGAACAGGCCGAGGACGGTCACGAGCCCGAGGGGGACGAGGCGCAGCACGACCCGGGGGCGCCGGGCCCCGCGCCGTCGGTGCGCCCAGCGGGGTGCCCGGACCACCGCGGTGGTGAGGAGCGTCCCCGCCAGCAGTGTGAGCCCCAGCAGGACCGCGTTGACGATGTTCATCGGGTTGCTCACCGGCGTCGTCTCGGCACCGGCGCGCTCCGCGAGGAGGTTGGCGGTCAGCAGGCCGGGAGCGCCCACGCCGTTGGTCAGGACGACCGCCGCGGTGCCGGAACCGGGCGAGAACGCCATGTCCCCGGTCCAGGTGGCCAGGGTGCCCCCGTGGGCGACCAGCGGCTCCTCCCCTCCCGCCGGGTCGGGGCGGACCTCCCAGCCGAGGCCGTAGTCCTCGGCCTCCGGCTGGGCGGTGTGCATCTCCTCCAGCGACTCCTCGCTGAGCAGGTCGGTGCCGAGCCCGCCCTGGTTGAAGCGCACCCACCGCACCATGTCGTCCAGGGTCGAGACCACGCCGCCGTTGCCCACGCACCGGCCCGGCATCTCCGGGGCGGGGACGGCGAGCCCGAGGACGACCTCGTGGCCCGGGGCCAGCCCCGGCGCCGGGTCCGTGCACCCTTCGGTCGAGGTGGTGTCGTCCATGCCCAGCGGGGCGAACACCTCGTCGGCGAGGAACGCGCCGAACGTCTCGCCCGACACGGTCTCGACGATGCGCGCCGCCACGGAGTAGTTGGTGTTGTGGTACTCCCACGCCTCCCCCGGGTCGGCGGCCAGGGCCTTGTCCGACAGCTCGGCGACGACGTCGGCGGCGCTGCGCGGCGGCGGGAACACGTACTCGTTGTTGGTGGTGATCGACAGGCCCGAGGTGTGGTCGAGGAGGTGTCGGACGGTGATCTCGCGGAAGCGGGGGTCGGCCATGGTGAACTCGGGCAGGACGTCGGCGACCGGGTCGTCGAGGGCGAACTCGCCCCGCTCGACCAGCAGCATGACCGCCGCCGCGGTCATCGGCTTGCTCATCGAGGCGACCCGGAAGGGCGTCGCCGGGGTGACGGCGGACCCGTCCCCGTCGTGGCCGCGGACGGTGGTCTCGACCGAGGAGCCGTCGACCACCGCCACGGCCATGCCGGGGGTATCGTAGGCCGACCGGTAGTCGTCGACGAGCGCCTCGGTCGCCGCGCCGGTGTCGGCGTGCACGGGCGGCGCCGCAGCCGTCGCCGCCCCCATCGCCGTGGTCAGGGCCAGCGCGGCGGGCACGAGGGCGTGCCGCGCACGGACAGGTCGGATCATGTTCCGCGTATTCACGGCGGCAAAGCTAGTTCCGGCCGCTGCCGCCGCACCTCACCCCGGAGGGTGAGATCTCGGGGCCGACCCGCCGCGAACGCCCGGTGAGCGGCAGGGACATGGTTCCATGGGGCCCGTCGGTAGGGAGCAGGGTGGACATGGACGGCACTCGTGGCAAGGGGGATCGCGGCGGCGACCTGTGGCCCCGGTTCCGGCTCGTCGCCCACGGCGTCCTGGTGCCGTTGTCGGTCCCGGTGCTGGTCCTCATCGCGCTCAGCGGCGCCCATGCGTGGCAGGTCGGGGCGACGGCGCTGGCGGCGGTCGCGCTGCACGCCTCAGTTGAGGTGGCGCTGAGGCGCCCCGCCGCCGGTTTCGCGGTCGCCTCGCTGGCCATGCTGGGGTTGGTGCTGACGCCGATGCCGGGGTGGACGTCCAGTGCCCTGCCGTCGGCGGGCTGCTTCCTGGTGGTGCTGTGGCGGATCACTGCGGCGTCCCGCCGCCTGCGTGCGGCGGCGCTGGTGGTGGCCGTCGCCGGAGTCGTCATCAGCGGCCTGGTGTCCTGGGCCCGGCTCCCCGGCGACCTGCCCGCCTGGACACCGGCGGCCCAGGGCGGGTTCGAGCTGGGCGCCGTGGCCGCCGTGTGGGCGGGCGCGGCGGCCGCGACCCGGCGCCGGGAGCGGGCCGCGCAGGCGGAGCGGGAGCGGCTGGAGGCGGCGCGGTCCGCCGAACGCGCGCGGATCCGCCGCGACCTGCACGACGTCATCGCGCACTCGATCACGGTGATGGTGGCGCGCGTCGACGCGGCCGCCGTGACGACCGGCGACGACGGCACGCGCGAGGAGCTGGAGGACGTGGCCGAGTCGGGCCGCGACGCGCTCGGTGCGCTGCGCGCCATGCTGGCCGTGCTGGACGCGGGACGCCCGGACCACTCGGAGGCCCCGCTGTCCCTGGAGGCACTGCCGGAGCTGGTGCGGGCGGCATCGACCCGGCTGCACCGGGTGGCCTTCGAGGAGGAGGGCGTGCGCAGGCCGGTGGCGCCCGACGCCGAGGCGGCGCTCGTGCGCGCGGTGCAGGAGGGGATCACCAACGCGTTCCGCCACCTGAAGCCCCCGGTGGCCGTGGATGTCCGCCTCCGCTGGGAGAGAACCGGTGTTCTCCTCCATGTCCGCGACGACGGCGGCCGAGGCGGATTGGACACCGGCCCCGCCGGAACCGGCCTGGCGGGAGCCCGGGAGAGGGTCGAGGCCGCGGGCGGAACGTTCTCCGCGGAGCAGGAGGACGACGGATGGGCCCTCACGGCACGGCTACCGACCAAGGAGCGGCGTTGAGACCGGTACGGACACTCCTGGTGGACGACCAGGTGCCGCTGCGCCGCGCCCTGGGCACGGTGCTGTCGGCCGACCCGGGCATCGAGGTGGTCGGGGACGTGGGCGACGGGCGGGCCGCGATCGAGGCGGTCCGCTCCCAGGGCATCGATGTGGTCCTGATGGACATCCGCATGCCCGGACTCGACGGCGTCGGCGCCACGCGGGAGGTCACGCGCCTGTCGCCGTCGACGCGGGTGCTGATCCTGACGACCTTCGACGCCGACGAGCTGGTGGCGGCCGCCGTGCGGGCCGGGGCGAGCGGCTACCTGACCAAGGACACGCGGCCGAGTGCGCTCCGGCAGGCCGTGCGCGACGTCGCGGCGGGGACGTCCGCGCTGGCGCCGGGCGTGGCGGCGACGGTGATCGGCCTGCTCCGCGAGGCCCCGGCCCCCGCCCCCGAACGCGAGGCGGCGGCCGACCCCTTGCACGGCCTGACCCCGCGCGAGGTGGACGTCTTCACACTGATCGCGGCGGGCCGGTCGAACGCGGAGATCTGCGCGGAGCTGTTCCTGAGCGAGAACACGGTGAAGACGCACGTGCGGGCGGTCCTGATGAAGCTGGGTCTGCGGGACCGCGTGCACGTGGTGATCCACGCCTACGAACACGGCCTGATCCGCCGCCCACCGGCGTGAGGGCGACGGTTCCCCGGGACGCCGCAAGCTCCCGGTGGTCCCCGCTCCGCGATGGGTCGAATGAGAATGTCCGCGAGAAGTGAGAGCGCCTGTCCGCCGGTTCCGACAGCGCTCAGATGACTCGGCGCGACGCGGTGCCGACGAGTTCCGTCAGCACCACGGCCTTCCCCGTCGCCGGGCGCGGCCGCCGCCCGCCGCACCTCAAGGCCGTTCGTCCCCGCTTCGCCGCAGGCGCTCCACCTCGGCCTGCGGCTTCGCAGACGGCGGTGGGGGCGACTGCCGGGGAAGGGCAAGGTGTGCCTCGCTGCACGCATCGTTGTCAGGACTCATCGACACGACCCTGCGGCGAACGGAGGCGCTGTCGAATCCCATCGACGAACGCTGTCCGCACTCACGAACAGAACCAGTCGAACCAGGCACCGCCGGTCAGGGTGACGGCCATGCCGAAGCGGCTCCAGTCGGGGCGCCCGTTGGTACGCCACCAGCGGTACGCGTCTTCGGTGAACGTCCACAGCCTCCGGGGACCGCCCGTTCGACGGAGGACGAACCGGTGGTGGGCATGACGTGTTCGGCCCACGAGCCGCCCGGAGTGATCGGCCCGGTGGTCTCTCCCGCCGGATCACCCGGGCGGCGGCCTCTCCGGATGGACGCCTCCGGATGCTTCTCCGCCTCCTCGCGGTGCCTCCCCGGGTCGGACGCGAAGAACCCGGTGTGGCCGCAGTCGAGGCAGACGACGGCGTCCACATCGCCCATCGCCCCGGCCCCCGCCACGCGGCACGTCGGATGCGGGCCGACCCCGTCGACGGGAGAGATGGCGCCGGTCCGGCCGCCGCCGCAGAGTACGCAGGGCGGGAGCTCGGGTGCGGGGTCCGCGGTGGTCATGCCGACCGCACCTGTCGGGGGGTCAGCGCTCCTGCATCGCCCGGCCCAGGTCGGCGAAGGCCTGCCACGCATCGCCTTGCGCGGTGATCGCCTCGACCTCGAACACCGACTCCGACGTCGGCGGGTAGCCGATCAGCTCGATCGACTTGCTCGGCGCGGGCGGGCGGTTGCGCGCGATCGCCTCCGCGGAGTCCCACAGGTAGACGGCGCCCCAGATCTGCTGCGCGGGATGGGAGAACCACACCTTCAGGTGCATCCCGTCGACCTCGGAGAACGCTTCCACGGCGTAGTCGCGGAGATACTCCCGCAGCCCTTCCACGGTCCGCTCCGAGTCCCGCAGGTCCCAGGCGAGGATCATCACGTACACGGCGTACTCCGGCGTCGGTGGCGGTCAGGGGAACGGATGCGGGAACGGGTTGAGGTCCGCATCCTCCAGTGGGCGGGGTGTGTAGCCCAACCGGAAGGGCACGTCGCGCAGGCGGGGCAGGCCGTGGATCCGACGGTAGGCGTGCCCGAACGTCATCGGCAGCATCCCGGGCACGAGCACCTTCACGCAGTTCAGCCCGGCGCGGCGGTGCTCCGAGGTGGTCTGGTCCACGGCGACCACGTCCAGCCCGTCGGCCAGCAGCCGCCCGGCCACCGCGAGCAGGTCCTCGGTCAGGTCGGCTCCGGCGATCAGCGGCCGCGCCGGCGTACCGAACGACGCGTCGATCGGTACGCCGGGACGCGGCGCGGACCCGGTGAGGAACCGCAACCGGTCGAACGCCCGGGAGTCGGCGTACAGCAGGCCGTGGTCGGCCATCTGCTGCACGTTCGCCGAATCCGCCACCATCGCCCCGACCCGCTCGGCCTCCCCGGGGTAGGCGCCGATCAGCCCGTCCAGGATCGGGCCGAGCTCGGCGAGCGCGCCCAGCACGGCCCGCTCCGGCTGCAGGTGCGCACCGGCCGCACAGGACACCCGCGGCCGGGTCTCGTCGTCGTCCGACCGGACCGCCATCGCCCACACGCTGGGGATGCCGTGGTCGAGCGTCGTGTCGTACAGCGACACCGCGTAGCCCTGCTCGTGCCGGATCTGCTCGACCAGCAGGGGGATCGTGCGGTCGGCCGCCGAGGAGGGATCGACCCTGGGGACCGGCAGCCGCGCGTACCACGTCAGCAGGAACGCGTCCCGCTCCAGCACTTCGAGCAGGCCGTGCAGGATCGCCTCCTCCAGGCAGCTCCCGGTGGCGCCGCCGTTGGACGACTCGAGCACGAACATCGGATCGTGCCCGGACTCCTCGCCGATGCCGTAGTAGGCGAGCCGTTCGGGGACCAGGACCGGTCCGCGCCGGGCGAACGAGTACCCCTGCACCCAGCCGTACTCCCGGCCGGGGTCGAACGGCGTGCAGCGGAAGCCCTCCCGTGCGTACGACTCCGGCGGGTGCAGGCCGATCGCCGGGACGTCGATCGCCCGCTCGGCGACCTCGTCGTAGCTCGCGCGCACCACCTCGGGCCGGTCGCCCTGCCGCAGCCCGCCGTACCGCTCCAGCGCCTCGCAGATCGCGACCGTCTCGCTGGTCCGGAAGTCGCGGGTCCGCCCGTAGCCGGACTCGGTGCGCTTGGACCGGTGCCGATCGCGCAGCCGCATCGGCGCCCGTACCAGCGCCATCCCGGCCGTGGTTCCGTACTGCAGCTCGCGGATCAGCCCGGCCTCGGGCTCCACGAAGTGGGCGCGCAGGTCGGCGGGGTCGAGGTCGGGCCGCAGCCGGTAGGTGTGCGGGTCCGGCTTCGGCCGCGGCTGCGGCGCGGCCGGCCCGCCNGGGGGGACGACGGCAGGCTCCGCGCAGTCCGGGCAGCACGGGTCGGGCAGGAACGGGTGCCGGCTCACTTCGAGCGTGCGCAGGTCGACGCGCAGGAACGCCTCCGCGGTGCGCGGGAGCTCACCGGCGGCCACCCGCGCGGCTTCGGCGGCGACCAGTGCGGCCACGGTGTCGGCGGCGAGCGGGGTCAGCAGCGTCGACGGGGTGGCGGCCAGCGTGTCGCGGTGCGCGGTGAAAGCGGCGAGCGCGCCGTCCGGGTCGGTGCTCGCCCGGTGCCGCCGCGCCTGCGCACACCGCAGACAGCCGCCTGTGCCGGGCCGCTCGAGCGGGCCGACGACCACGACGCCCAGCTCGGTGCGGACCGGAAGCCACGGCACCGCGTGGTCGCGGGCCCACCGCCGCAGCTCCTCGTCGTCGCGCCAGCAGTCGCTGACCGAGGCGGCGAGGTCCGGGGGCTCGGCGGCCGCCGGCTCGCGGACCGCGCCGGTCACGGCCGCGGCCAGCAGCCCGGTGCCCTCGACGCGCATGCCTGGGGAGTCAGCCATCCGCCAACACCACCTGCAGCAGATTCGGCATCCGGCGGGTCACCTCGGGATCGTGGTCGAGCGGCACGACGACCGGGTCGTGCCCGGTGGCCGCCACCGCGGCGGCGAGCCGGTCGAGCGTCAGCCGGGCGCCGTCCGGCCTGCGGCGGAGCGGGCCGTGCAGGTGCGGCGGCAGCGGGCCCAGGGCGGGCGGCGCGTACGCCGGTTCGGCGTGCCGCCTGGACTGGTAGCCGAGCAGCGACCGCTCCAGCGCGTCCCGGAGCGCCGCGCCGACCGACGTGCCGGTGGCGCAGACGCCGACGGTGCCGCGCGGGCCCGAGCGGACCAGCACCCCCGGCACGCCGAGCAGCCCGCCGAGGTCGAGCACGGTGACCGGGTCGCCGGTGGCGTGGAGCAGCGCGCGGTAGCGGTCGCCGAGCGGGTCCAGCTCCATGTCGTCCAGCGCGAGCGACGGCAGCGGCTCGCGCACGGTGTGGAGGGCGGCGAGGGCCAGCGCGCGGCAGTGGTCCAGCAGCGCCTTCTCGACCGCGTGCTCCCAGCTGTATCCGGCGGCGGCGCCGAGCACCGGCCAGCTCCGGACCGCGCCGTCCAGCACCGGAAACGCCTGCCGCGCGGGCACGTCCCGCGGCGTACCGTCGAGGAGCCGGAGGCCGCGCACCGTCTCGCCCGACAGTCGGCGCGGGTCCACCGCGAGCGAGCCGTAGACCGCGTATCCGCGCAGCGCGGCGTCGTAGCGGGCCGCCGCGAAGTCCGGACCCGCGCCGACCACGCGCACCGGGCCACCGGCGAGCGCCATCGGATCGGCGACCACGGCCTCGCTGACGTGCACGGGGAACTGCGCGTAGCCGCGCTGGGCGATCTCGGCGAACACGCCGGTGTGGTCGTCGACGAGAGGGGCGGTACGCCGGGACAGCTCCTCCTCGGTCAGCCGTTCCCCGGTCCGCCGTTCCCCGGTCGGCGCCGCGCCGTCGCCCGGCGGGGGCGGGCCCGCGGGCGGCGGGGGCTCCAGCGGGTGCGGCAGGAAGGCGTGGTGGGCGGTCTCCAGGTCGGCGTACCGGATGCTCGTCAGCCGGTCGCGCTCGGCATCGTCGGCGAGGCCGGTGGCGGCCCGGAACACCCGCTGCACAAGCTGGTTCGCGACCACCGCCAGGTGCTCGGCGGACGGCGGAGGGGCATCGACGGGTACGGGTTCGGGCCGCAGCGCCGCCAGTCGTCGCCGGCCACTGGCCCCGTCCACGGTCGCGCTTGCGACCGGGCCGATGACGGCGCGGTCGCCCAGGTGCGCGGCGTACCCGATCAGCGAACCGGCGCGGCGTTCGCGCACCCGGCGCGCCAGCGGGAGGTCCAGCCCGTCGGAGACCAGCAGCACGATGTCGCCCGCGTCCCCGTCGGGCGGCTCGGCGCAGGCCGAAACGGCGCCCGCGGCTCCGGACCGCTCGCAGGCCCGGGCGACGGCGCCCGCCAACGGGCCCTCGCCGACCACGAGGACCGTGCGCCGCCGGTAGCCCCGGAACGCGGCGTCCGGGGACTCACGGAAGTACCCGAGGTAGCGCTCCTCCGGGGTGCCGCCGCCGACGGAGGGCTCCTCCTCCAGCTCGCGCACCACCCCGGCCTCGACCAGCGCTCCCACGACCCGCTCCAGCATCGGCCGGTGCCGTTCGTCCAGCCGGGCGGCGAGGTCCTCAAGGCCGAAGCGCCCGTCCAGGAAGGGCTCCAGCCGGTCCAGCCACGCCGCGATCGAGGTGCCCTCGAACGACACCAGCCCGTGGTGGGTCAGGACGGTCAGCCCGGTCGACGTGGTCGCACGGTAGACGTCGTGGCGCAGCGCCAGCCTCATGCGCGGCTCCGATCCGTGCCGGGCCGGGTGCCGAGCATGAACTCCCCGACCGTGCCCTCGGCCAGCGGGTCGATGCCGGTGGCGGCGGCGAACTCCTCGGAGTCGCCGGTGCCGACCGCGCACGCCGCCAGCCCCATCGCGGTGGCCACCAGGTACATCACCTGGAACAGAACGCCGACGTGCTTGAGGACCAGCGCGTAACCGAACGCCTCGTACTTCCACATCACCCGCCCGAAGCGCGCGGTGATGAGCATCAGCACCTGCGGCGGCGCGGGGATGCCCTGGAGCGCCTGGTTGACCCCGGTGATCCGGCGCAGCGCGGCCGGGTCGGCGGCGACGCGCTCCAACCGGTGGCCGTCCTGGTCGTACCGGTACAGGCCCGGATCGAGCCCGTCCACCCGGCGGACAAGGGGATACAGCTCCAGTTCGTATGACGCTCCGCCGGACGGGTACGGCCGCCCCAGGAACTCCGTGCCGTCCCGCTTGGCCTTGGCCCGGGTACTCGCGCACCGGTACAGGAACTCGGCGAGCTGCCGCTCGGTGATCGGGTGCTCGTCGTCGTACGCGCGCTCGGAGGCCCGGTCCTCCAGCACCGCGGTCAGCGGCGGGTCGGTCGCGCGCAGGGCGTCGAGGTCGGGGCGGGGCAGGTCGATGCCCGGACCGGCCGGCCCGCGCAGAGGGGGAAGCGGGTCGGCGATGTCCTCGAACCGCGCCGTCCTGCCGATGTCCTCGCCGAGCGTCCGCCGCCCGCCCAGCCTGCTGTGCGCGTGGAACCACAGCTCGTGCGGGCTCCACTGCCGCAGCCGCAGGTCGTCGGGCGCGTGGCCGGTCTCCGCACCGAGGACGCCGGCGTGCGCGAGGTCGTCGAGGAATCGGCCTACGACGGCGGTGTCGAGGTCGTCGGCCGGCTCGGCCGCGTCGGCGCCCGCTGCCAGCCGACTCACGAGCACGACCGCGCGCGGGTCGTGCAGGCGTACGTCGTAGGCGGCGCCGGGCACCGCGAGCACCAGTTCACCGGCGTCCGGTGTCAGCACGGCATGGCGGGACAGGCGCGCGGGCGACGGCGGGCCCGGACGGTCCCGCCCGGGCGCGCGTAGCGGCTCCAACGTGTAGAGCGGGGCGCCGGAGGTGGAGGCGGCGACGGTGACGCGCAGCCAACCGGCGTACCGCAGTCGGTCCACCAGCCCGGTGCCGTCGAGCTCTTCGAGGCCGCATCGCCCGGCGGACAGGCGATCCAGTGCGCTCCGCTGCTCGGGGGACAGGGCGCCGAGCGGCTCGACGTGCGGCCAGCGGATCAGGTGCACCCCGCCGGACTCCGAGGTCGCCGCGTGCACGCCGGTGCGCAGGCTGAACAGCTCGGTGACGGCGCCGCTCATGCGCGGGCCCCGGAGATCACCTCGACGGACGTCGCGCCGTAGTGGCGCTCGGCGGTGTTCGCCGCGAAGTGGCAGAGGGCGTGGCGTTCGATGGGGCTGATCCCGAGCCGGGTCAGTTGGAGGTAGGCGTAGTTGATCAGCTGCCGGAAGACCGAGAAGTCGTCGCCGCGCATCCGCTCCAGCGCCGCGGGGTTGGCGACCAGCGCGCGGTGGAATTCGCTGGACAGGTCCTCGAATTTGCGGGGCTCCACCGACGGCAGGTAGAGCCGATCCGCCGCGAGCAGGGTGCGGACCGCTTCCTCGATCGGGCGCAGCGTGTCCACCCAGCGGCGGACGAACGGCACCGACGTGCGGGTGCCGTCAAGGGTGGCCAGCACCCCGGTGAGTTCGGAGGCGAAGTGGTCGGCGTTGCGGGCGTACTGCGCGTCCCACTCGCGGCGGCTCTCCGCACCACCGGGCGCCGCGTGCAGGAACGCCTCCGTGTGCGAGCGGAACGTCACGAAGTCCCGCTCCAGCCCGTCGGCGGAGAACGCCTCTACCGTCGCGAGCAGCAGCGCGAACGCGAGCCGTCGCCGCTGGGCGGGGTTCGGCGTGGCGGCGATCGCGTCGAAGGTCAGCGGCGTGGTGGCGACGTAGAAGCGGGCCAGCATCTCGGCGGTGTCGACGTTGTGGTGCACGTGCAGGCGCTCGTCGTACGTCTCGGGGACGATCGTGTTGTTCGGCGGCCAGGGGCCCAGGGGGCCGCGCTCGCCTTCGAGGGCCGCCAACCGCTCGTGCAACGGGAGGATCTCGGCCGGATCCAGCTCGGCCGTGGACGGGTGCGCGCGCAGGAACCCGCCCACGATCTCGTCGGTGGCGGGCAGCACCAGCCGGTCGTACGTCGCGTCGTCGGCGCGCATGTGCAGCCGCAGATGCGGACCGAGCCGCCAGTGCGGGACGAAGTAGGCCTCCGGCACGTCCTCGGCGAGCCGCTCGAACAGCGGACGGACGCCCTCCAGGATCAGCCGGTCCCGGTCGTCGTCATGGTAGTAGACGTGAATCGCCCGCCACGGCATGCGTTTCCCCCTCCGTGTCGCGCACCGCGCGCATCGCGAGCACGCGGACATAGCTCTCGTCGGCCAGCGACAACCCGATGCGGTTGCAGAACAGATGCGCGCAGATGTCGACGACGGGCAGCACGCTGACCGGCGTACCGGGCGGCAGCGGACCGGCGCCCTCCCACGCCTGGGCCGGGGGCTCGAACCGGCCGGCCGCGACCTCGGCGGTCAGCACCCGCTTCAGCCGGTCGATCGACCCCGTCCAGTCGGCGAGGTCGCCGCGCCCCTGCCGCCCGGCCACCGCTCGCAGCCGGCCGGTCAGCGCACACAGCGTGGACCGCTGCCGCTGCCACCGCCGTTCCAGCTCCGCCGGATCCAGGTCGCCGCCGATCGGTATGCGGGTGTCCATCTCCGCCCACGCGGACCGCCACGCCGGATCGTCGCGGAAGCTCAACCAGGCGAGCACCAGCATCGAGTACGCCGCGGTGAACCGCTGATCGGCGTCCAGACCCCCCGCGAGCAGCCGCAGCGCCAGCCGACTGGACTCGGCGAAGTGCCGCTCGACCGCCGCCATCGCCGCCCCGTCGCCGAACCGGTGCCGCTCGCGCACGTAGGGCCGGAACTCGACGGAGTTGTTGGGGCGCAGTTCGGCGTAGTCGTGGAGCCCTTCCCAGCCTGCGATCTGGGCCGCCGAGCGCCGGTAGTCCTCCGGGTCCATCCGGCCGACGGCCGGACGCGCGGCGAGGTACGACTCGAACCGGCCGCGCACCAGCTCCCCGACCTCGGCGCGCGCGGACGCGTCCCGGGGAAGGACCCGGAACCGCAGGTGCGGCCCGCCGTCCCAGTAGCGCAGGAAGAACCACTCGGCGGCCAGCTCGCGCTCCTGCAGCTCGGCGGCCAACGGCGCGACCGCCTCGACCAGCAGGGGATCGAGCCGGTCGTGGTAGAAGATGTGCGCCGCGAGCCAGTCGTCCTCGGTGTGCTCAGCCATCGGCGCCCCGTCCGGGGTCTCGCCCGGGGTCCCGTTCGGGGATCTCCACGACGAACTCGGCGACCCGCCGCTCCCCGTCGTACGCGGTCGGCGCGTCGCCCGGCTCCGGCAGCGCCTCCTCGATCAGGAGTACGGCGGTGTCCGGGTCGGCCGCCAACTGGTCGAACAGCTCGACCAGGAAGACGTTTCCGGCGTCGACGTACAGCGGCTTGCGGGACTTCCGGAACGCCCAGTAGGGCAGCGATTCCGCGGCCAGCTCCTGGTCGAACAGCGCGGCGCCGAGGGCGCGGACGAAGCAGGTGCGCGGCATGCCGTGCTCGCGGAGCCAGGCGAGCAGCCGGTAGAGGTGGTCGGCCGGGCGCTCGCCCGGGCCGCGGACGGGGGCGTGGCCGGCGGGG
>NZ_ANBH01000206.1 GCF_000341185.1 Nocardiopsis chromatogenes YIM 90109
GTCTCGGCCAGGTCGCTCAACAGCGTGACCGCGGGGTGCTTGAGGTAGCTGCCGCCGAACACGTGGGTGAGCAGACGGGCGACCGGCGGCAGCAGCGAGTCGGCCATCGTGCCCAGGTGCAGCGGCGTCAGCGGGCGGCCGAGCGACTCCGACTCCAGCCGGGGCAGCTCCCGCTCGGCGTCGAGGGTGACGACCAGATCGTGCGGAGCGATCCGCGCGTGTTCCGGGGCGGCGGTCACCACGCCGGGGTAGTCGAGCTCCCGGTCGGCGGTCGGCCGTTTCCGGTTCAGCCCCGATCCGAACACGCCCGCGAGCTCGGCGGTCAGCGCGCCGTCCCCGGCGGCGGTGACGCCGATCGGTTCCGGTTCGGCACCGGCCGCCTCCAACTGGCGGTGCAGCCGGTTGCGNCGGCGTTCAGCACCAGGTGGGCGGAGTCGTCGGCGGTACGGCCGGGCACGTGCTGGACGAAGCACATCAGCGAGCGCGGCGGCCGGATCCACGCGGGCCAGCCGTCGGCCATCGCGGCGATCCGCGCGGGGTCGGCGTACACCTCGCCGCCGCTCCCGCCCTCGGTGAGCAGGGCGCGCGCGGCCGCGTCCTGCAGGCGGTAGAGCTCCCGCACGCGGTCCAGGCCGCTGGAGCGGCGCAGCAGCGGGTTCGTGGTGAACGCGAGCTCCATCGCGGCCCGCAGCTCACCGGCGTACGGCCCGCCCCCGTCGATCTCCTCGTGGATCGCGCGCTGCAGATCGACCACCGGCAGGCGGCATCCGGGCCCGAACCGCGCGGCCAGGAACGAGCCGAGCACCAGCCGAAGCGGCGCGACCGGGTCGTGGACGGCCAACCAGCGGCGGACGACGTCGAGGTCGTCCAGCGCCGCCCGCCACTCCGGCAGCGCGCACTCCGCGGGGACGCCGGTGTGGACGGCGTTCTCGTGCAGGGTGATCTGGTCCGCGGGGCGCTCCTCCGGGGCCGTCGCGGCCCCGGTCGCCTCCCGTACGGCGTCGGTGAGCGCGGCGACCGTCTCGCGGACAGCGCGCGCCCGGGCCGTTCCGGCGTCGAGGTCGGCGGGCGGGATCGTCCGGCTCAGCTCCAGGTCGAGCGTGCTCGCCAGCTTCCGGCAGGCGTCGAAGCCGTCCGGCGCGGCGCCCCCGAGCCAGTCGGCCAGCTCCGCGAACGGCCGCTCCGCCTGGTCGGCGACCGGCAGCTGCGCCTCCAACAGCCCGCCGGCGCGGAGCTTGTCGACGTACCGGCGGATCGCGTCGGGGTTCCCACCCGAGCGGCCGAGGTGCGCGCACAGCTCCGAGACCGTGAGCGGCCCGTGCTCACGGACGGCCCTCAGGACCGCGGCCACTGTCGCCGAAGCGGGGAGCGAGACGATCGGCTCGTCCCGGCTCGGCGCGAGGAACCGCACCGTGCCGTCGCGCTCGGACGCGCTCGGATTCACCCGTACGACGAGCTCACCGGCCAACCGCGGGTCGCGCGCGAGCGCGTCGCGGACCCGCTCGAAGACGAGCCGGTCGGTTTCGAGCAGCACCCGTGCCTCGCCGGGATCCGGGGGGCGCGTCGTGGGCCGGTCGGTCCACCGGCCGAGGCCGCTGATCGTGAAGGTGCTGTAGGGGCTGGTCTTCGCGGCTGCGCGCGCGACGTACTTCACCAGCCGGTTGACGCTCTTTCGGCGCGGTCGGCGCCCGGGGTCGGCCTGCCATTTCCGCAGCACCGCGTACAGCGACGGGCTGGACAGGGAAAGCGCGTGCAGGAACAGCGGGTCCGCGGTGAGGTCCCGCAGCCGGTCCCGGGCCGCGCGGGTCTCCGCCTCGAGAAGGTCGTGCGCGTCGGCGAGGTGCGCGTGGTGGGCGCGCAGGCGGGTCGCCCAGTCCTCGACCCGGTCGCGCAGCCCGTTCGGCAGCAGGGCCGCGATGTCGTCGTTCCACTCGCGTTCGCCGGGCACTCGGGTCTGGAACACGGCCCGGCGCAGGCCCACGAGCCCGGGTCTGGCGGCCGGATCGCTCAGGCCGCCGATCACGGGGTACAGCTCGTCCGACAGCAGTGCGCCCCGCTCGGTGAGCCGCTCGCGATCGGCGCGGCACGCGTCGAGCAGCGCGAGCGACTCGGTGCACCTCAGCTCGGAGAGCGCGGACAGCGGGAGACCGGCGATGCGTACGGCGGGCGGGGCCTCCACCCCGAGGAGGCCGCGGCGTGGGCCGGGATCGGTTGCTGGCAAGGCGGCTCTCGTCCCTCTCCTGCTGGGAGCCTGGGAGCCCACGCCGGTGGGGCCGCTGCCGACCCCACCGGCGTGGGCGGATCACGCACGGGTCGTCATCAGGAACACGAGCAGCAGGAGCCCTGGTCCAGGCTGCAGCATGACGCGCCGTTCTCCGGGAGGCCGTGTCCGGCGGTCAGCGATTCGACGGTGAGGCCCTTCGACGTCAGCGAGAACACGTCCATGGGCAGGTCGTCGACCTCGAAGTCCACTTGGTCCGGGCTGTCAGGGGATTGCATTGACCACTCCTTATGCCGGCACTCTGTGCTACCACACGCCACGGCTGGAAAGAAAGGATGGGATACCGATCGACTGCGAAGGGCGCGGCATTCTATGGCACTGGAACACAATGCACCAAGGAAAGCGCGGAACGCCTTTCTCAGCCCCCCTCCGCCCCTCGAACCGCCGCCTGCGGGCCGCCGGACCTTGCATGCCGCAGGATCCAGCGTTGGGCGGGAGCGTAAGCGAGATACGGACGATTCGTCAATACCGGAAAATTGCCCCGCGGGTCCGGCGTACGGGGGCGCGCCGGGCCCGGAGCGGGCACCTCCAGGTCAGGCGCTACCAGGCCACCGGAAGCTCGGCCGAGCCGACCGCGAGCCGGGGATCGCGGGGCCGGATCCGGCTCGGTGGAACGGCGAGCCGCATGGCCGGAAAACGCCCGATCAGGGCGTGGAAAAGAATGCCCAGTTGCATGCGGGCCAGCGGCGCGCCCAGACAATAATGCGCACCGGCCCCGAAGATCAGCGCGGTCTTTCCGGACCGGTGTACGTCGAGCCGGTGCGGCGCTTCGATGTGCCGCTCATCGTGGTTCGCAGCATGAATGTCGAGCAGCACCATCTCACCTTTTCGGATCGTGGTCCCGTCGACGGTGACGTCGGTGGCGGCCCAGCGGGGAATCCCGAACGGCGTCTGAGTTCCGGCGGCCGTGATCGCCGAGAGCCGGAGCAGTTCCTCCACGGCGTTCTCGACCAGCGCGGGGTCCTCGCGCACCGCGGCCCACTGGTCGGCGTCGGCCGACAGCCTGACCAGCGAGTCGTCGATCGCGTCCATCGTCGGGCCGACGCCCGCGAGCAGGATCAGGCAGGCCGCCCCGGTCAGCCGCTCCATCGTCCAGTATTCGGGGTCCTCGGTGTGCGCGGCCGCGAGATCGGTCGGCACATCACCGCGCGGCTCGTCGATCCGCCGCCGCACGAGCGTTCCGACGTACGCCGAAAGGCCGGTGAACCCGCGCACCATCCGGCCGGGGTCGTGGTCGCTGATCGCGTCGTACAGCCATCCGTCGAAGTCGGTGCCCTCGTCGTCGGGTACGCCGAACAGCTCGCGCAACACGAGCGGCGGCAGCGGGGCCGACACCAGGCGGTGGAAGTCGGCGGGCGGCGGGGCCGCGGCGAGGTCGTCGAGCAGGCCGTCCACGATCGCCTGGATACGCGGCCGCAGGCCCGCGAGCCGGCGCGCGGACATCGAGCGGCCGACCAGCCTCCGCATCCGCAGGTGATCCTCCGCGGCGTCGGGCGTCCACTGCTGCGGCGGGCCGAAGGGGCCGGACTCGAAGCAGCGCGGCGCGCCCGCCGGGTCCTCGTGGTAGACGTCCAGGCGCGGATCGGTGAGCAGCCGCCGCACCGTGCCGTGGTCGCTGACCAGCCAGGCCGGGTGGCCGCTCGCGGTGGTGGTGAGCCGGACCTCGCCGTGTGCCATCGCGCCGCCCCCGGAGCCGAAGAGAACCCGAAACAGGACCGCCACCCAACCAGGCGGGCCGAGGACCCGCAAGCGGTCGACGGCGCCGAAGCAGCAACGGAGATGGCCGGTCCGCGTCGCACCGACCGACCGGCTCAAGAGGATCGATGAACAGGGTCGCGTTCTTGATGTGCACTTGAGAGCGCACATGTCCGCGATGGGCCCGCCCGGCGAGGGGCCCACGATCCCTCGCCGGGCGGGGTGGCCGCCCTCCCCCTCCGTGCCGGGGCGGCCTGGGAGGCCGCCGGTCCGGGGGCGGCAGGCCATCCTCAACGGCCAAGACCGCCCTGAGCTCTGGGCCGTCATCGACGAAGCCGCGCTACTCCGCCTCGGGGACGGCGAGATGATGCGGGAGCAGGTCCAGCATCTGATCGACGTAGCGGAGGACACGTCGAACTCGGTCACGATCCAAGTACTGGGGATCGACGCCGGACTCCACGCAGGCGTGGGTGGCCCGTTCGTTCTCTTGGACTTCGACGAGGGTATGAACGCGCTCGTCTACATCGAGACGGACACGGACGGGCTCTACCTGGTAGAGGCTTCCGAGGTCGAGCGGTACCGCAAGCTCCTCCTTCACATACAGGTGGCGGCGATGAAGCCTCCGCGCTCCCTGGCGTATCTGAAGGACATGCTCACTTAGAGAGACAACGATGAAACCGATCCCAAGCACAGCGCCCGAACAGTTCCGCAAGTCGTCGTACTCCAGAACGAACGACTGTGTTGAAGTCGCTGACGGCATCGGAGTGAGCGCGGTGCGCGACACCAGACACCGTGCCTTCGGCACGCTGCTGTTCAGCTCCTCCGAGTGGCGAGCGTTCATCCAAGCGACCAAGCGCGGCGAGACCCGATCCCCCGAACCGCATAAAGAGGAGACCCCACCGAAGACAGTGGGGCCTCCTCCAACTCAATCCCGTGATCAGACTACCGTGGCCGACGCCGCGCGGTGGCGATCAGTGTGCCCAACAGTTCGGGGTCAGGGGCGGGGTGAACGCGCACGTCCACGTCGGTGAAGCCGTGCCCGGTCATAATGTCGGCCCACTGTTCGGGCTCGTAGGCCCACCTGTACAACCACACCGGCCGTCCTGTGAACCCGGCCCCGTACATGCCCTGCGCGCCATAGGCGCCGGGAACCGCCGGTGCGTGGGAGAAGACGATCCGTCCGCCCGGCTCCAGGCGGTCGAGAATCAGGGGCAGCAGCCGCCCCGGGTCGGTGAACCACACCGCGCCCCAGATGGAGTAGATGGCGTCCCAACGCCGTCCGCCCGCGCTGGACAGGAAGTCGACCACGTCGGAGCAGGCGAACTCCACGTTCGGCAGGTGCCCCCATCGTTCGGCCGCACGGTCGCACTGAACGGCGGAGACGTCGACCCCGGCGGCATCGATGCCCTTGGAGGCGAGCGCGGCGACGGCATTGCCGCGGCCGAAACCCAGCTCCAGGGCGGTGAGGGGTTCGCCGAGCAGTTCGTCGCCGGGTCCGTGCCCCTCGTACTGACACCAGCCGAAGGCGTTCTTCAGTGCTTCTTCGGGCGACGCGGTGTCGGCCTGGCCATGGCCGTAGCGGTCCCAGTAACCGGCGGGGCTGACGGTCTGCGCGGGGTCAATGCGTGTACTCATCGTCTCCGGTGTCCGTGTGGCGGCTGCGCGATGGCCGACACGGTAGCGCCGGACGCCCCATGATCGCCGGTGAACACGGCAACGGGACCCGAGCGGTGCTCGAGCCCCGCGTGGTCAGGGAGTCAGTGACAGTTGGAGCCGGGGTGGCAGGGGGTGCACTTGGCGCCGTCGCGCTCCCACAGCGGCCAGTCGACGGCGAACCCGTTGTTCTCGACGACGTGCGCAGTATTCATGACCGACCCGTCGTACTTGAATTCGATCTCGGGGGTGTGCTCCAGGAGGCGCCCTCCGAAGTGGCGGTGGCAGAACTCCCGGTAGTTGACCGTGTCGAGGATGAATCCGTGCACAGCGATGTCGATCAGCGGGCCGCAGCCGAGCCCGAGGTGCCGGCCGTGCTCCTCCATGGCGGTGATCAGGTAGGCCACGGCTTGGCCGAAGCAGCGCTCGGCCATGACGGTGTCCCAGGGGTGGTCGCGGGTGAGCAGGGCGATCTCGCGGTCCCACACCACGGCGGGGACGTAGTCGCGGGGGTCGCGGGTGGCGGTGCGGGCCGACTCCGTGGCAGTTGTGATCATCGGGATTCCTCCTTCGAGGGGGACCTGCCGGACACCTTCTAGGAGACGGCCCCGGGCGCGGGGGGCTCAATGACGCAGGGTGAGGGTGGCATTGCCCCGCGGGGCAATGTCTCCGCCGGTGCGGTCGGGCTAGCCTCACACCACCCCCTGTCGGAGGTGCCCATGCCGCCGATCACCCGTCGCCGCCGCGCAGAGCTGGCCCGCGCCGCCGCACAGATCCGTGTCGAGGGCCAGCGCTCAGGCCACAGCGTCCAGGCGGTCGCCGCCGAGATCACCAGGCGCCTGCCGCAGATTCGCCCGCTGGAGGCGCACCGGCACGCCCACGGATGGACCCGCCGCCAGCTCGCCGATGCCGTCGTGGAAGCGCTGCGTGCCCGCGGGCAGGCCGACCCTGGGCTCACCGAGGCACGGATCTGCCGCTGGGAGCACAACGGGGTTCGCCCGTCCGCCGACTACGCAGAGGCGCTGGTCGAGGTGTTCGGTGTTCCCCCGGCGCGCCTTGGCCTGACTGCCCCCGGGTCTGCTTGGTACCGTCAGCCCCACCCGTGCGCCCAGGGAGTCACCATGGCCGACCACTCGCCGCTGACCGCGGTGACCGACAGCATCGTGCTGCACCTGGAAGTGGAGGGCCCTGGCGGCGGACCGCAGAGCCGCGAAGAGGTGTATCGGGCGCTGGAGTACTTCGCCACCCGGTACGGTGACCACCCGCCGACGGTCATGGCCTCAGAAGTACACTGGTGCCGCGGCCTGGTCGTGGGCATGCTCGCCAGGCCCCAGACCGACCGGGACCGCAGAGAACTGCGCACCCTCGCCGGGTGGCTTTCGGTTTTGCTCGGGGACTTCGTGTTCTCGGGTTCCGACTACGAGGGGGCGCTCATCCACCTGGGTACCGGCGCCCGCCTTGGGGCCGACGTGGGTGATGGCCGTCTGGTGAGCTGGAGCGTGGGAGCGCAGTCCATGGTCACCGCCTTCCGCGGCAGGGACGCCGATGCCCTGGAGCTAGCGGTTCAGGCCGGCGATCTCGCCGCAGGACCGCTCCAACAGGCACAGATTGCCGCGTGGTGCGAACTACGGCCGCTAGCGCGCATGGGGCGGGCACGGGAGGCCCGGGACGCGGCCGGGCGGGCACAACGCAGCATGGACGCCGCCGAAGAGGACCCTCGGAACCGCTGGGGGTTCGACCGGCCGGAGTTGCACCAGCACTTGGCCGAGGCGCACCTGACGCTCGGCGACTCGGCGCAGGCGCGCCGCCACGCCGAGGCGGCCCGAAGGCTGAAGCGCACCGGGTCGGGCGGCTGGGCCGCCGCAACCGCGATCCTGGCGCGGGCGGCCGCCGCCGACCGCGACGCAGACGGGGCGGTGGCGCTCGCCGACCAGATCCTCGACACGGTGCCCGCCGAGTCGCTGCGCGAGACCACTCGGCGCCGCCTTCACGCACTTGACACCGACCTCGCCGCTGATCCCGTCCCGGGTTCGGCTGCACGAGCCCTGGCCGACCGACTTCGGACCCTGCCCACTCACGGCCCGATCCAGCGATCCAGCCCGGAGCCCAATGGCCGGTGAGAAGCAGCACTGCTTCGAAGAAGCGCGATACGCCCCTGCGCTTGCCCTTATCACCACAGCACATTAAGCGGACTGGGCCGGGAGCGGCCATGGCACCGAGGATGGCGACGTTCTTGAGCTCGGCTTCCTGGTGTCGCCGCCGTTCGCTGCCTGTATGACCTCCGGCAGCCCCAGCGGGGGGGCGCGGCGCCCGCACCACGGGGGTGGGGTGGGCCCGCCAAGCAGCGGTAACCCACTGCAACGGGCGGTGGGGATGCCTCCTGAACCGACGAACGTGGCAGAAGAACCGTTCATAAGACGATCACGTGGTGGAACCACCCCCTCAAGCGCCCCCGGCACCGCCCGCCTCGCTGACCACGCCGCCTGGTCGGACCGCGGGAGGCCTGCCGCCCGGCGAGCAGCGCCGGGGAACCGCTCAGCTCTTGCCGTCGCCGCCATCCACGGCGACCACGCACACGCCAATCGCCCGACAAGGCTGCCGGAAGGGCCACCAACCCGGGGCGTCAGCAAGAAGCGCGACGCCGCGCCACTGGGTGGTGGGGTGGGCCCGCCAAGCAGCATCGACCCGAAGCAACGCGCGGTGGGGATGCCTCCTGAACCCACTCCCCTGACCACAGCCGGGCGACACGACGGCCATGAGGGGCGGCGGGGGTGCCTCCTTGGGCGCGTTTTGGTGGAGGCGGCGGTCGCGGCCTCGCCCTGGCCGTGACCGCCGTCCTTCCTACTCGCTGTGGCCCTGGCGCATCAGGCCGTACCTCACGGCCTGCTCCAACGCCGTCCACGATGCGTCGATCACGTTCTCGCCCACGCCGACCGTCGTCCACTCGCTGTGGCCGTCGCCGAAGGTCACCAGGATCCGCGTCACCGCGCCGGTCCCTCCGCCCTCCAGGATGCGGACCTTGTAGTCCACCAGCCGCAGTGCCCCCAGCTCGGGGTACACCCCCTCCACGGCCTGGCGCAGGGCCCGGTCCAGTGCGTTCACCGGGCCGTTGCCCTCCGCGGTGGCGATCAGCCGCTCGCCCTTGACGTGCAGCTTCACGGTGGCCTCGCTGACGGCCACCCCGTCCGCGCGGCGTTCGGTGATGACGCGCCAGGACTCGGCGGTGAAGAGCTCGGGGGCTTGGCCCAGTTCCTCGCGTAGCAACAACTCCAAAGAGGCGTCCGCCGCCTCGAAGCTGTACCCGCGGGTCTCCAGCTCCTTGATCCGCTCGACCGCCCGTGCCGCCGGGGCCCGGTCGCCGCCCAGGTCCACGCCCAGCTCCTCGGCCTTCAGCTCGATCGAGGCGCGCCCGGCCATGTCCGAGACCAGCATCCGCATGTCGTTGCCGACCAGCTCCGGGTCGGTGTGCTGGTACAGGTCCGGGTCGACCTTGATCGCCGAGGCGTGCAGCCCCGCCTTGTGCGCGAACGCCGACACCCCCACGTACGGCTGGTGCGTCGCCGGGGCGATGTTCACCAGCTCGGCGACGGCCGTGGAGACCCGGGATGCCTCGGCCAGGCGCCCCTCCGGCAGCACCTTGCGCCCGTGCTTGAGCTCCAGCGCCGCCACGACCGAGAACAGGTCGGCGTTGCCCACCCGCTCCCCGTAGCCGTTGGCGGTGCACTGCACGTGCGTCGCCCCGGCATCGACCGCGGCGAGTGTGTTGGCGACCGCGCACCCGGTGTCGTCCTGGGCGTGCATGCCCAGCCGCGCCCCGGTCCCCTCCAGGGCCTCGGCGACGACCCGCCCGACCCCGGCGGGCAGCATCCCGCCGTTGGTGTCGCACAGCACCGCCACGTCGGCCCCGGCCCCGGCGGCGGTGCACACCGCCTCCAGGGCGTAGGACGGGTCGTACAGGTACCCGTCGAAGAAGTGCTCCAGGTCGACGAAGACCCTGCGCCCCTCGGCCCGCAGGTGCGCCACGGTGTCGGCGATCATCGCCAGGTTCTCCTCCGGCGTGGTGCGCAGCGCGCGTTCCACATGCCGGACGTCGCTCTTGGCCACCAGCGTCACCACGGGAGCACCCGAGTCGCGCAGTGCGGCGACCTGTGGGTCGTCCGCCGCCTGGGCCCCCGGTCGGCGGGTCGCGCCGAACGCGGTGAGCCGCGCGTGTTCCAGGTCGAGCTCTTGTGAAGCCCGCCGGAAGAACTCGGTGTCCTTGGGGTTGGCCCCCGGCCAGCCGCCTTCGATGAAGCCCACCCCGAAGGTGTCGAGCAGCCGCGCGATGGCGAGCTTGTCGGCGACGGTCAGGGTGACCCCCTCGCGCTGGGCGCCGTCGCGCAGGGTGGTGTCGAAGACGTGGAAGCTGTCGTCTGGCATCGGTGGTACTCCCGAGTCGGATGCTGCCCGTGGTGCCGGAGCCCGCCCGTGCGCCGCCAATAAAAAAGACCCCTCGTGGACACGAGAGGTCGGCGCGCCGGCGGGGTCCGTTTTCAGCCGGCGCGCCTGGCGATAATGATCACCTGAGACGGCACGCTGCCAGTCTGCCACAGGGGTTCGGGAAAGCCCGAGTTCACGGCCGAAATGTCTCAGAGTATGAGACCCATTGTCCTGGATCCGGACGTCGTGGCAGGTCCCGGCGGGAGCAGGGCCGGGCCGAGGGCACCACTCAGGCCTTGGGGAAGGTGCGGATCCACCCGTGGGTGTCGGGCCGCTTGCCGTACTGCAGCGCCACCAGCTCCTCGCGCAGCCGCATGGTCACCGGGCCCGGCGCGCCGTCGCCGACGGTGAACTCGCCCTGGGCGCTCTTGACGTGCCCGACCGGGGTGATGACCGCCGCGGTGCCGCACGCGAACACCTCGGTGATCTCCCCGCTCAGCGCGCCCTGGCGCCACTCCTCGGTGGAGATGCGCCCCTCCTCCGCGGGCACTCCCAGCTCCGGCGCGAGCTTGAGCAGCGAGTCGCGGGTGATGCCGGGAAGAAGCGTCCCGGTCAGCCCCGGGGTCAGGATGCGGGCGTCCTCGCCGGAGCCGAAGACGAAGAACAGGTTCATCCCGCCCATCTCCTCGACCCAGCGGTGCTCGACCGCGTCCAGCCACACGCACTGGTCGCAGCCCTGCTCCACCGCCTGGCGCTGGGCCAGGAAGCTGGCGGCGTAGTTGCCCGCGAACTTGGCCTCGCCGGTCCCGCCGGGCGCGGCGCGGGTGTAGTCCTCGCTCAGCCACACGGTCACCGGGCGGACGCCCCCGGAGAAGTACGGCCCCGACGGCGAGGCGATCAGCCCGAACAGGTAGCTCGACGAGGGCCCGTTGACGCCCAGGCCGACCTCGGTGGCGATCATGTAGGGACGCAGGTAGAGGCTGGCGTCCTTCTGGGTGGGGATCCAGTCCCCGTCGTGCTCCAGCAGCAGCTCGATGGAGCGCACGAACAGCTCCTCGGGCAGCTCGGGCATGGCCATGCGCCGCGCGCTGCGGTTCATGCGCTCGGCGTTGGCCTCGGGCCGGAACGCCGCGGCCGTGCCGTCCGGGTGCCGGTAGGCCTTGAGCCCTTCGAAGATCTCCTGTGCGTAGTGCAGTGCCTTGGTGGCCGGGTCGAGCGACAGCGGCCCATAGGGCTCCAGCCGCGCGTCGTGCCACCCCTTCCCCTCGGTGTAGCGGATGGTCACCATGTGGTCGGTGAACACGTTCCCGAACCCGGGGTCGCCCAGCAGCGCCTCTCGCTCCTGCGGGGTCCGCCGCGAGGCCGAGGGCTGGACGTCGAACGTCAACCCGCTTGTGGTGGTGCCGTTGCTCATGGGTTACTCAGGTCCTCTCACCTACGTCGGTCCGGCAGCGCTGCCGGTCCGAAGTCCAGTCTGACGGAATCGGCGCGCCCGCTGCCAGTGCCCGTTCCGGCCGGGCACCGGCGCACTCCGGGCGCGCCCCGAAGGGGAGAGGATCCCCGGCGCGGCCCGCCCGGCGGTGCAGGGCGGGCCGCGCTCACGGCTGCGGCTAGCCCTGCCCGGCTACTCGCCCGGCCAGGTCGTCGCCGATCTGGGCGGTGGTGCGCTCGCCGCCCTCCTTGGCCCGCACCTGCAGGTCCTCGGCGACCGCCGCCTCCACGCGGCGCGCGGCGGCGGGCAGCCCGAGGTGCTCCAGCATCAGGGCGACCGAGAGCACCGTGGCGGTGGGGTCGGCGACGCCCTGGCCCGCGATGTCCGGGGCCGACCCGTGGACCGGCTCGAACATGCTGGGGAAGTCCCCCTCGGGGTTGACGTTCCCGCTGGCGGCCAGGCCGATGCCGCCGGTGACGGCGGCGCCGATGTCGGTGATGATGTCGCCGAACAGGTTGTCGGTGACGATCACGTCGAAGCGCTCGGGGCGGTTCACGAAGAACATCGCCGCCGCGTCCACGTGGCAGTAGTCCACGGTGACCCGCGGGTACTCGGCGCCGACCTCCCGGACGGTGCGCTGCCACAGGTCTCCGGCGTAGGAGAGCACGTTGTCCTTGTGCACCAGGGTGAGGTGGCGGCGGGGCCGCTCGGCCGCCTTGGCGAAGGCGTAGCGCACGACCCGCTCCACGCCCATGCGGGTGTTGACGCTGTCCTGGGTGGCGATCTCGTCCGGGGTGCCCTTGCGCAGCACCCCGCCCATCCCGGCGTAGGGCCCCTCGGTGCCCTCGCGGACCACGAGCATGTCGATGTCCTCGGGGGCCCGGTCGGCCAGCGGGGTGGCCACGCCCGGGTACAGCTTGACCGGGCGCAGGTTGGCGTAGTGAGCGAAGGCGAAGCGCAGCCGCAGCAGCAGCCCGCGCTCCAGCACCCCGCTGGGCACCGAGGGGTCGCCCACGGCGCCCAGCAGGATCGCGTCGTGGCCGCGCAGCTCGGCCTCCACCGCGTCGGTGAGCGTCTCGCCGGCGGCGTGGTACCGGCGCGCCCCCAGGTCGTACTCGGTGGTCGCGACGGCGAGGTCGTCCCCGGCGGCGGCCGAGAGCACCTTCAGGCCCTCGGCGACGACCTCGGGGCCGATCCCGTCGCCGGGGATGACGGCCAGATTCACGCTGCGCGCAGCCATGTGCCCTGCCTATCGGGTCGGGCCGGCCCCGGCACGTCTCACATGCCGAGACCGGCGTTGCGGTCTCTGAGACAACTGTAGCGCCTCAGCGCTCCTGGGGCGCCCCGTTGTCCCTGCGCTCGAAGGCGTCCTGCAGCGCGCGGGCGGTCTCGTCGCGGTCCTCGGCCGGGGTGTCTGCGGTGTCGTACACGGCGGTCCTCACAAGCGTCGTGGAGTGGAGCGGAAAGAAGGAACGGCAGAAGGGATGACGCGTGCGGTCGCACTCGAAAGGTCGCGCATGGGTGGCACCCGCGGAAGTGGTCCTGCGGGGCGGCGCCGGACCCGGGCCCGAGTTGCGGGCGGGGGCGGCGGGGCGCGTGGCCGCGGCACGGAGTCGCGCCGACGGATTTACTCGGACGACAGAATATCGGATGTCCGACCTTCTTACCAGGCGCCAGGGGTGATTCGGCGGGGGGAATCCGAGCAAAAGCGGCGGGGGGGGGCCCNAGCGCAGAGGGTGCGCAGTGCCTTGCACCGCGCAGGAGGGATCAGTCCTCCAGGTCCACCTGGCGGGTGGTCTCGGCGCGGATCTCGGTGGAGATCGCCTCCAGCGTGGCGGCCGGGATCGCCGAGTCGACGGTGAGGATGATCAGCGCCTTGCCGCCCTGCTCGTCCCGGCTGACCTGCATGCCCGCGATGTTCACCGCGGACTCGCCGAGCAGCGCGCCCACGGTGCCCACGATGCCCGGGCGGTCGTCGTAGGACAGGAACGCCATGTGGTCGCTGAGCGCGATCTCCATGCTGTACCCGTTGACCTCGACGAGCTTCTCGGTGTGCCGCGGCCCGGTCAGGGTCCCCGACACCGCCACCCGGCGGCCGTCGGCCAGCACGCCGCGCACGGTGATCAGGTTGCGCCAGTCGGAGTCGCCGTCGCCGGTGGACAGCGTCACCTCCACCCCCCGCTCCTTGGCCAGCAGCGGGGCGTTGACGAAGGTCACCGCCTCCTCGACTACGGGTCCGAACACGCCCTTGAGCGCGGCCAGCTCCACGACCTTCACGTCGTGCGCGGCGATCTCGCCCCGCACCTCGACGTCGATGCGGTCGGGCAGCCCCCCGGCCAGCGAGGTGAAGATCCGGCCCAGCTTCTCGGCCAGCGGCAGCCCCGGCTTGACCTCCTCGGCCACCGAGCCGCCCTGCACGTTGACCGCGTCCGGCACGAACTCCCCGGCCAGCGCCAGCTTGACCGAGCGGACCACCTGGGTCCCGGCCTTCTCCTGGGCCTCGTGGGTGCTGGCGCCCAGGTGCGGGGCGACCACCACGTTCTCGAACTCGAACAGCGGGCTGTCGGTGCACGGCTCGCTGGCCCACACGTCGATGCCCGCGCCGGCCACCCGGCCCTCCTTGATGGCCCGGTAGAGCGCGTCCTCGTCGAGGATGCCGCCGCGCGCGGCGTTGATCACCCGCACCTCGGGCTTGACCTTGTGCAGCGCCTCGTCGCCGATCAGGCCCAGGGTGTCCTTGTTCTTGGGCAGGTGGATCGTGATGAAGTCCGAGCGCCGCAGCAGCTCGTCCAGGCTCACCATCTCCACGCCCATCTGCGCCGCCCGGGCGGGCTGCACGAACGGGTCGTAGGCGATGAGCTTGGTGCCGAACGCCGACAGGCGCTGGGCGACCAGGGCGCCGATGCGGCCCAGGCCGACCACGCCCACCGTCTTGTCGTAGACCTCCACCCCGGTGTACTTGGACCGCTTCCACTCCCCGTTCACCAGGGCGTTGTGCGCGGGGGCGGTGTTGCGGGCGCTGGCCAGCAGCAGGTTCACCGCCTGCTCGGCGGCGCTGACGATGTTGGAGGTGGGGGCGTTGACGACCAGCACGCCGGCCTTGGTGGCGGCGTCCACGTCGACGTTGTCCAGGCCGACCCCCGCACGGGCGACGACCTTGAGCTTCGGAGCGGCCGCGAGCGCCTCGGCGTCCACCTGGGTGGCGCTGCGCACGATCAGCGCGTCCACGTCGGCGAGGGCCGGGAGCAGCTGGGACCGGTCCGCGCCGGTGGTGTGGCGGACGTCGAAGTCCCCCTCCAGGAGAGCGAGTCCGGCGGGCGAGAGTTCTTCCGCGACGAGTACGGAGGGCTTGGGCACAGCGTGATCCTTATGGTTGCCAGTCGGTCTCTGTCGGGTGCGTCGGCCGTGAAAAGTCTAGTCCGCAGGTCGGGATCGCGGGCGGGGAGGGCGCGGGTTGTGATCCTTCCCCGCATGCGGCGGGGGCGGGCGGCGCGTGCGCCGCCCGCCCCCGGGGCCCAGCACCCGGCGCCGGTCCTCAGCCCTTCAGCCAGCTCATCAGCGGACGCAGCTCGGCGCCGACCTTCTCGATCGGCTCGGCCTGCTCGGCCTCGCGCCGCTTGAGGAAGTTGGGCCGCCCGGCGTCGAACTCGGCCACCAGCTCGCGCGCGTAGGTGCCGTCCTGCACCTCGGCCAGGATGCGCCGCATCTCCTCGCGGCTCTGCTCGGTGACCACCCGCGGGCCGCGGGTGTAGCCGCCGTACTCGGCGTTGTCCGAGACCGACCAGTTCATCTTGGAGATGCCGCCCTCGTACATGAGGTCGACGATCAGCTTGACCTCGTGCAGGCACTCGAAGTAGGCGACCTCGGGCTGGTACCCGGCCTCGGTGAGGGTGGAGAACCCGGCCTTGATCAGCTCGGCCAGGCCGCCGCAGAGCACGGCCTGCTCGCCGAACAGGTCGGTCTCGGTCTCCTCCTCGAAGGTGGTCTTCAGCGCGCCCGCGCGGGTGCCGCCGATGCCCTTGGCATACGACAGCGCCAGGTCCCAGGCCGAGCCGGAGGCGTCCTGCTGGACGGCGACCAGCACCGGCACGCCGCGCCCCTCCTCGAACTGGCGGCGCACCAGGTGGCCCGGCCCCTTGGGGGCGACCATGGCCACGTCCACGTCGGCCGGCGGCTGGATCAGGCCGTAGCGGATGCTGAAGCCGTGCCCGAAGAAGAGCGCGTCGCCCGGGCTCAGGTTGGGCGCGATCTCCTCGGCGTACAGGTCGCGGTGGATGTGGTCGGGGACCAGCACCATGACCAGGTCGGCCTCGCGGGTGGCCTCGGCGGGGGTGAGCACCCGCAGGCCCTCCTCCTCGGCCTTGGCCCGGCTCTTGGACCCCTCGGCCAGGCCGATGCGCACGTCCACCCCGGAGTCGCGCAGCGACAGCGCGTGCGCGTGCCCCTGGCTGCCGTAGCCGATCACGGCGACCTTGCGCCCCTGGACCGCGCTCAGGTCGGCGCTGTCGTCGTAGTACATCTGTGCTGCCACGTCGGCGTGCTCCTTGCTCGTGTTCTGCTTCGTCTTGTCGCGCCCGCTCTGTGCGCGCGCCCGGGGTCAGGCGCTCCGCTCCACCGGGCGCAGCGAGCGGTCCGTGATCGACCGCGGGCCCCGGCCCAGGGCCACCATGCCCGACTTGACCAGTTCCTTGATCCCGTAGGGCTCCAGGTTGCGGACCAGCGCGTCGAGCTTCTCGGGTTTGCCGGTGGCCTCGATGACGACGACGTCGGCGGAGACGTCGACGATGTTCGCGCGGAACAGCTCCGCGGTCTGGATCACGTGGGGGCGGCTGGCGGCGTCGGCCTTGACCTTGGCCAGCAGCAGCTCCCGGCGGACCGATGCGTCGTCGTCCATCTCGACGATCTTGATGACGTTCACGAGCTTGTTGAGCTGCTTGGTCACCTGCTCCAAGGGGTGGCGGTCGCAGTTGACCACGATCGTCATGCGGGACAGTCCCTCGTACTCGGTGGTACTGACGCTGAGGGAGTGGATGTTGAAGCCGCGGCGCGAGAACAGCGCCGAGGCGCGGGCGAGGATGCCCGGGGTGTCCTCGACGAGGACGGAGAGCGTGTGCTGGCTCATGGGGACGGGTGCCCTTTCTGCTCGTCTCGTCGCCTACTCAGTCCTCGTCGCCCCAGTCCGGCGCCATGTCGCGCGCGTACTGGATGTCGTCGTTGCTCACGCCCGGCCCGACCATGGGCCAGACCATCGCGTCGTGGTGGACGGTGAAGTCGACCACGACCGGGGCGTCGTCGACGGCCATCGCCTTCTCGATGGTGGCGTCGACGTCCTCGGGCCGCTCGCACCGCAGTCCGACACAACCGTACGCCTCGGCCAGGCGCACGAAGTCGGGGATGCGGACCTTCTCCTCCTCGGCCGGGGAGGTCTGCAGGTTCGTGTTGGAGTAGCGGCCCTCGTAGAACAGGGTCTGCCACTGGCGGACCATGCCCAGGTTGCCGTTGTTGACCACCGCGACCTTGATCGGGATGCCCTCGATGGCGCAGGTGGCCAGCTCCTGGTTGGTCATCTGGAAGCACCCGTCGCCGTCGACCGCCCACACGGTGCGGCCCGGCTCGCCGACCTGGGCGCCCAGCGCCGCCGGGACGGAGAAGCCCATGGTGCCCAACCCGCCGGAGTTGAGGAAGGATCCGGGGCGCTCGTGCCCGATGAACTGGGCCGCCCACATCTGGTGCTGGCCGACCCCGGCGACGTAGGTGGCCTCGGGCCCGGCGATCTCGCCCAGGCGGCGGATGACGTGCTGCGGGGCCAGCCCGCCCTCCTCGGCCGGCTCGTACCCCAGCGGGTACTCCTCGCGCAGCCGGTTCAGCTGCGCCCACCAGGACCCGTAGTCGCCCTGGCGGCCCTCGGACTGGTCCTTGCGCACGGCGACCACCAAGTCGGCCAGGACCTCCCGGCAGTCGCCGACGATCGGCACGTCGGCGTGGCGGTTCTTGGAGATCTCCGCCGGGTCGATGTCGGCGTGGACCACGGCCGCGTCCTTGGCGAAGCTGTCCAGCCGCCCGGTGACCCGGTCGTCGAAGCGGGCGCCGAGCGCGACCACCAGGTCGGCCTGCTGCAGGGCGCCGACCGCCGGGACGGTGCCGTGCATGCCCGGCATGCCCAGGTGCTGGGGGTGGGAGTCGGGGAAGACCCCGCGCGCCATCAGGGTGGTGACGACCGGGACGCCGGTCAGCTCGGCCAGCACCCGCAGCTCCTGGTGGGCCCCGGCGCGCAGCACCCCGCCGCCGACGTAGAGCACCGGGCGGCGGGCCTCGGCGATCAGCCGGGCGGCCTCGCGGACCTGCTTTCCGTGCGGCTTGGTCACCGGCCGGTAGCCGGGCATGTCGAGCCGCTGCGGCCAGGCGAACTCCGACTCGGCCTGCAGGGCGTCCTTGGCGATGTCGACCAGGACCGGCCCGGGGCGGCCGGTGGAGGCGATGTGGAACGCCTCGGCGATGGTCCGCGGGATCTCGGCCGCGTCCTTGACGAGGAAGTTGTGCTTGGTGATGGGCATCGTGATGCCGCTGATGTCGGCCTCTTGGAAGGCGTCGGTGCCGATCATGGGGGTGGCGACCTGGCCGGTGATGGCGACCATCGGGACCGAGTCCATGTGGGCGTCGGCGATGGGGGTGACCAGGTTGGTGGCGCCCGGGCCGCTGGTGGCCATGCAGACCCCGGGGCGGCCGGTGGCGTAGGCGTACCCCTCGGCCGCGTGCCCGGCGCCCTGCTCGTGGCGCATCAGGATGTGCCGGACCCGCCGGGAGTCGTAGAGCGGGTCGTAGGCCGGGAGGATCGCCCCGCCGGGGATCCCGAACACCACGTCCACGCCGGCGTGCTCCAGTGACCTGATCAGCGAACGTGCTCCGGTCATGCGCTCGGTCATCGAAAGATCCTTCGGTCGCGATCCAGGGGGTCCAGCCGTGGCAACAAAAAACCCTCCACCGCGGGTGCGGTCGGAGGGTGGCGCGCAGCAGCGTCGACTCGGTCAGCTGGCTGCGCGCCGACCAAGTACGAGAATGAGGGTGGTGTTGCTCTGCACGGTGTCAACCTTGGCGAACGCGGGGGCGGGCGTCAACCGAATCCGGATTTTGTCTCACCATTCGAGATGTGATGTGTCGCATACCGACCCCGCGAAGGCGTCGATATCCCCCACTTGACCTGCACAGATACCGCACTCATGCGAGCGTGCCGCACCATGGGTCCACATTTCGGACAGGAAGGCACCCGTCAGAGCGGGATGCCCGCGCCGCCGCCCACGAGCGCCTCCACGCCCGCGGCCGCCATCGGGCGGGCCACCAGGAACCCCTGGCCGTGGCCGCACCCCATGGAGCGCAGCTTCTCCAGCTGCTCGGGCCGCTCGATCCCCTCGGCCACCACCTGGACCCCCAGGTCCTGGCCGAGCCGCACGATGGTGTGGGTGAGCAGCGTGACGGTGCCGTCGGCGCCCAGGTCCCGCACGAACGACGGGTCGATCTTGATCTCGTCCACCCGCAGCTCGCGCAGGTGCGCCAGGGACGCGTACCCCATCCCGAAGTCGTCGATGGCCAGCCGCACCCCCAGCCGCCGCAGCGCCGAGAGCCGCTCCACGGCCTCCCCGGGGTCCTCCAGCAGGACCTCCTCGTCGACCTCCAGCGTCAGCACCCGCGCCGGAAGGCCGCTCTCCTCCAGCGCGTCGGCGACCGTCTCCACGAAGCGCGGCGAGAGGATCTGGCGCACCGACAGGTTCACGCTCAGCCCGATGTCCCACTCCGCGGCCCGCCACAGCGCCACCTTGGCGCAGGCCTCCCGCAGCACCCACTCGCCCAGCGGCACGATCAGCCCGGACTCCTCGGCGGCGCCGATGAACTCCTCGGGCAGGAGCAGCCGCTCGGCGCCCTCGCCGCCCCCGTCCCCGTCGGCGTCGGCGTCGGCGTCGGCGTCGGCCGGGTCGGTGCGGCGCCAGCGCACCAGCGCCTCGACCGCGGTCACCTGCGAGCTCTCCAGGTCCACCACCGGCTGGTACTCCAGGGTGAACTCCCGGTCGGCGAGCGCCTGGCGCAGCCGCGCCTGCAGCTCCAGGCGCCCCACCACCTGGGCGTGCATGTCGGCGGCGTAGACCTCCAGCCGCCCGCCGCCCTGCTCCTTGGCGCGCGCCAGCGCCATGTCGGCGTTGCGCATCAGCTCACCGGCGTCCATCCCGGACTCGGCGAAGGCCACCCCGGAGCTGGCGGTGAGCACCACCTCGCGGTCGGCCACCTGGAACGGCTCGGCGGCGATCGCCCGCCCGAGGCGCTCGGCCAGGTCGACCACGCGCTGGGCGTGCGCGCCGCCCTCGACCAGCACCGCGAACTCGTCCCCGCCCCACCGGGCCAGGGTCATGCCGGAGGCGGCCGCCGCGCGCAGCCGCCGCGCCGCCTGCGCCAGCAGGTAGTCGCCGAAGGTGTGCCCGGCCGAGTCGTTCACCGCGGTGAACCCGTCCAGGTCGAGGAAGATCGCGGCGATCTCGCCGTGCGCGGGCTCCTCGCCCGAGGCGGCCGCCCGCTCCCGGCGGGCGATCATGTCCCGGGCCCGCTCCTCCAGGTAGGCCCGGTTGGGCAGGCCGGTGATGCCGTCGTGGAACGTCAGGTGGTTGACCTGGTCCTCCAGCGCCACCTGGGCGCTGATGTCGCGGGTGGTCACCAGCAGCCGGTCCGGCTCGCCGGGCTGCTCGTACAGCGACAGGGTGGACTCGGTGTGCCGCCAGGTGCCGTCCCCGGCCCGCACCCGCAGCCGCAGGTGCACGCTGTCGGCGCCGCCGTGCCCCCGCTCGAACAGGCGCGCCGCCTCGGCGGTGCGCGGCAGGTCCTCCGGGTGCACGATCGCCGTCACCGGCTCGGCCGCCAGGTCGTCCAGCGTGTAGCCGAACGCCTCGGGCGCGCCGGGGCTGACGTAGAACACCCCGCCGTCGTCCTCCAGGATGAGGATGACGTCGCCGCTGTTGCGCGCCAGCTCGTGGAAGTGCGCCTCGCGGGTGAGCACCATCCGGTTCAGGGTGCCGTTCTCCTCCAGCATCCCCGACATGCGCACCAGCAGCACCAGAACCGCCGACCCGGCGGCCAGCGGCAGCACCGCCGCCACCCCGGGCAGGCCCAGCGCCGCCACCGTCAGCACCACCGTGGCCACCCCGATCGCGGCGATCGCCGCGATCTCGGGGGCGAAGCGGTACAGCCCGCGGCCGGTGATCCGGCGCGGGCGCGCCCCGGCCCGGTCCCGGATCAGCCACGGCAGCGCGCCCAGCAGCGCGAAGCCCAGCAGCCGCACCGGGTACTCGATCCCCCCGGCCGGGGCGTCGCCGGTCAGCCGGGTGACCGCGCCGATCAGGTCGGCCCCGGCCACGATGACGAACGCCGCCATCGCGATCACCACGGCCCGGCGGGTGCTGTGCGGCGAGGTGAAGGCCAGCGGCGCGATCAGGCACAGCACCGCGATGTCGGCGACCGGGTAGACCAGCGCGAAGCCCAGGTACTCGCCGCCCTCGCCCAACTCGCTGTACAGGCGCGCGAACAGCAGCAGCCAGACCACCGCGAACAGCGCGGCGGCCGCCACGTAGGAGTCGGTCAGGTGCCGGGTGGCCGGGCGCAGCCCCTGCGGCAGCGGGGCCAGCCGGGTGAACCCGAGCGCGAACAGCGCCAGCGCCACCAGGCTGAACAGGTCGCCCAGGGTGAGCGAGACCGCCGGACTGGTGGTGAGCAGCCCGGTCACGGCCGAGGTGGCCGCCCCGGCGCTCCAGGCGGCCGCGGCCAGCCCCAGATAGCGCAGCGCGGCGGTGCCGTCGGCGCCGTCGGAGACCATCGGGTCGTCGGCGGCGGTCCCCGCCCGGCGCCGGGCGCTGGTCAGCAGGGACACCGCGGCCAGCGCGGCGGCCACCGCGATGGGCCAGTGGCCCAGCCGCGAGGTCAGCGTCGTCCCCGGCGCCACCTGCACCAGCGTGCCCAGCGCGTAGACCACGGTGAGCACCGCGACCGCGCCGAGCCAGAGCCGCTGGTCGCCCTTGGCGACGGCCGTCTTCATGGGCACCCTTCCGGTCGTTGGCGCAGGGCGTGCCGCCTCCGCGGCACGGGCCGGGAGCGACCAGGCTATTCACCCAAGGTCACGCTCGGGTTGAGGGACGGCACCGGCCCTTGATCAGGAGCCGATCCGCTCCAGGATGAGCTCGCGCGCGCGGGCCGCGTCGGCCTGCCCCCGGGTCGCCTTCATCACGTCCCCGACCAGCTTGCCCGCGGCGGCGGCCTTGCCGCCGCGGATCTTCTCCACGACGTCCGGGTTGTCGGCGATCACCTGGTCGACCACCGCGCCCAGCGCCGAGTCGTCGCTGACCACCTTCAGCCCGCGCGCCTCGACCACCTCGTCCGGGGAGCCCTCCCCGGCCAGCACCCCGTCGACGACCTGGCGTGCCAGCTTGTTGGTCAGGTCGCCGGAGGAGACCAGCGCGCACACCCGGGCCACCTGCCCGGGGGTGATCGCCAGCGCCGCCAGCTCCGTCTCGGACTCGGCGGCGCGGCGGGACAGCTCGTTCAGCCACCACTTGCGGGCGTCGCCCGAGTCGGCCCCCGCCGCCACGGTCGCCTCGACCAGCTCGATGGCGTCGGCGTTGACCAGGTCCCGCAGCTCCTCGTCGCTGAGGCCCCACTCGGCGCGCACCCGCGCGCGCTGGGCCGCCGGAAGCTCGGGCAGGCCCGCGCGCAGCTCCTCGACCCACTCGGCGCCCGGCGCGACCGGCACCAGGTCGGGGTCGGGGAAGTAGCGGTAGTCCTGCGCCTCCTCCTTGCTGCGGCCCGAGACCGAGGTTCCGGTGTTCTCCTGGAAGTGGCGGGTCTCCTGGACGATGCGGCCCCCGGCGTCGAGCACCCCGGCCTGCCGCTCGATCTCCGAGCGCACCGCGCGCTCCACCGAGCGCAGCGAGTTGACGTTCTTGGTCTCGGTGCGCGTGCCCCACTCCCCCGCGCCGTTGGGGTTGACCGACACGTTCACGTCGCAGCGCAGGGAGCCCTCCTCCATGCGCACGTCCGAGATGCCCAGCGAGCGCGCCAGTGCGCGCAGCTCGGCCACGTAGGCGCGGGCCACCTGGGGTGCCAGGTCCCCGGCGCCCGGGATCGGCTTGGTGACGATCTCCAGCAGCGGGATCCCGGCGCGGTTGTAGTCCACGTTGGAGTGGCTGGCGCCGTGGATCCGGCCGGTGGCGCCGCCCACGTGGGTGCTCTTGCCGGTGTCCTCCTCCATGTGGACCCGCTCGATCTCCACGCGGAAGGTGCGCGGCCCCTCGGGCGTGTCGACCTCCACGTCGAGCGCGCCGTCGCTGCACAGCGGCTCGTCGTACTGGGAGATCTGGTAGTTCTTCGGCATGTCCGGATAGAAGTAGTTCTTCCGGGCGAAGCGGCACCAGGAGGCGATCGAGCAGTCCAGCGCCAGGCCCAGCCGGATCGCGCTCTCCACCGCCTTGGCGTTGGCCACCGGCAGGGCGCCGGGCAGGGCCAGGCACACCGGGCACACCTGCGTGTTGGGCTCGGCGCCGAACGCGGTCGGGCAGGAGCAGAACATCTTCGAGGCGGTGCCCAGCTCGATGTGCACCTCCAGCCCGAGGACCGGCTCGTACCGCCGCACCGCGTCGTCGTACGCCACCGGCGCCGCGCCCGCGGCAGTGCCGTTCGTTACCGCGCTGACCATCGCCGCACTACCCGTTTCCGTCGTCGAATCTCCTCCCGCGCACCTGCGGGACCTCGGTGAGAAGCCTACCGATGGCCGGGCACCGGCGACGACGCCCCGGCCCGGGGGCCCACACCCTGTGTCGGAACCGTGTCGCACACCGAGCGCGGAATGTCACAGCACGCGCACGATTCGGCTCCGACGCGCGGTTCCTCCTGGACGCGGGCGCCCCTCCGGTTACCCTGGCCGCGACCCCGACCGAACCGAAGGAGCCAGCAGCGCCGTGCCCCGCGTCCCGACCGCCCCCGCCCGCCCGGCCGCAGCCGCCGCGGCGCTGCTCTGCGCGGCCGCACTGGCCCTCGCCGGGGCCCCGGCCGCCGCGGCGGCCCCCGACGGCCCCGCCCGGGTGGAGCGGGCCGTGGCCGAGGGCGCCCGCGTCCGCCTGGACAGCGGCGAGGACGTGGCCACCGCGCTCTACAGCCTGCGGATCGACGACGCGGCCTCGGTCGCCGCCTACGGCGCCGCCCTGGACGGGGAGGTGGACCACTCCGCCGCCTACGTCGAGTCCGGCTTCGAGGCGCTGGAGGCGCCCGAGGACGCCGCCGGGCCGGTGGCCTGGGTGGTCGCCCACTCCTACCCCGCCGTCGACTTGGAGGACCTGGACGCGCCGGGCGCCGGGGGCCTGGACGAGGGCCAGGCCATCGCCGCCACCCAGGCGGCGGTCTGGCACTTCACCGACGGCGCCGAGCTGGCCGGGCCCGGCGGCAGCGGCGGCAACGACCCCCGGGTGGAGCGGTTCTACCGGCACCTGGTCGCCGGGGCCGAGCGGGCCTCCGAGGCCCCCGCCGCGCCCACCCTGGCCCTGGAGCCGGGCCGGATCACCGGCGCCGACCCGGCCGCCCCGCTGGGCCCGCTGCGGGTCAGCACCACCGGCACCGGCCCGGTGCGGGTGGAGGTCAACGGGGCGCCCGGCGCCCGGCTGGCCGACGCCGAGGGGGAGACGGTCGCCGAGGTCGCCGACGGCGAGGAGTTCTACCTGCACGTGCCCGCGGACCCGGGCGCCGGGGTGGCCACCGTGCACGCCCGCGCCGGTACCGCCGCGCTGTCCCCGGGCCGCGCCTTCTCCGGGCGGGACGGGGTCGCCACCCTTCCGGTGGTCGCCGCCGAGGAGGCGCTGACGGGGGCCTCGGCCGAGGTGAAGGCGGACTGGGCGGCCCCCTCCGCGGACGGCGGCGCCTCCGGCCCCGGAGCCCCGGCGATGCCCGAGGCATCCCCGCACACCCCCGCCCGCGAGCGGCCGGAGGCCGCGGCGCCCTCCGCCGCACCGTCCGCCTCCCCCTCCCCCGCCGCCCCGGGCGGCGGGGCGGCCCAGGCCGAGGACTCCGGCGGCCTGGCGCTGACCGGGACCTGGCTGGGCGGGCTGCTCGCCATCGGCGGGGGGCTGGCGGCCGCGGGCCTCGCGGCGGTCGTGGCCGCGCGGCTGCTCAAGCGCCGCTAGAGCACCGCCGGAGCGCCACTGGAGCACCATCGGGTGGTTCCGGTCACGTTTCGCGTCTGTCCGTTTTCGGACCAAATACCGTTGCTCACCATTCCTGAGCTGCACGAACAGCACAGAGCGGGCATTGTTACCGAGAATTCCGCGAACACGGTTGGAAGTCCGGAATCGGGTCGCTAGGATCGGGCGGTGCGGAAGTGACGCATTCGCCCCGCGGCCCCGAGACACCCCGCGGTTCAGGCGATCCAGGCGCGCCCGATACGACCCGTTCACGTAACCCCGGGTGCGCGCTTCCCCGGCCGACCCCTTCCGATCTCCTCTTTCGCAGGTCCGGGAGGGCCCGGCGCATCATTCCCCGATACGAGACCCGGGACGCGATTTGATGACTACGGTCCACCCCCACACCGCCCGCCGCGGGCGCCGCTTCGTCTCCGCCACCGCGGTGACCGCCGCGGCCGCCCTGGCCTTCGGGCTCTCCTCGGCCCCGGCCCTGGCCGACGGCGCCACCGGAAAGTACGTCGGCAACGGCCCCGGCGGCATCTCGGTCGAGACCGAGACCCACGGCAGGATCCAGACCAACCTGTTCGAGCTGAAGCTCGACGACGGCGCCAAGCTGCAGACCTACTGCATCGACGCCGAGACCGCGATCCGCAAGGGCGCCGACTACCGCGAGGACGCCTGGGACACCTACCCCGGCAAGGGCGACTTCGCCCAGCCCGGCAAGGTGCACACCGTCCTGCAGTCCTCCTTCCCCACGGTCGGCGTGGACGCCCTGGCCGAGCAGGCCGGCATCGAGGGCCTGACCGCGGAAGAGGCCGTCGCCGGCACCCAGGCCGCCGTCTGGCACTTCAGCAACGGCACCGTGCTGACCGAGGGCGGCAAGCACGGCGCCAACGTCGACGCGCTCTACGCCCACCTGCTGGAGCAGGCCGAGAAGTCCGACACCCCCGAGCCGGAGGCGTCGCTGACCATCACCCCGGAGACCGCCGAGGGCGCCGCCGGGGAGACCATCGGCGAATTCACCGTCGAGACCAGCGCCGACTCGGTGCCGCTGGTCCTGGACGCCCCCGAGGGCTTCCAGCTGGTCGACGTGGAGAGCGGCGAGCCGGTCGAGGCCGCCGCCGACGGCGACACGCTGGGCGTCAAGGTCCCCGAGGGCGCCGAGGACGGCGAGGCCTCCTTCTCCGGCACCATCACCGCCACCGTCGAGGTCGGCCGCCTGTTCCGCGGCGTCGACGGCCAGCCCGCCACCCAGACCCTGATCACCGCCGACAGCTCGGAGACGGAGATCACCGCGAGCGCCTCGGTCTCCTGGGCCTCCGGCGGCGAGACCCCGCCCGGGGACGACGAGGACGAGGAGGAGCAGCCCAGCCCGTCGCCCTCCCCCTCCACGCCTGACGAGGGCGGCCCCGGCGGCGACGAGGGCGACGAGGACCAGGGCGAGGACAAGCCCGCGCCCGACGACGACAAGGACCAGGGCGGCGGCCTGCCGGTCACCGGCGGCGCGCTCTACGGCCTGATCGGCGCGGCCGTGGCCGCGGTCGGCGGCGGCGCCGCGGCGATCTACTTCGGCCGCAGGCGCAAGGCCTCCAGCGAGGTCTGAGGCCGCGCAGGCCACCGGGCCTGAAGCGCACGGAAGGGGCGGAGGGTGTTCCCTCCGCCCCTTCTGCGTGTCCGACCCGTGTGTCCGGCCGGGCGTCCCGCTCAGAGCGCGTACGGGCTGCCGCTGAGGAAGTCGGCCCCGCTGCGGTCGCGGAGCGCGGCCTCCAGCGCGGCGCCCACCCGGTAGGCGCGGTCGTCGGCCATGGCCGGGGCCATCACCTGCAGCCCCACCGGGAGCCCGTCCTCGGGCGCCAGCCCGCAGGGCACCGACAGCGCCGCGTTGCCCGCCAGGTTGGTCGGGATGGTGCACAGGTCGGCCAGGTACATCGCCATCGGGTCGCCGGTCCGCTCGCCCAGCGGGAAGGCCGTGGTCGGCGCCGTCGGCGAGACCAGCACGTCCACGCCCTCGAACGCCGCCTCGAAGTCCCGCTTGATGAGCGTGCGCACCTGCTGCGCCGACCCGTAGTAGGCGTCGTAGTATCCGCTGGACAGCGCGTAGGTGCCCAGGATGATGCGGCGCTTGACCTCCGGCCCGAAGCCCTCGGCCCGGGTCAGCGCCATCACCTCCTCGGCGCCGCGGGTGCCGTCGTCGCCGGTGCGCAGCCCGTAGCGCATGGCGTCGAACCGGGCCAGGTTGGACGAGCACTCGCTGGGCGCGATCAGGTAGTAGGCGGCCAGCGCGGTGTCGAAGCTGGGGCAGGACACCTCGACGACCTTGGCGCCCATCGACTCCAGCAGCTCGACGCTCTCCTGGAACCGGCTGAGCACCCCGGCCTGGTACCCCTCCCCGGACAGCTCCTTGACCACGCCCACGCGCAGCCCGGCCACGTCCGCCCGGCGGGCCGCCTCGGCCACCGGCGGGACCGGGGCGTCGATCGAGGTGGAGTCGCGCGGGTCGTGCCCGGAGAAGGCCTCCTGCAGCAGCGCCGCGTCCAGCACGTTGCGGGCGAAGGGGCCCGGGGTGTCCAGCGAGGAGGCGAAGGCGATCAGCCCGTACCGGGAGGAGCCGCCGTAGGTGGGCTTGGCGCCCACCAGGCCGCACACCGCCGCCGGCTGGCGGGTGGGGGCGCCGGGGNGCCAGCGGCGCCTCGAAGGCGGCCACGGCCGCCGAGGAGCCGCCGGAGGAGCCGCCCGGCACCCGGGAGGTGTCCCACGGGTTGCGGGTGGGGCCGAAGGCCGAGTTCTCCGTGGACGAGCCCATCGCGAACTCGTCCATGTTGGTCTTGCCCAGCACGACCAGGCCCGCCTCGCGCAGCCGCGCGGTGACCGTGGCGTCGTAGGGCGGCCGGTAGCCCTCCAGGATGCGGGAGGCGGCGGTGGTGGGCATGTCCGTGGTGGTGAACACGTCCTTGTGCGCGACCGGTACCCCGGCCAGCGGCCCCAGGTCCTCCCCGGCGGCGCGGCGCTCGTCCACCGCGCGCGCCTGGGCCAGGGTGGTCTCCCGGTCCACGTGCAGGAACGCGTTGACGCCGGGCTCGACCTCCTCGATACGGTCCAGGTAGGCCTCGGCCGCCTGCACCGCCGACACCTGCCCCGAGGCGATCGCCGAGCCCAGCTCGGCGGCGGTCATGCGGATCAGTTCGGCGCCCATCACTCCTCCTCCCCCAGGATCTGCGGGACCCGGAAGCGCTGGTCCTCGACGGCCGGTGCGGCGGCCAGGGCCTGCTCGGGGGTGAGGCCGGGCCGGGCCTCGTCGGGGCGGTGGACGTTGGCCAGCGGCAGGGCGTGCGAACTCGGCGGAATGTCGCCCTCGGCGGCCTGCTGGACCTTGGCCACCGCGGAGATGATCTCATCGAGCTGGGCGGCGAGGTGGTCGAGTTCGTCCTCGTTCAGCGCCAGCCGCGACAACCGGGCGAGGTGCGCGACCTCATCGCGGGTGATGGCGGACATGGATTGCTAACCGTTCTCTTCTTGCAGTCAGGGCGCCTCAATCCTATGGCCGTCGTGGGCGCCCCCGTGCGCGCGCAGCCAGGCGGCCGCCTCGGCGGCCTCCAGCGGCGGGGCGAACAGCCGCCCCTGGGCGGCGTGGCAGCCCATCGCGGCCACCGCCTCGGCCACCCCCTCGGACTCCACGCCCTCGGCCACCGCCCGCATGCCCAACGTGCCCACCAGGTCGATCGCCGAGGCGACGATCACCCGCCCGTCGGCGTCCTCCTCCACCCGGCGCACGAACGAGCCGTCGATCTTGATCTCCTGCACCGGCAGCCCGTTGAGCCGGGCCAGGGTGAAGTAGCCGGTGCCGAAGTCGTCCAGGGACAGCGGCACCCCCAGGTCGGACAGGGCCAGGATGACCGGGGCCACCGCGTCGGCCTCGGCGACCATCACCCGCTCGCCGATCTCCAGGCGCAGCGCCGCGGGCGGCACCCCGTGCCGCCGCAGCCCGGCGGCGACCACGTCGGGCAGGGCCGGGTCGAGCAGCTCGCGGGCGGACAGGTTCACCGACACCGGCAGCTCCACCCCCTCCGCGCGCCACCGCGCCACCTGGGACAGGGTCTGCTCCAGCACCTCGTGGGTGAAGCCGCGCATCAGGTAGGACTGCTCGATCAGCGGCACGAACTCGTGCGGGTCCAGCACCCCGCGGCGCGGGTGGCGCCAGCGCACCAGCGCCTCCACCCCCACCGCCCGCCGGTCCGACAGGTCCACGGTGGGCTGGTAGAACATCTCCAGCTCCTTCTCCACCAGGGCGCGGCGCAGCTCGCCGAAGAGGCTGAGCCGGGCGGTGGAGTTGCGGTCCTTGTGCGGGGCGTACAGCTCCACCCCGGTGCGCTGCTCCTTGGCCACGTACATGGCCACGTCGGCGCGCTGCATGAGCAGCTCGAAGTCGGGGGCGTGGTTGGGGTAGAGCGCGATGCCGACGCTGGCCTCCAGGTCGAAGTCCATCCCGTCCAGGCGCACCGGCTCGGCCAGGGCCACCCGCAGCCGGGCGGCCACCTCGCGGGCCGAGGCCGCGTCGCGCACCTGCGGCAGCAGCACCGCGAACTCGTCCCCGCCGAGCCGGGCCACCAGGTCGCCGGGGCGCACGCTGTGCGTCAGGCGCAGCGCCACGGTCTGCAGCAGCCGGTCCCCCGTGGGGTGCCCCAGGGTGTCGTTGACCTCCTTGAACCGGTCCAGGTCGAGCAGGAGCAGGCCGACCCGGTGGTGGCGCTGGCGGGCCTCGCCCAGCGCCTGCTGGGTGCGCAGGATGAGCAGCTTGCGGTTGGCCAGCCCGGTGAGCTCGTCGTGGTTGGCCTGGTGCTCGCGCTTCACCGACAGGGTGGCGCTGGTGTACAGCGCGGCCAGCGGGAACGCGAACAGCGGCACCAGCCAGATGGAGTTCACCATGGCCGCCACCACCAGCGGGGCCAGGCTGAGCAGCACCGCGTTGACGAACAGCCGCTGGCCGATGTCCTTGCCCAGCACGCTCTGCAGCGGCACCCGCTCGTGCATGGCCACCGCGCACTCCACCAGCACCAGGTTGGTGACGAAGTAGGCGGCCCCGGCCAGCCCCACCAGCAGCAGCTCGGCGCCCTGGGGCACCCACGGGCCGACCGAGGCCGCCGGGTGGAACAGCCGCATGACGGCGTCGGCCACCCCGAAGCTGAGCACGTACTGGGCCAGGTTGAAGGCGGTGCGGTGGGCGGCGTGCCGCCGGGCGATCCCGGCCACCACGGTGGCCACCGCCTGCACCAGGGCCGCGGCGGGCAGCCCGAAGAAGATCAGCAGTGCGAAGGAGAACGGCAGCGAGGTGGGGGCGCCGCTGGTGGCCGGGGCGTTCGGGGTGGCGATGGGCCGCAGCTCGCCGATGACGACCATGCACAGCACGACCCAGACCAGCGGCTGGTCGGCCAGGGCCACCAGGCCGCCGGGACCGGTCCACACCAGGGACCCGCCGAGGAGGCCGCACCCGGCCACCGTGGTGCCGGCCAGGTACAGCCAGAGCGGCGTGCCGACCCGCGGGCCCACGTCACGGGTGTTGTTCGGGTCCTTCATAGCGTCCTCGGGGAGTCGGGATCCGCGGCGGAGCGGAGGTCTCACCCCTTCCGGCCACCCCCTCTCGTACCTTCCAGGCACAGCTTACGACGCTTCATCACCTGCTGTCGCCGCACAAGGACTTTAGGTGAGCCTTGGAGGTTTGCGCCCGAATCCGCGGGGATGGCCCGCCGTGTCCCCCGCCGCACCGGCCCGACCTGCGCCGACACCCGGACGGCGCCCCGCCGCCTCAGCCGCCGTCCGCCTCCTCGGCGACCTGCGCGACCTTCCTGGCCTCATCCGGCCCGGCGGCGAGCAGCACCCCGAACCCCTCCTCGTCGAGGACCGGAACCCCCAGCTTCAGGGCCTTGTCGTACTTGCTCCCGGGGCTCTCCCCGGCCACCAGGAAGTCGGTCTTCTTGGAGACCGAGCCGGTCACCCGGCCCCCGGCCTCGGCGGCGGCCTCCTTGGCGCCGTCCCGGGTGTAGCCCTCCAGCGACCCGGTCACCACCAGGGTCACGCCGTCCAGCGGCCGCGGCCCCGACCCGGCGCCCTCGTCCTCCATGCGCACCCCGGCCTCGCGCCACTTGCGCACGATCTCGCGGTGCCACTCCTCGCCGAACCACTCGCGGATGGAGGCGGCGATGGTGGGGCCGATCCCGTCCACCGAGGCCAGCTCCTCCTCGGTCGCGGCCTCGATGGCCTCCAGCGACCGGAAGTGGCGCGCCAGGTCCTCGGCGGCGCGCGGCCCCACGTGCCGGATGGACAGCGCCACCAGCACCCGCCACAGCGGCCGCTCCTTGGCCGCCTCCAGCTCCTCGAAGAGCTTCTCCACGGTCTTCTTGGGCTCGCCGTCCTGGTTGGCGAAGAACGTCACCACCTTGCGCTCGCCCGTCGCGGGGTCGAGCTTGGGCTCGGTGGTGTCGGGGTCGAGCACCAGGGTGCGGATGGGCAGCAGCCGCTCCACCGACAGCCCGAACAGGTCGCCCTCGTCCTTGAGCGGCGGCTCGGCCGGCTCCAGCGGCTGGGTGAGGGCGGTGGCCGCCACGTACCCCAGCGTCTCGATGTCCAGCGCCTTGCGCCCGGCGATGTAGAAGAGCCGCTCGCGGAGCTGCCCCGGGCAGGAGCGGGCGTTGGGGCAGCGCAGGTCGACGTCGCCCTCCTTCTGCTGCCCGAGCGGGGTGCCGCACTCGGGGCAGGTCTCGGGCATGGAGAAGGGCCGCTCGGAGCCGTCCCGCGCCTCGGTGACCGGGCCGAGGATCTCCGGGATGACGCCCCCGGCCTTGCGCAGCCGCACGGTGTCGCCGATGAGCACGCCCTTGCGCTCGACCTCCTGGGCGTTGTGCAGCGTGGCGAACTCCACCTCGGACCCGGCCACCCGCACCGGCTCCATCACGCCGTAGGGGGTGACCCGGCCGGTGCGCCCCACGTTCACCCGGATGTCCACCAGCCGGGTGGTGACCTCCTCGGGCGGGTACTTGTAGGCGATGGCCCAGCGCGGCGCCCTGCTGGTGGAGCCCAGGCGCCGCTGCAGCGCCACGTCGTCGACCTTGACCACCACGCCGTCGATCTCGTAGGCGGGGTCGTGCCGGTGGTCGCCGTAGTGGGCGACGTATCCGGCCACCGCGTCCAGGTCGGGCAGCACCCGGTAGCGGTCGCTGACCGGCAGGCCCCAGTCCCGCAGCATGTCGTACACGTGCGACTGGCGGGCGAAGTCCACCCCGCGGTGCTCCCCCACCCCGTGGCAGATCATGGTCAGCGGCCGGGTGGCGGTGACCCGCGGGTCCTTCTGCCGCAGCGACCCGGCGGCGGCGTTGCGCGGGTTGGCGAACTCGGCCCTGCCGTCGGCCGCCAGGCGCCGGTTCAGCGCCTCGAACTCGGCCACCGGCAGGAAGACCTCGCCGCGCACCTCCAGCAGCTCGGGGGCCGGGCGCACGCTCTCGTCCAGGCGCTCGGGGACGGCGGCGATGGTGCGGGCGTTGAGGGTGATGTCCTCGCCCACCCGGCCGTCGCCGCGGGTGGCGGCGGGGGTCAGCCGCCCGTTCTCGTAGACCAGGTCGATGGCCAGGCCGTCGATCTTCAGCTCGCACAGGTAGGCGTCGACCGGAGCCTCGCCCTCCACCCGCGCGGCCCAGGCCGCCAGCTCCTCGGCGTTGAAGGCGTTGTCCAGGCTCTCCATCCGCCGCAGGTGCTCCACCGGCGCGAACAGGTTGCTGATCGGCGCGCCGACCTTCTGCGTCGGCGAGTCCTGCGTGACCAGCTGGGGGTAGCGGTCCTCGATCGAGCGCAGCTCGCCCATCAGCCCGTCGTACTCGGCGTCGGAGATGACGGGCGTCTTCATGTAGTACCGGTAGCTGTGGTCGTCGATCTCCTGCGACAGCTCGGCATGGCGCTCGCGCACCTCATCGGGGACGGAATCGACTGCGGTCGACCTCTCCGCGCTCACCCAGGGCGTCCTTTCCTCATCCAGCGCCGTGTCACCGCCGCGGCTCGTCGCGCAGCACCCGCGCGGCCGCCCGGCAGACGGCCAGTGCCTCGCGGGCGCCGTCCGGGGACGCGCCCGCCAGTCCGCACGCGGGGGCGCACACCACCGCGTCGGCGAGCGCCTCCGGACCGAGCCCGATGCGGTTCCACAGCTCCCGTACAGGATCGACGGTACTGCCCAGGTCGGACAGTCCCTCCCCGCGACGCGGGCCCGTGCCCGGAACCACACCCATAATGAGACCGACACCGTCCTCCAGGGCCGTACCCAGGGCCTCGTCGTCCTCGCGGCCGAGCAGCGCGGCGTCCAGCGCCAGGGCGCGGAAACCGCACCGGTGGAACAGGGAGACCGGCGCGCCCGGGGCGCAGCAGTGCACCGCCGGGACCGCTCCGGCACCGGCGACGGCGGCGCTCAGCGCGCGCAGCCGCTCCTCCACCCGCACCCGGTCGGGTGCGGGGATGCGGCGCAGCCCGCTGGCGGTGGGCACCTGCCCGGCCGCGACGGCGGGCAGCCCCGGCTCGTCGACCTGCACCACCAGGTGGGCCCCGGGCAGGCGCCCGGCCACCTCGGCGATGTGCGCGCGCAGCCCCTCCTCCAGGGAGGCGGCCAGGTCGGCCACGGCGCCGGGGTCGCTCAGCATCCGCTCGCCGCCGCGCAGCTCCACGGAGGCCGCCAGCGTCCAGGGCCCGGCGACCTGGAGCTTGAACGCGCCCTGGAAGGCGGCGCCGTGCCGCTGCACCGCGTCCAGGTCCCAGGACAGGAAGCTGCGGGCGCGCGCCAGGTCCCGGCCGGGGGCGCGGGCCACCCGCCACCCGGTCGGCTGCACCTCCAGCGGCAGGTCGACCAGCAGGGCGGCGGCGCGGCCGACGGTGTCGGCCCCGGCGCCGCGGGCGGGCAGCTCGGGCAGGTGCGGAAGGTCGGGCAGCTCGCCGAAGACGGTGCGCGCGGCCTCGTCGGGGTCGGTCCAGGGGTAGGACCCCATGCCGGTGGCGCTCGCGGCGGGCCAGGGATAGCGTCGGGGCTCAGTCACGTCCGACAAGGGTAGGCGAACCCTCGTCGGAAGCGGTGCCCTCGGCCGCCCGAGCGGCGCGGCGCCGCCGGTACACCAGCACCCCGGCCACCGCGGCGGCGGCCGCCNGGGCGAATGGGTGAAGGCGTTCCACCAGGCGGCGATGACCGCCATCCCGCCCAGGCTGTACAGCGCGGCCCACAGGGCGCACCCGGGCAGCATCGCGGCCAGGTAGCGCGCGAAGTGCATCCGCATCGCCCCGGCCACCAGGTGCACGGCGGTCTGCACGCCCACGGTCAGGTAGACGGCGGTGACCACGGGCGGGCCGAACCGGTTGATCAGCCGCTCGGCGCGGTCCAGGCGCGTCCCCAGCCGCTCGCCGAGCCGGGACCGGTGCACCCCGGCGCCCAGCCCCCGCCCGATCCAGTAGGTGGCCATGGTGCGGGCGAAGACGATCGCGAACAGCGCCGAGTAGACGATCCAGAAGGGACGCCCCTCCAGGAACCCGTACTCCATGCGCCCTCCCGGTGCCCGCGCCGCCCGGACCTCCCGGACGGCATTGTTAAGGCTAACCTAACCGGAAGTGGCCATGGAAGGGGCCGCCTCGGTGGCCCCGATCGTCGCCGAGCCGAGCACCGCCGGGCCGTCGTAGAACACCGCGGTCTGGCCCGGCGCCACCCCCGCGGCCGGCTCGTCCAGCTCGATCCGCAGGCCCGCGCCCTCGGAGCGCACCGTGCAGCCGTAGACCTCGCCGTGCGCGCGCAGCTGCACGGTGCAGGCCAGGTCCCCCTCGTCCGCGGTCAGGACGGCGCGGCCGCTCCACACCGGGCGGTCGCCGCGGATCGCCGCGACCCGCAGCGAGGAGCGCGGCCCCACCGTCACCGTGTTCTCCACCGGCTCGATGGACAGCACGTAGCGGCGCTCCGGGGCCCCGCCCAGGTCCAGCCCCTTGCGCTGGCCCACGGTGAAGGCGTGCGCGCCCCCGTGCTCGCCCACCACGTTCCCGGCCTCGTCCTTGATCGGGCCCGGGGCGCCGCCCAGGCGGTCCTTGAGGAACCCGGCGGTGTCGCCGTCGGCGATGAAGCAGATGTCGTGGCTGTCCGGCTTGTCGGCCACCGCCAGCCCGCGCCGCGCCGCCTCGGCCCGCACCTCGTCCTTGGCGACATCGCCCAGCGGGAACATCGCGTGCCCGAGCTGCTCGCGGGTGAGCACCCCCAGCACGTAGGACTGGTCCTTGCCCTGGTCCACGCTGCGCACCAGGCGGCCGTCCACCTTGCGCACGTGGTGGCCGGTGCACACCGCGTCGAAGCCCAGCGCCACCGCCCGGTCCAGCACCGCCTCGAACTTGATCTTCTCGTTGCAGCGCAGGCACGGGTTGGGCGTGCGCCCGGCGGCGTACTCGGCGACGAAGTCCTGGACCACGTCCCGGTCGAACTCCTCGGCCATGTCCCACACGTAGAACGGGATGCCGATCACGTCCGCCGCCCGCCGGGCGTCGCGGGAGTCCTCCACCGTGCAGCACCCCCGCGCCCCCGTCCGGTAGGACTGCGGGTTCTTCGAGAGCGCCAGGTGGACGCCGGTGACATCGTGGCCCGCCTCGGCGGCACGGGCCGCGGCCACGGCCGAGTCGACGCCGCCGGACATGGCGGCCAGTACACGCAGAGTCATAGCCCCTCCAGGGTATGCGCCCCCGGGGCGGGCCCAGGACACCTCCCGCTTCTGCGAAAATCGGACCATGGCTCTGTTCCGTCGCCGCCGCTCCCCCGCGTCCGAGTCCGCCGTCACCATCGACGCCTTCTGGGCCGCCTGGCCCGAGCTGCGCCCCGCGCTGGCGTCGGCCGTCGACGCCGGAGAACCCGTGCCCGAGGAGGCGGCGGCGCGGCTGACCGAGCTGGTGCACCGCATCCACCCCGCCCTGGGGTGGGACGTGGGACGCGCCCCCGAGCCCGCCGAGCCGGGCCCGGCGGACCTGGACGCCCCGCTCGACGCCGACCCCGACGACCTGCTGCGGCGGCTGACCGAACAGGACGCGGCGGCCGGAGGCCCGGCCCCCGACTACGCCCTCACCCTGCGCCCCGGCCCCGACGACGAGGCGCGGGTGCTCTCCGAGCGCTGGTCGCGCGCGGCCCCCGAGGAGCCGGAGTGGGCGTTCCGCCCCGCCGTCCCCGCCGACCACCGGGCGCTCGCCGGGGGCCTGGACTGGAACGGCCACGAGCTGGACCTGTCGCACGCCACCGTGGAGCTGCGGGTGGACCAGCGCCGCGGCCGCGTCGACGCCGGGGTCTACCACCCCGACTTCATGTTCCTCTCCGAGGAGGACCGGGCCGGGGTCGCCGAGCACGTGGTGCTGCTCGCCGTGGGCGAGGACGACCGGGTGCGCGCCGTGGGCGAGGTCCGGCCGCTGGTGGAGAAGCCGCTGGACCCGCTGCCGCCCACCGCCGTGCCCTCGGTCGTCGAGCAGATCACCGGCGGCTCGGGCGGATCCTGGGTGTCCTTCCGGGCGCGGGTGCCGCTGCGCGGCGTGATCGAGGTCCAGGCCCGCCACCCCCTGCGCCGCCGCGACTTCCCCGCCTTCACCCTGCTGGCCCGCGTCGAGCTGGCCTACACCGACTCCGACGACGAGCGCCAGCCCACCGCCGAGGCCGCCGCCGAGATGGACGCCTTCTCCCAGCGGCTGCAGCGGGTGGCCGGCGGCGACGGCGCGCTTTTCGGCCAGGAGACCTCCGCCGGGAAGCGGCGGCTCTACCTGTACCTGGACCCCGAGGCCGGGGTGATGGGCCCGCTGGAGGAGGCCGCGCGGCAGTGGCCGCACGGCGCATCGGTCGGCAGCAGCATGGACCCGGACTGGCGGTTCATCGGCGCGCTCACCCAGCCCATCCGGCGCCAGCGCTAGATCATCGATGGGAGATCTCCGAACCTGCCGCGGACACGGCGAGGGGCGCCCGCGGTCGGTGCGTGCGAGCCGGGTGCGCCAGAGGACCGCGGCGTCGGGCGGGTGGTCCGCACGCCGAAGGGCCGGCTGGGGCCGGAGTGTGCCCGAGGGGCCGCGCGCTCTGCGCCGCGGTCCGACGCCGGGCTGATCGGTGTCCCGGTCAAACGGTTACCGGCGGTCGTCGACCACTGATCGGGGCACACGTCTCCCATCAACGATCCAGCAGCACCGGGGGTCAGCGCCGCCGGGTGCCGCGCGCGGCGCGGGCCCGCTCCACCGCGGGGCCGATCGCCGCGCCCAGCGCCTCCACGTCCGCCGCCGTCGACCCGCGCCCCAGGCTGAAGCGGAGCGAGCCCAGCGCGGTGTCGGTGTCGGCGCCCATCGCCAGCAGCACGTGCGAGGGCCGGGCCACCCCGGCCGTGCACGCCGACCCGGTCGAGCAGGCGATGCCCTGGGCGTCCAGCAGCATCAGCAGCGCGTCGCCCTCGCAGCCGGGGAAGGAGAAGTGGGCGTTGCCCGGCAGGCGGTCCTCCGGGTCGCCGTTGAGCACCGCGTCCGGCACGGCCTTGTGCACGGTGCGCACCAGCTCCTCGCGCAGCCGCGCCAGATGCCCGGCGTGCTCGGCGCGCTCGGCCGCGGCCAGCCGCGCCGCCTCGGCGAACCCGCGCAGCAGCGGCGCCGCCAGGGTGCCCGAGCGCACGTCCCGCTCCTGGCCCCCGCCGTGCAGCACCGGCTCCGGGTCCACCCCGCGCGCCAGCACCAGCGCGCCCGCGCCCACCGGCCCGCCGATCTTGTGCGCCGAGGCGGTCAGCGCCGCCAGGCCCGCGTGCGCGGAGAAGTCCACATCGAGCGCGCCGACCGCCTGGACGGCGTCGGTGTGCATCGGCACCCCGAACTCGGCGGCCGCCTCGGCCAGCTCGGCCACCGGCTGCACCGTGCCGACCTCGTTGTTGGCCCACATCACCGAGACCAGCGCCACACCGCCGGGGTCGCGCGCGATCGCCGCGCGCAGGTCCTCCGGGCGCACCGCGCCGCGCCCGTCCACCGGCAGCTCCTCGACCACGGCGCCCTGGCGCCCGCCCAGCCAGTGCGCCGGGTCCAGCACCGCGTGGTGCTCGACCGCGCTCACCAGCACCCGGCGCCGCCGCGGGTCGGCCGCCGACCGGGCCCAGTACAGGCCCTTGACCGCGAGGTTGTCGGCCTCGGTGCCGCCCGCGGTGAACACCACCTCGTTCGGGGAGGCCCCCAGGGCACCGGCGATGTCCTCGCGGGCCTCCTCCACCACCCGGCGGGCGGCCCGCCCGGCCCCGTGCAGTGCGGAGGCGTTCCCCAGGCGCCCGAACTCCTCGGTCATCGCGGCGAGGGCCTCGGGGCGCACGGCCGTCGTCGCGGCGTGATCCAGATACACCATGGCGCCCCCAAGGATACGGCGGTCCGGAAGGGGTGAAACGCCCGGAGGGGTGCCGGACGGGTACCCGGGTGACAGAGGACGGCCGCCCGAAGGAGGGGGACGCCGCGCCCCGCACTCCACGGGACGGCACGGGGCGGCCGCAGGGGCCGGTCGAGCGCTTCGAGGCGCTCTACGACGCCTGCTACGCCGACGTCCTGCGCTACCTGCTGCGCCCGCCTGGACGACACCGACGCCGCCGACCCGGTGGCCGGGGTGTTCACCGCGGTGTGGGCGCGGATCGCCGACGTCCCCGCCGGGGACGGCGTCCGCCCCCGGGTGTTCGGCGTGGCCCGCCGGGTGCTCGCCGACCACCGGCGCGGGCGCACCCGGCGCGGCGCGCTGGCCGCCCGGCTCCGGGCGCACCTGCGCGACGCCCGCGCGGTCCGCCCCGAGTGGAGGACGGCGGGCCGGCCGACGTGGGCCGGGTGTTCCACGCCCTGCCCGACCGGGACCGGGAGGTGCCGACCCTGGCCGGGTGGGAGGGGCTGGACGCGGGCGGGGCCGGCCGGGGACGTGCCCGGCGACCGGTACGCCGTCGACGTGGTGATCGACGGCCCCGAGCCCGTGTACCCGACGGTCGCTCCGGGCGCCCCGGGCGAGGGCGGCCCCGTCCCCCGGCGATGATCCCCTCGCCTAGGACGGCATGAGGCGGGCCCCGGGCGCATCGCCCGGGGCCCGCCTCGCGGTGCGGGAGAACGCCCTACTTGCGCTTGCCGATCTCCTCGGTCAGCTGCGGGGCGACGGTGTGCAGGTCGCCCACCACGCCGAAGTCGGCGATCTCGAAGATCGGGGCCTCGGGGTCCTTGTTGACCGCCACGATGTTCTTCGAGGTCTGCATGCCGGCCCGGTGCTGGATCGCGCCCGAGATGCCCAGCGCGATGTACAGGTTCGGGCTGACCGTCTTGCCGGTCTGGCCGACCTGGAACTGGTTGGGGTACCAGCCCGCGTCGACCGCGGCGCGGGAGGCGCCCACGGCCGCGCCCAGCGAGTCGGCCAGCTTCTCGACCACGGTGAAGTCGTCCGAGCCGACGCCCCGGCCGCCGGAGACCACGATCGCGGCCTCGGTCAGCTCCGGGCGCTCGCCCTGCTCCTGGGCCACGCGCTCGACCACGCGGGCGCCCTTGGCGGCCTCGGGGACCTCCACCTCCACGGCCTGCACAGCGGCCTCGCCCGCCTGCGGCTCGGCCGGGACCGAGTTGGGCCGCACGGCCACCACGGCGGCGCCGGAGCGCACCTTGGCCTTGGTGACCATGGCCCCGCCGAAGATGCTGTGGTCGGTGACCAGGTCGGCCGAGACGTCGACGACGTCGGTGAGCACGCCCGAGCCCAGCTTGACCGCGGTGCGCCCGGCGACCTCCTTGTTCTGGGCCGTGGCCGAGACCAGCACCGCCGCCGCGCCCGTGTCCCGGGCCAGCTTCGCCAGCAGCTCGGCGGTGGGCGCCACGACGTAGTCGTTCAGCTCCGCCGGGGCGGTGTAGACCTTCTGCGCGCCGTACTCGGCCAGCTTGGCCGTGCCCGAGTCGGACGCCTCGCCGACCCACACGGCCGACGGCTCGCCGATCCGCCGCGCGGCGGTCAGCAGCTCGGTGGTGACCTTCTTGACCTCACCGTCGACGTGGTCGACGAGGACGAGGACCTCAGCCATTGGTAAAACCCCTCTTTCGTCTCCGCCGGACCTAAACGAACTTCTTCTCGGCGAGGAAGTCGGCCGCCTTGGCGCCGCCGTCGCCCTCGTCCTTGACGATCGTTCCGGCGGCCCGCGGCGGGGCGGGGCTGGCCTCGACGGTCTCGGTGGCCGCGGCGGCCGTGCCGACCCTGTCGGCCTCGATGCCGGCGTCGGCGATGCCGAGCTTGGCCACCGGCTTCTTCTTGGCCTGCATGATCAGCTTGAAGGACGGGTAGCGCGGCTCGTTGATCTTCTCCACGACCGAGACCACGGCGGGCAGCTGCGCCTCGACGACGTCGTAGCCGTAGTCGGTCTGGCGCTGGATCTTCACCGCGGTGCCGTCCACGTCGACCTTGCCCGCCAGGGTGAGCTGGGGCAGGCCCAGGTACTCGGCCAGGGCGGCGCCGACCACGCCGGTGCGCGCGTCGGTGGACTCCGAGCCCAGGACGACCAGGTCGAACTCCAGGGTGCCCAGCGCCTTGGACAGCGCGTAGGCGGTCTGCAGGGCGTCCGAGCCGTGCAGCGCGTCGTCGACGAGGTGCACCGCCTTGTCGGCGCCCATGGACAGCGCCTTGCGGATGGAGTCGGTCGCCTGGTCCGGACCCATGGTCAGGACGGTGACCTCGCCCCCGTGCTTCTCGCGGAGGAGGAGGGCCTCCTCGATCGCGTACTCGTCGAGCTCGTTGATGACCCCGTCCGACGCGGCGCGGTCCAGCGTGAAGTCGTCGGACGTCAGTTTCCGCTCGGTCGCCGTGTCCGGGACCTGCTTGACCAAAACGACAATATTCATGGCCGGTGGCCGACCTCCCTGCACTCCGATGCGTCGCCCTCCGGCGGCGCGGACGCGGGCGCGTCCGTGGTCCCTAAGGGTGCCAAATGCGCTGGTCGCATCCGGCGCCGGGGGCGCGTTCCGGTCCCGCGCCCCGCACTTCGTCGTCTCCGACACCCCCGATGTTACTGACTAGTAGCCAGGACGGCGAACGCGGGTGTGCGCTCAGAGCGAACAGGGGCCCACCGCAGCCTCAGCCGCCGAACGGCTGGGAGGGCGACCAGCCCGTCCACACCGGGGCCGAGGTGAACCCGAAGGAGAGCACCAGCAGCGCGAACAGCACGGTGAACACGATCACGCCCCAGTAGACGTAGACGTTGCGGAAGCCCGCCTTGTCCACCAGCTCCATCGCCTGGCGCCGGGCGCCCCTGCCGTTGGGGCCCACCATGGTGCCCAGCACCATGAAGAACACCGCGTAGGAGCCCACGTTGTTGGCGGTGTTGGTATCGGTGACCAGCCCGATGATGATGCCCAGCACGACGCCGACGACCAGGTAGAGCAGCCCGAGGCCCACGTTGACCCCCAGCGACCGGATCAGCGCCACCGGCATGCTCAGCGCCACCACCATGGTGTCGGAGCTGCGCGGGCCGCGGGTCTGCAGCCGCCGGGCGTGGTCGGACTTGACCTTGTCCAGCGCGCCCAGGACGCTCACCGCCAGCAGCCCGACCACCAGGCCGATGGTGGGCACCACCAGCGCCAGCCCGGCGGTCAGCGCCGCCACCGGCAGCAGGTAGAGCCTGGGCAGGTGCCAGCGCTCGTCGTCGTAGGAGTCGCCGTCGTGGCCGCCGAAGTAGTCCGACCACCGGTCGGTTCGGCTGCGGCGGCCGCCCCCCTNCGCGGGAGGTGGTGTAGCCCTCCTCGACGCCCTCGCCGCCGAACATCGCGGTCTGGTCGGGGGAGCCGCCGCGCCCCTGCTCCTGGCCGACCGGGGTCAGGATGTCGCGGAAGTCCTCAGGGCGCAGCGTGGAGTTGAAGTACTGGGTGTGCGGCCCCTGCGCGGCGCCGTCCGCCTCATCGTCGTCGGCGTAGTAGGTGCGCACCTGCGGTTCGGGCTCGGACTCGGCCGGGACCGCCTGCGTGTGCTGCGTCCGCTGAGGCTGCGCCTGCTGCGTGGAGGAGGGGTCGTACGCCTGCGTCCGGGGAGCCTCGGGCGCCTCGGGTGCCTCGGGCTCGGCGTACAGAGCCTGCTCCTGCTGCTGCGGGGGCCGCTCCTGCATCGGCGCGTGCACGGTGTGGCTGCCGGTCGTCCCGGACGCCGCATAGGCCGCCATGTCGTCGCTGAGCGGCAGGTCCAGGTTGAGCCGGGCGGTCTCGGCCACGAGCTGGGCCGCGGTGGGGCGGGCCGCCATGTCCCGGGAGACCGCCGCGTTCACCAGCGGGCGCAGCTGGTCGGGCATCCCGTCCAGGCTGATCTCCCCGTTGAGGATGCGGAAGAAGATGACCTCGAACGAGCCGGCGCCGTAGGGCGCGGTGCCGGTGGAGGCGAAGGCCACGGTGGCGCCCCAGGCGTGCACGTCGGTCGCCGGGCCCAGCGCCGTGCCCTCGATGACCTCCGGCGACAGGTAGCTCGGGGTGCCCACGAAGGTGCCGGTCTGGGTGAGCTTGGCGCCGTCCACCGCGTGGGCGATGCCGAAGTCGATGACGATGGGCTCGCCGTTGGAGATGATGACGTTGCCCGGCTTGAGGTCGCGGTGGATGACCTCGGCGGCGTGGATGTCGTCGATGGCCCGTGCCAGGCCGCCGACGAAGCGGGTCAGGGCGCGCCCGCGCAGCGGGCCGTGGTTCTCCACGGTGGCGTCCAGGGTCGGCCCCGGGATGTACTCGGTGACCACCCACGGCAGCTCGGCCTCGGTGTCGGCGTCGATGACCTCGGCGACGTTGCGGCTGCGCACCCGCCGCATGGTCTCCACCTCGCGGGCCAGCCGGGCGCGGGCGATCGCGTCCCCGGCCACCTCCGAGCGCAGCACCTTGATCGCCACGAAGCGGTCCTGCCGGGGGTCGTGCCCCTGGTACACCACGCCCATGCCGCCCTGGCCGATGCGCCGCCGAATGGTGTAAGGGCCGACGCGTTCCGGCAGCTCCTCGCCCTCGGGGAAACCTGCCGTCATAGCCATTGCCTGCTCATCCCCTCAAACCCCGCATACCACCACACCAGCTTAGTCGTCGGCCGGGGGCCGTCCGCGGCCGACGGCCGCCGGGCCCCGAAGTTCGGGCAACCCCACGAGTATGACGGAAATCCGGGGCGCCCGGTTCCTCAGCCCGCGGCCGCGACCCCCAGCCCGTCGACGACCTGGGCCCCCGGCAGCCGCGCCAGGGCGGCGCCGGGCACGATGAGCTTGGCCGACCGCACCCCGGCGCCGATCACCGCGCGGGGGCACTCGGCGGCGGCCGCATCGACCAGGACCGGCCAGTCCGGCGGCAGTCCCACGGGGGTGATGCCGCCGAAGGCCATGCCGGTCGCCTCCACCGCGTCCTCCTGGCGGGCGAAGGAGGCCTTGCGCGCCCCCAGCAGGCGGCGCACCGCCCCGTTGACGTCGGCCCGCGTGGTGGCGAGCACGACGCAGGCGGCCATACGCACCTCGCCCGCCCGCCTGCCCGCCACGATCACGCAGTTGGCCGAGGCCTCCGGCGGGACGCCGTAGCGCTCGCAGCACGCCGCCGTGTCGGCCAGGTCCGGGTCGATGGGCGCCACCAGCGGCGCCTCCTCGCCCTCGGCCCCCTTCCACCCCTCCAGGGCGGCGGCGACGGGCGGGGCGAGCAGATCGGCCCGCTCGCGGGCGGGCACGGCGTCGAACCCCCACACCTGCATCGGCTCACTCCTCTCAGCGGCCGGTGAACTCGGCCTTGCCGGGGCCCTGCTCCACGAAGCTGCGCATCCCGGCCTTCTGGTCGTCGGTGCCGAACAGCCCGGAGAACCGGCCGCGCTCGATCTCCAGGCCGGTGTCCAGGTCGGTCTCCAGGCCCCGGTCGATCGCCTCCTTGGCGGCGCTCAGCGCCACCGCCGGACCGCCCGCGTACCGGGCCGCCATCTCCACCGCGGTGGAGTACACCCGGTCGGCCGGGACCACCCGGTCGACCAGGCCGATCCGCTCGGCCTCGGCGGCGTCCACGTGCCGACCGGTGAAGATGAGGTCCTTGGCCCGGGCCGGGCCGATGAGGCGCGGCAGGCGCTGGGTGCCCCCGGCGCCCGGGATGATGCCCAGCTGGATCTCGGGCTGGCCCAGCTTGGCGTCCTCGGCCGCGACCCGGAAGTCGGCGCACAGCGCCAGCTCGCACCCGCCGCCCAGGGCGTAGCCGGTGATCGCGGCGACCACGGGCTTAGGCACCCGCGCCACGGCCGTGAAGCAGTCCTGGAGGGTGCGCGCGTGGGCGCTCATGTCGGCGAACGACATGTCGGCCATCTCCTTGACGTCCGCCCCGGCGGCGAAGACCCGCTCGCCGCCGTAGACGACCCCCGCCGCCACCGAGGCGTCGGCGGCGACCTCCTCGGCGGCCGCCCCGATCTCCCGCTGCACCTGCGCGTTGAGCGCGTTCATCTTGGGGCGGTCCAGCCGGACCACCGCCACCGCCGGGTGGGTCGGGTCCTTCTCCACGCGCACGAACTCCGGCACGACTCTCGCCTCCTGTACCCGCTGTTGCCCGCTGCCTGTCACCCAGGTGTCTACCACGCGCTCACGCGAACAGCGGGCGCCAGGCCCCCAGCCACAGGGAGAGGCCGTAGGCGGCGGCCAGCACGGCGGCCGTGGCCGCCAGCAGCGCCGTGTCGGCCCCCGTCCACACGCTGTACCGCGCACGGGTGCGCGGCCCGGTGCCGAACCCGCGCGCGTCCATCGCCGCCGCCAGCTGCGTCCCGGTCCGCACCGCCCGCACCAGCAGCGCGAACACCTTCCCCGCGAACAGGCGCACCGCCGCGGCCGGGCGGCCGCCCGCCTCCAGCCCGCGCGCGCGGCGGGCCAGGGTGAGGGTGCGCCACTGCTCGGCCAGCAGCGGCACCAGGCGCAGCGCGGCCAGCACCCCCAGGGCCGGGCGCTCGGGCACCCGGAGCCGCTGCACCAGCGCGTCGGCGGTCTCGGTGGGGTCGCTGGTGAGCACCGCCAGCACGCAGGGCAGGGCGATGGCCGCCAGCCGCACCCCCAGGCCGAGTGCGGCCATCGGACCGGCGTCGCCGTAGAGCAGGTTGACCACCGCCACCGACCCCGCCGCCAGCAGCAGCGGCGGGGACAGCANAACAGCACCAGCGCCGCCCGCGCCGGGAGCCCGGCGAACGGCAGCAGCACGACGACGGCCGCCAGCACCACGCCGGGGGTGACCGGGTCCACCACCGGCGCCAGCGCGAGGGCGACCAGCAGGGCGGCCGCCAGCTTGGCCGCCGGGTTGCGGCGTTTCAGCACGGGTCCCCCCGCTCCCCCGCCGCCAGCCGCAGCTCGGTGTCGGCGAACCCGTCGAGCAGCCGCTCGTCGTGGGTGGCCGCGACCACGGCCCGGCCCTCGGTGCGCAGCCCGTGCAGCAGGTCGGCCAGCTCCGCCCAGGTCACCGCGTCCTGCCCGAAGGTCGGCTCGTCCAGCAGCAGCACGTCGGGGGCGTGCCCGGGGCCCGCGCTCAGCGCGGTGGCCACCGACAGGCGGCGCTTCTCCCCGCCGGACAGGGTGAAGGGGTGGGCGTCGGCCAGGCCCTCCAGGCGCAGCCGCCCCATCAGCTCGGCGGCCCGGTCCCCCGCCCCCCGCGCACCCAGCCCGGCGCGCAGCGGGGCGAACTCCAGCTCGTCGCGGACCGAGCCGGTGACGAACTGGTCCTCGGCGTGCTGGAAGACGGTGCCCACGCGCCCGGCCAGCCGCCGGGCGGGCCAGCGCCCCAGGTCGCGCCGGTCGGCCCCGGCCAGCGCCCCCGAGGGGCGGACCCGGCCGCCGTCCGGGCGGGCCAGTCCGCCCAGCAGCCCCAGCAGGGTCGACTTGCCCGCGCCGTTGGGCCCCGTCAGCGCCGTGACCGCGGCGGCGGGCACATCGGCCTCCACCCCGTCCAGCACGGCGCGGCGGCCGCGCGCGGGCACGCCGGGGCCGCGCGGCTCCAGCGCACGCACGGCGCGGGCCTCGATCAGCGCCTCCCCTGGGCGGCCGTGGCCGCGCGGGGCCTCGGGCTCGCGCCCCGGGACCCACACCCCCCGCGCCGCCAGGTCGGCGCCGCGGGCGGCGAACACCCGCTCCGGCGGGCCGTCGGCGGCCACGCCGCCGCCCGGCTCCAGCACCACCACCCGGTCGACCAGGCCGACCGCCTCGGCCACCCGGTGCTCGACCAGCACCAGGGTGGCGCCGCTGCGCGCGGCCAGGTCGGCCACGACCCCGCGGACCAGCGCGGCACCGGCCGGGTCGAGGTTGGCGGTGGGCTCGTCGAGCAGCAGCAGCCGCGGCCGCATCGCCAGCGCCCCGGCGATCGCCAGGCGCTGCTGCTCGCCGCCGGACAGCGCGGCGGTGGGGCGGCCGGTGCCGTAGGGGAAGCCCACGTCCTCCAGCGCGGCGCGCACCCGCGGGCCGATCTCCTCGGGCGGCACGCCCAGGTTCTCCGGCCCGAAGGCCACGTCGTCCCCGGCGCGCGCCATCACCAGCTGTGCGTGCGGGTCCTGGCCCACCAGCGCCACGCCCCCGCGCCCGCGCCGGGCCGGGGCGCCGTCCAGCAGCAGCTCCCCCTCGGACTCGCCGGTGACCGCGGCGTCCGGCCCGGTCAGACCGGCCAGGGCGTGCAGCAGGGTGGACTTGCCCGCCCCGGACGGGCCGAGCAGCAGCACCCGCTCCCCCGGTTCGACCGCCAGGTCCACCCCGCGCAGCGACCAGGCCCGGCGCCCGGCGTAGCGCCACCCCCAGCCGGTGAGCTCCACGCGGGCGCCCTGGAGGTCCTCCGCGCTCATCCGCGCGCCGACGGGAACGGCGACAGCGCCCCGGCGCGGGCCAGCGCGGTGGTGAGCGCGCGGCTTCCGGCGCCGCCGATCGCGGCGGCGCTGACCACCACGATCACCCCGTAGGCCAGCATGAAGTGCGGCGGCCAGGTCGGGTAGTACAGGGTCAGGTCCATGGCCACCGGCGCCAGCCCGGCCACCGCACCGGCGGCCACGGACACGCCCATGCCCCAGCGGCGGTACCGGGTGGCGGCGAACACCAGCTCGGGCAGCAGCCCTTGGAGCAGCCCGGCGACCAGCACCATCAGGCCCCAGGAGGTGCCCAGCAGGGCCGAGACGGCCGCGGCGGCCACCGAGGTCAGCACGCCCGCTCCCGCCTTGCGGACGACCAGCATCCCCAGCACGCCCGGCACCAGCCACATGCCGTAGATCACGGCCTGGGCGGGCGGGAAGAACAGGAACAGCGGCTGGGGCGCCGACCAGAGCATTCCCCAGACCCAGAACAC
>NZ_ANBH01000207.1 GCF_000341185.1 Nocardiopsis chromatogenes YIM 90109
TGCCGTAGATCACGGCCTGGGCGGGCGGGAAGAACAGGAACAGCGGCTGGGTCGCCGACCAGAGCATTCCCCAGACCCAGAACACGACGCCGACGGCGACGCCGAGCACGGCGGCGACGACGATGTCCACGGTGCGCCACCGGGGCAGGCGGGCCCACAAGGCGGACAGCACGGACTTCATATGGATGTCCCTTCGCATCGGTTGCGACACGAGGGGGCGTGAGCCAAGAGCGCCCGTCGCGCGGGCGGGTCCTACGACTTCCTTCGCCGGCATGATCCGGATCAGGTGTCTAAGGGTCTGCGGCCGGACCGCACTCTCAGCGCCGAAGCGCTCCCCTGTCGTTCCCTCCCATTATGACCGACCGACGCGAAAGGGACATATCACTCCCACAACGAACCGTCTCCGCACCCCTACCGCAGCACGATGCCGTCGTCCATCGCCTGCGGCGGATCGGGCACCGCCACCAGGCCCATCTCCACCGGGCAGGTCAGGCGCGGGTGGTGCGGCAGCACGCGCACCGTGTACCCGCAGGCCCCGGCCCGCGACAGCGGCGCCGTGCCGGTGTAGCGCAGCAGCGCCCCCTCCCCGCCGTCCGGCTCCAGCACCACCGCCAGGGGCTCCTCCAGGCGGTCCCCCTCGCCCACCCGGCCGATCAGCGCCTCCACCCGCACGTCCCGCGGCTCCAAGCCGCCCAGCACCACCGTGGCGTGCACCGACAGCTCGCCGCCCACCTGCGGCGCCTCCTGCACGCCCCCCACCTCCACGTGCTGGATCCGCACCCCGGGCCACCCCGTGCGCACCCGGCGCTTCCACTCGGCCAGCTCCCGCGCCCCGGCCGCGCCCTCGGCCAGCAGGCGGCGCGAGGAGTCGGCGGCGCCCTGGTAGAGCCGCTCGGAGTACTCGCGCACCATCCGGGTGGCCAGCACCTTGGGCCCCAGCGACACCAGAGTGTGCTTGACCATCTCCAGCCAGCGCTTGGGCAGCCCGTCGGCGTCGCGGTCGTAGAACAGCGGCGCCACCCGGTTCTCCACCAGGTCGTACAGGGCGTGCGCCTCCAGGTCGTCGCGGCGCTCGGGGTCCTCGACGCCGTCGGCGGTGGGGATGGCCCACCCGTTCGACCCGTCGAACCACTCGTCCCACCAGCCGTCGCGCACCGACAGGTTGAGCCCGCCGTTCAGCGCCGACTTCATCCCCGATGTGCCGCTGGCCTCCAGCGGGCGCAGCGGGTTGTTCAGCCACACGTCGCACCCCTGCACCAGGGCGGTGGCCAGCGCCATGTCGTAGTCGGGCAGGAACACCAGGCGGTGCCGCACCCGGGGGTCGTCGCCGAAGCGCACGATCTCCTGGATGAGCCGCTTGCCGCCCTCGTCGGCCGGGTGCGCCTTGCCCGCGATGACGATCTGCACCGGCCGGTCCGGGTGCAGCAGCAGCCGCCGCAGCCGCTCGGCGTCGCGGAGCATCAGGGTGAGCCGCTTGTAGGAGGGCACCCGGCGGGCGAAGCCGATGGTGAGCACCTCCGGGTCCAGCGCCCCGTCCACCCAGCCCAGCTCGGCGGCGCCCGCCCCGCGCGCCCGCCAGGAGGCGCGCAGCCGCTCCCGGGCCTCCGTGACCAGCCGGGCGCGCAGCACCCCGCGCATGTGCCACAGCTCGGCCTCGTCGGCGCCGGTGACTTTGCGCCACCCCTCGGGCCCGGTGAACTCCCCGGAGTCCGGCACCAGGCGCGCGGCGAGCTCCTGGGCCTCCTCGGCGACCCAGGTGCGGGCGTGCACCCCGTTGGTGACCGAGGCGATGGGCACCTCGTCGGCGTCGAACCCGGGCCACAGCCCTTGGAACATCGACCGGCTGACCGCCCCGTGCAGGCGGCTGACCCCGTTGGCGCGCTGGGCCAGGCGCAGCCCCATCACGGCCATGTTGAACACGCCCGGGTCGCCCCCGTCGTGGTCCTCGGCGCCCAGCGCCAGCAGCCGGTCGGCCGGCAGCCCCGGCACCGCCGGTGACGGCCCGGCCAGGTGGCGCCGGACCAGCTCGCGCGGGAACCGGTCGATCCCGGCCGGGACCGGGGTGTGGGTGGTGAACACCGTGCCCGCGCGCGCGGCCTCCACCGCCTCGTCGAAGCCCAGGCCGGACTCCATGTACTCGCGGACCCGCTCCAGCCCCAGGAACCCGGCGTGGCCCTCGTTCATGTGGAACACCTCGGGCACCGGATGGCCCGTGCTCTCGCAGTAGAGCCGCACCGCGCGCACCCCGCCCACGCCGAGCAGGACCTCCTGGCGCAGCCGGTGCTCGCCCCCGCCCCCGTAGAGCCGGTCGGTGACCGCCCGCATCTGCGGGGTGTTGCCCTCGTGCATGGCGTCCAGCAGCAGCAGCGGCACCCGCCCGACCCGGCACACCCAGATGCGGGCGGCGAGCCGCTCGCCGTCGGGCATGTCCACCGACACCTCGGCGGGGGCGCCGTCCTCCCCGGCCAGCCGGGTCACCGGCAGGCCCTGCGGGTCGACCTCGGGGTAGGACTCCAGCTGCCACCCCTCGGGCGACAGCGTCTGGGCGAAGTAGCCGTGCCGGTAGAGCAGCCCCACCCCGACCATGGGCAGGCCCAGGTCGCTGGCGCTCTTGAGGTGGTCCCCGGCCAGGATGCCCAGGCCGCCCGAGTACTGCGGCAGCGCGGAGGTGAGCCCGTACTCGGCGGAGAAGTAGGCCACCGCGGCCGGGGGCGCCTCCCGTCCGGCCGCCGCGGCCTCTGCGGCCGCGCGCTGGTACCAGCGCGGCTCGGAGAGGTAGGCGTCCAGGTCGGCGGCGGCCTCCGCGACCCGCCCGGCGAAGGAGGCGTCGCCGGCCAGCGCGGCCAGCCGGTCGGCGCCGGCCTCGCCGAGCAGGCGCACCGGGTCGCCCCCGGCCGCCCGCCACAGGTCCGGGTCGACGGCGCGGAACACCTCCCGGGTCGGGGCGTGCCAGGCCCAGCGCAGGTTGGCGGCGAGCCGCCCCAGCGGGGCCAGCGGCTCGGGCAGGACGGTACGGACGGTGAATCTGCGGATGGCCTTCACGCAGCGGCACGCTAGTCCAGGTGCGGCCCGCGCACCAGGACGCCGCGCAATTTCACGTGCATTCGCACGCCGAATTCCCGGTCCGGCCGTTACCACGGTGACAGAAGACCGTTATGCCGGATTTCACGGAAATGAAACGGGATGAAATCGCCGGGGACATCCGAATCGGAACTGTGACGACTATCACAAAAATTAGGGCCGCCGGACTGTCGGACACGGGCGCCCGCGCACCGACGATAGGACTGTGGGCGCGGCGCCGCTCCGGCCGCGATTCCCCCCGAAAACCTCAGGCCCCCCTGCCTTCATTCGGCAATGGACGCTGCCCGGACTCGGGTCACACCGGCCACATGCGGCGAAAACCGCCGCTCGCGAAGAATTGGTGCACACGTGATCGGACGAATTCCCGTACTCGACCCCGCCCCCGTGCTGTCCTACGGCACCGCGCAGGCCGCCGAACACGAGACGGTCCCGGTGTCCGCCACCGTGCTGCGCGAGGGCCACGGCGCCCTCGGCGCGCACGCGGTCCTGTACGACCCGCGCGGGCGCCGCCGCGACCGGGTGCGCATGGCCGAACAGGCGCCCGGCACCGACCGCTACACCGCGGACCTGCGCCCGGACGCCCCCGGTAGGTGGAGCTTCGCGATCGAGGCCTGGGCCGACCCCTACGCCACCTGGCGGCGCGAGGCCGCCGCCAAGATCCCCATCGGCCAGGACACCGAGCTCGTCCTGGAGGAGGGCGCCCGGCTGCTGGAGCGCGCCGCCCGGCGGGTCCCCCGCCGCCCCGCCCTGGCCGCCGCGGCCCGCACCCTGCGGGACGCCTCCCTGCCCGCCGCCGACCGGCTCGCCGCGGCCGCCGCCGGGGAGGCCGCCGCCCTCATGGAGGCCGAGCCGCTGCGCGACCTGCTCACCCGGACCAAGCGCTTCCCGCTGCAGGTGCACCGGCGGCGGGCCCTGGTCGGCTCCTGGTACGAGCTCTTCCCCCGCTCCGAGGGCGCCCGGTTCGACGAGGCCGACGGCGTGTGGCTCTCGGGCACCCTGCGCAGCGCGGCCAAGCGGCTGCCCGCCATCGCCGACATGGGCTTCGACGTCGTCTACCTGCCGCCCGTGCACCCCGTCGGGCACACCTTCCGCAAGGGCCGCAACAACACACCCTCGGCGGGGCCCGGCGACCCCGGGTCGGTCTGGGCCATCGGCTCCCACGAGGGCGGGCACGACGCGCTCCACCCCGACCTGGGCGACCTGCGCGACTTCGACGCCTTCGTGTCCGAGGCCGCCGCGCACGGCATCGAGGTCGCCCTGGACCTGGCCCTGCAGTGCTCCCCCGACCACCCCTGGGTGACCGAGCACCCCGAGTGGTTCGCCCGCCGCGCCGACGGCACCATCGCCTACGCCGAGAACCCGCCCAAGAAGTACCAGGACATCTACCCCCTGGACTTCGACGCCGACCCCGAGGGCCTCTACGCCGAGGTGGCGCGGGTGGTGCGGTTCTGGATGGACCGCGGGGTGCGCGCCTTCCGGGTGGACAACCCGCACACCAAGCCGCTGGCGTTCTGGGAGCGGCTGCTGGGCGACATCGCCGCCACCGACCCCGACGTGCTCTTCCTGTCCGAGGCCTTCACCCGCCCGGCCACCGTGCACGCCCTGGCCCGGGCCGGGTTCCACCAGTCCTACACCTACTTCACCTGGCGTACCGCGAAGGAGGAGCTGCAGGACTTCGCGGCCTCCCTCACCGGGGAGGCCGCCGCCTACATGCGGCCCAACCTCTTCTGCAACACGCCCGACATCCTCCACGCCTACCTGCAGGAGGGCGGCCGCCCGGCGTTCGAGGCGCGCGCGGTGCTGGCCGCCACCCTCTCGCCCACCTGGGGGATCTACTCCGGATACGAGCTGTGCGAGAACACCCCGCTGCGCCCGGGGAGCGAGGAATACCTCGACTCCGAGAAATACGAGTACAAACCCCGGGACTGGGACGCGGCCGACGCCGCGGAAATGTCGATCTCCCCGCTGATCCGCAGGCTAAACTGTCTGCGGCGCGACCGCCCCGCATTGCAGGAACTGCGCAACCTGCGGTTCCACCATGTCGACCGGCCCGAGCTCATCTGCTATTCAAAACGGCTGCCCGGGGACACGGTCATCGTCGTCGTGAACCTCGACCCGCACCACGTCCGAGAGGCCACGGTGCGGCTCGACATGCCCTCTTTGGGTTTCTCGCCCGAAACGAGCCTCTCGGTACGCGACGAGCTCTCCGGCGAGACCTACACCTGGGGTCAGGCCAATTACGTGCGCCTCGACCCGAACGTCCAGACCGCACACGTTCTGACGGTGGAGCCGCTCCCGTGACCACACCCGCCCTGCCGCGCAACCCGCACTGGTACAAGCACGCCGTCTTCTACGAGGTCCAGGTCCGCGGCTTCCACGACTCCAACGGCGACGGCGTCGGCGACCTGCGCGGCCTCATCGACAAGCTCGACTACCTGGCCTGGCTGGGGATCGACTGCCTGTGGCTGCTGCCCCTGCAGGAGTCGCCGCTGCGCGACGGCGGGTACGACATCTCCGACTACATGGCCGTCCAGCCCGAGTTCGGCACCATCGCCGACTTCGTCGAGCTGATCGAGCAGGCCCACGCGCGCGGCATCCGGATCATCACCGACCTGGTGATGAACCACACCAGCGACCGCCACCCCTGGTTCCAGGCCTCGCGCACCGACCCGCAGGGCCCCTACGGCGACTTCTACGTCTGGTCCGACACCACCGACCGCTACGCGGACGCGCGCATCATCTTCGTCGACACCGAGCAGTCCAACTGGTCCTACGACGAGGTGCGCGGCCAGTACTACTGGCACCGGTTCTTCTCCCACCAGCCCGACCTCAACTTCGAGAACCCGGCGGTGCAGGAGGCCGTGCTGGAGGTGCTGCGGTTCTGGCTGGACCTGGGCATCGACGGGTTCCGGCTGGACGCGGTGCCCTACCTGTACGAGCGCGAGGGCACCAACTGCGAGAACCTCAAGGAGACGCACGAGTTCCTCAAGCGGGTGCGCAAGGAGGTCGACCGCCTCTACCCCGACCGGGTGCTGCTCAGCGAGGCCAACCAGTGGCCCGCCGACGTCGTCGACTACTTCGGCGACTTCGAGTCCGGCGGCGACGAGTGCCACATGAACTTCCACTTCCCGCTGATGCCGCGGATGTTCATGGCCGTCCGCCGCGAGCAGCGCTACCCGATCTCCGAGATCCTCGCCCAGACCCCCCGCATCCCCGCCAACTGCCAGTGGGCCATCTTCCTGCGCAACCACGACGAGCTGACCCTGGAGATGGTCACCGACGAGGAGCGGGACTACATGTACGCCGAGTACGCCACCGACCCGCGCATGCGCGCCAACGTGGGCATCCGGCGCCGGCTGGCCCCGCTGCTGGACAACGACCGCGACCAGATCGAGCTGTTCACCGCCCTGCTGCTATCCCTGCCCGGCTCCCCGGTGCTCTACTACGGCGACGAGATCGGCATGGGCGACAACATCTGGCTCGGCGACCGGGACGCGGTGCGCACCCCGATGCAGTGGACCTCCGACCGCAACGCCGGGTTCTCCCGCTGCGACCCCGCCCGGCTGTACCTGCCGCTCATCCTCGACCCCGTCCACGGCTACCAGGCCCTCAACGTCGAGGCCCAGCGCGGCGACGCCGGGTCGCTGCTCAACTGGACCCGCAAGATGATCCGCATCCGCAAGCGCCACCCCGTCTTCGGCACCGGCGACTTCACCGAGCTGCACGCCAGCAACCCCAGCGTGCTCGCGTTCGTCCGGGAGTGGGGCGACGACCGGATGCTGTGCATCAACAACCTCTCCCGCTTCCCCCAGCCCGTCGAGCTGGACCTGCGGCGCTTCGAGGGGGCCACCCCCGTGGAGTGCACCGGCGGGGTGCGCTTCCCCGCCATCGGCGAACTGCCCTACCTGCTCACCCTGCCCGGCCACGGCTTCTACTGGTTCCAGCTGCCGCCGGTCGAGGAGGGGGACGGGCCCACCACCGACGACCGCACCCGGGACACGGCATGAAGGAGATCGAGGAGCTGCTGGCCGCGTGGCTGCCGCGGCAGCGCTGGTTCGCCGGGAAGACCGCCCCCGTCGAGGCGGTGCACATCGAGCGCGACCTACCCGTCGGCGGCGGCGACCCCGGCCCGCACGGCCCCGGCATGCGCCTGCTGGTGGTGCGGGTGGCCCAGCCCCGGGGCACCGACCGCTACCTGGTGGTGCTCGGCCTCGCCGAGCCCGGCCGCCTGCGCCCCGGACTGGAGCACTGCGTCATCGGCCGGTGCCGCGTGCGCGGCACCCGGCGCACCGCCTACGACGGCCTGTACGACCCCGAGCTGACCGCCCGCCTCCTGCACCTGATCGCCCGCGACGCCGACCACGGCCCGCTGCGCTTCCGCACCCGCCCCGGCCACCCGGTGCGCACCGGGCTGCGCAGCCTCGTCCTCACCGGAGAGCAGTCCAACACCTCGCTCGTCTTCGGCGAGGACTACGTGCTCAAGGCCTTCCGGCGGCTGTGGCCCGGCCTCAACCCCGACCTGGAGCTCAACGGCGCCCTGGAGGGCTCGCCGTACGCGGCCCCGCCGCACGGGTGGATCGAGGCCGACATCACCGACGGCGGCCGGCCGGTGCCCACCACCGTCGCCATGCTCCAGGGCTACCTGCGCAGCGCCACCGACGGGTGGGTGCTCGCCGCCACCAGCGTGCGCGACCTGTACGCCGCGCCCGGCACCGCCCCCGCCGACGCCGGGGGCGACTTCGCCGCCGAGGCCGAGCGGCTCGGCGCCGCCACCGCCGCCGTGCACCGCACGCTGGCCCGCGCCCTGCCCACCGACGTGCTGCCCGCGGCGGGCCTGCGCGACCTGGCCGACGCCATGGCCCGCCGCCTGGACGAGGCCACCGAACAGGTGCCCGAACTGGCCCCCTACGCCGGGGTGCTGCGGTCCGCCTTCGACGACTTCGCCCGCGCCCCGGCCCCGCTGCCCGTGCAGCGCGTGCACGGCGACTACCACCTGGGCCAGGTGGTGCGCACCGACGCCGGGTGGGTACTGCTGGACTTCGAGGGCGAGCCCGCCGTGCCGGTGGCCGAGCGGCGCCGCCCCTCCAGCCCGCTGCGCGACGTCGCCGGGATGCTCCGCTCGTTCGACTACGCCGCCCGCCACCAGCTCATCGGCAGCGCCGATGAGGAGCTGCTGGCCCCGGCCGCCCGCGCCTGGGCCGACCGGAACCGCGAGGCGTTCTGCTCCGGCTACGCCGCCGGGGGCGGCACCGACCCCGACAAGAACCTGACGGCGCTGCGCGCCTTCGAGTACGACAAGGCGGTCTACGAGGTGCTCTACGAGGCCCACCACCGCCCCACCTGGCTGCGCGTGCCGCTGGACTCCATCGCCGCGCTCGCCCACGCTTGAGGAGCCCCATTGACACCCGACCCCGCCGAGGTCGACCGGCTCACCGCCGGCCGCCACCACGACCCGCACGCCCTGCTGGGCGCCCACCCCGACGGCGCCGGAACGGTGGCGCTGCGGGCGCTGCGCCCGCTCGCCCGCACCGTGCACGCCGTCCTGCCGGACGGCTCCCGGGTGCCCATGGAGCACGCCCACGGCGGCGTGTTCACCGCCGAGGTCCCCGCCGCCGCCCTGCCCGGCCACCCGCCCGACTACCGCATCGCCTGCACCTACACCCCGGACGGCCCCGAGACCGTGGCCGACGACCCCTACCGGCACCCGCCCACCCTCGGCGACCTCGACCTGCACCTCATCGGCGAGGGGCGGCACGAGGAGCTGTGGCGGGTGCTGGGCGCCCACCCCGGCCCCGACGGCACCGCCTTCGCCGTGTGGGCGCCCGGCGCCCGGGGGGTGCAGCTCATCGGCGACCTCAACCACTGGGACGGCACCGCCCACCCGATGCGCTCCCTGGGCTCCAGCGGCGTCTGGGAGCTGTTCGTGCCCGGCCTGGGCCCCGGCGCGCTGTACAAGTTCCGGGTGCACGGCCGCGACGGCGGCGTCCAGGACAAGGCCGACCCGATGGCCTTCGCCGCCCAGCACCCGCCCCAGACCGCCTCCATCGTGCACGCCTCCGCCCACACCTGGGGCGACGACGCCTGGATGAACGAGCGCAAGGCCCGCGACCACACCCGCGAGCCGATGAGCGTCTACGAGGTGCACCTGCCCTCCTGGCGCCCCGGGCTGGGCTACACCGAGCTCGCCGCCGAACTCGTCGAGCACGTGCGCGCCCGCGGCTTCACCCACGTGGAGTTCCTGCCCGTGGCCGAGCACCCCTTCGGCGGCTCCTGGGGCTACCAGGTCACCTCCTACTTCGCCCCCACCTCCCGGCTGGGCTCCCCCGACGGGTTCCGGCACCTGGTCGACGAGCTGCACCGGGCCGGGATCGGCGTGCTGCTGGACTGGGTGCCCGCGCACTTCCCCAAGGACGCCTGGGCGCTGGCGCGCTTCGACGGCTCGCCCACCTACGAGCACCCCGACCCGCGCCGCGGCGAGCACCCCGACTGGGGCACCCTCGTCTTCGACTACGGCCGCACCGAGGTGCGCAACTTCCTCATCGCCAACGCCCTGTTCTGGCTGGAGGAGTTCCACATCGACGGGCTGCGGGTGGACGCCGTGGCCTCCATGGTCTACCTGGACTACTCCCGCGACTCGGGCGAGTGGGAGCCCAACGCCTTCGGCGGCCGGGAGAACCTGGAGGCGCTGGAGTTCCTGCGCGAGCTCAACACCGTCTGCCACCGGCGCAACCCCGGAATCATCATGGCCGCCGAGGAGTCCACCGCCTGGCCCGGGGTGACCCGCCCGGTCCACCACGGCGGGCTGGGGTTCGGCTTCAAGTGGAACATGGGCTGGATGCACGACACCCTGGAGTACCTCAAGCGGGACCCGGTGCACCGCGCCCACCACCACGGCGAGATCACCTTCTCGATGATCTACGCCTACAGCGAGAACTACATCCTGCCGCTCTCCCACGACGAGGTCGTGCACGGCAAGGCGTCCCTGCTGTACAAGCAGCCCGGCGACGAGTGGCGCCGGTTCGCCGGGCTGCGCTGCCTCCTCGCCTACATGTGGGCCCACCCCGGCAAGAAGCTGCTGTTCATGGGCGGGGAGATCGGCCAGGGCGACGAGTGGTCGCACGAGGCCGGGGTGCAGTGGTGGCTGCTCGACCACGGCTTCCACCGCGGCGTGCAGGCCCTGGTCGACGACCTGAACGGGCTCTACCGCACCCGCCCGGCCCTGTGGGCGCGCGACTGCGAGCCCGAGGGCTTCCGGTGGATCGACGGCGGCGACGCCGAGGGCAACACCCTGTCCTTCCTGCGCTTCGACGACGGCGGGCGGGCCC
>NZ_ANBH01000208.1 GCF_000341185.1 Nocardiopsis chromatogenes YIM 90109
TCCCGCACGCGGGCCGCCGGGTGGGGCTGCCCGAGCCGGGCCCCTGGCGGGTGCTGCTGGACACCGACGACGCCGGGTTCGGCGGCAGCGGGTTCCGCGGCGGACCGGCCCTCGTCGAGGCCGCCTCCGAGCCCGCGCACGGCCTGCCCGCCTCGGCGGTGCTCGACCTGCCGCCGCTGGGCGTGCTGTGGCTGGAGCCGGACACGCCCGCGCACGGGGGGGAGCCGCGGGGGGGGGGGCG
>NZ_ANBH01000209.1 GCF_000341185.1 Nocardiopsis chromatogenes YIM 90109
GTGGCTGGAGCCGGACACGCCCGCGCACGGGGGGTAGCCGCGGGGGGAGGGCCGAAAGGACGAGACCGGATCCGGCCGGACGGCCGATCCGCCGCACGCACCGCGGGCCGTACGTTCTTCCTGGTCAGTCAGACCCCTGACGAGAGGAGGAGCGCCGTGGCCGAGCCGGGTCGGCGCATCGACGCCTTGGACGTGGTCCGCGGGTTCGCGCTGTGCGGGATCCTGACGGTCAACATCGGACCCATCACGCAGATGGGCGCCGATGTGCTGGAAGCGCTGCCGCCCGGCCAGGGGGTGCCCGCGGCCGCGCCCGAGGTGTGGCTGGACATGCTCGTCGCCGAGCGCTTCTTCCCGATCTTCTCGTTCCTGTTCGGGATCGGGTTCGCGATCTTCCTGGAGTCGGCCGGGCGGCGGCACCCGCGGCCCCGGCTGCTCCTGGTGCGGCGCCTGGCCGCCCTGGGCCTGCTGGGCCTGGGCCACCAGGTGCTGCAGCCCGGGGAGGCGCTGACCCCCTACGCGGTCTTCGGGCTGGCGGTCCTGCTGCCCGCGAGCTACCTGCCCTCCTGGGCGGTGCTGGCCCTGGGCGCGGCCGGGACCGCCGTGCCCGCCGCCCTCGGCCACGGCGGGACGCTGCTCATCCCCGGCCTGTTCCTGCTGGGCCTGGCCACGGCCCGGTACCGGGTCCCCCAGCGCCTCGACCGGTCGGCCGGGTGGACCGCCCTGGCCTTCGGGCTCTTCGCCGCCGCGGCGGTCCCGGCGGCGCTGTGGCAGTACGGCGAGGTCGAGAACTCGGGGTTCGCCGCCTCCAGCGCCGTGGCCGGGCTGCTCATGGCCGGGGCCTACGTGTGCGGCCTGGCCCTGCTGATGCGCACCCCGCTGGCCGGAGCGCTGCGCACCGCCTTCGCCCCGCTCGGGCGCATGGCGCTGACCAACTACGTGACCGCCACGGTGGCCGTGCTCGCGGCGGGGTACCTGCTGGACTTCCGCGCCGACTTCCGGTGGGGCGCCCTGTTCGCGCTGGCGGCGGGGGTACTGGCGGCCCAGTGGGTGTTCTCCTCCCTGTGGCTGCGCGCCTTCGGCTACGGTCCGCTGGAGTGGGCCTGGCGCTGCGCCACCTGGTGGGAGGCGGTCCCCATCCGGGTCAGTCGTCCCTCTCCTCCTTCTCGTCCTTCTTCTCGTCCTTCTCCTTCCGCTCCTGCTCCCGCTCCCGGGCCTTCTTGTACTCGGTGACGTCCATCGACGCGGCCACCTGGTCGTACACCGGACCGTAGGCCGGGTCCACCGCGGGCACGTACACCATCACGTCGCTCTCGGGCAGGAACCACATGCGCACCTCGAACGCGGCCCCGCCGTCGCACTCCACCTCCCAGACCCGGTGGTGCGACTTGAGCCCGTCGGCGTGCTCGGTCACCTCCGGCGGACCGACGGCCAGCTCGGCTCCGCCGGGCTCCTGGCCCTCGGCCCCCGGGGCCCGGCAGGACGCGTCCCCGGACCGCCACCCGCCGGCCTCGTTGAACGCGGTCCCCTCGGCCGGCCAGCCCTGCCCGTTGCGCTCGGCCGCCTTGGGGTACACCTGCACCGACCCGTAGCCGCAGCGCTCGCCCTCCGGCGGGTCCATGCACATGCGGCCGTTCCCGTCGGAGCGCGACCACCCCTCGGGCATGCCGATCGCCACGCCCTCGACGGACGTCCCGGACAGGGAGGCGGAGGCCGCCGGGACCGCGTCCGTGTAGGCCCCCTCGACCGACGGGGCACCGCCCGCGCCGTCGCCGTCGCCGTCGCCGCCGCCGTCGCCGCCGTCGCCGCCGCACCCGGCGGCGAGCAGGACGAGCCCCGCGCCCGCCACCGCGGCCTTGAGCCCCAACGCCTCGGACATGGGTCCCTTCCTCACAAGCCGGTTTCCCCTGCGACCGTGCCGATCCGGCCCGGATCGGCCCTCCGACGATAGCCGACCCCCACTACCCTGTGGGCATGGCGGACCTTCCCGAGCTCATCGCCCCACTGGCCGACCTGCGGCGCAGGCGCACCGCGCCGCTGGTCCTCGAACTCGACCTGACCGAAGGGACCACCGACGAGCCCCCGGGCCCGCCGCTGGCCCAGGTGCTCACCCGCCGCAGGGAGCGGCTCACCGACATCGTGGAGGGGCTGCGCCGCGGCGCCCGCGACCCCCGGGTGGGCGGGGTGCTGGCCAAGATCGGAGGCGCCCCCGCCGGGCTGGCCGCCGTCCAGCAGATCCGCGACGCGGTCGCCGACTTCCGCGCCTCCGGCAAGCCCGCCGTGGCCTGGAGCGAGTCCATCGGCGACTTCGGCCCCGGCACCGTCGGCTACTACCTGGCGGCCGCCTTCGGTGAGATCGCCCTGGCCCCCACCGGAACCGTCGGGCTGACCGGCCTGGCCCTGAACGCCCTCTTCCTGCGCGGTGCCTTCGACAAGGCCGGGGTGCGCCCCGAGACCGCCGCCCGGCACGAGTACAAGACCGCCGTCAACACCTTCACCGAGCACGACTACACCGCCGCCCACCGCGCGGCCGCCGAGGGCCTGCTGGAGTCGCTGTCGGAGCAGGTGCGCACCGGCATCGCCGCCGACCGCGGCCTGGAGCCCGGCCGGGTCGCCGAGCTGGCCGCCCGCGCCCCGCTGACCGCCGCCGAGGCCCTGGAGGCCCACCTGGTGGACCGGCTCGCCTACCGCGACGAGGTCTACGCCGACCTGCTGGAGCGCATCGGCCACGGCGGCCCCGAACCGGTGCTGCGCTTCGCCTCCCGCTACAACCGGCACCGCGCCACCGCCGAGCATCTGGGCCCACGCCCCGGAAACGGCCAGATCGCGCTGGTCGGCGTGCACGGGCAGATCCACTCCGGCCACTCCCGCCGCTCGCCCACCGGACGCACCACCGCCGGGGCCGAGACCGTCTCGGCCGCGCTGCGCGCCGCCCGCCGCGACACCTCGGTGCGCGCCGTGGTGCTGCGGGTGGACAGCCCCGGCGGGTCCCACTCGGCCTCCGACGCCGTCCGCCGCGAGGTGCGGCTCACCGGCGAGGCGGGCAAGCCCGTGGTGGTGTCCATGGGGGACGTGGCCGCCTCCGGCGGGTACTACATCTCCCTGGGCGCCGACCGCATCGTCGCCCAGCCCGGCACCGTCACCGGCTCCATCGGGGTCTTCATCGCCAAGCCCGACGCCCAGGGCCTGCTGGAGCGCCTGGGCATCGGGTACGGGACCGTGGACAGCGACCCGCACGCCGGGATGTTCTCCACCGCCCGCCCCTTCACCGACTCGGAGTGGGAGCGCGTCGACGCCCTGCTCGACGTGGTCTACGCCGACTTCACCGAGAAGGTGGCCCGCGCCCGCGGCCTGGACGCCGACCAGGTCGACCGCCTGGCGCGCGGCCGGGTGTGGTCCGGCGCCCAGGCGCACGAGCGGGGCCTGGTGGACGCCCTGGGCGGGCTGGAGACCGCGGTGCGGCTGGCGCGCTCGCTGGCCGGGGCGCCGCACGCGCCGCTGCGCCCCTACCCGCGCACCGGCCCGCTGGACCGGCTGCGCCCCGCCGAGTCCAGCGAGGAGCGCTCCGCCGCGGCCCGCACCCGGCTGGACGCCTGGGGGCCGCTGGCCGAGCTGTCGGCGCGGGCCGGACTGCCCGCCGCCGGGCCGCTGGTGCTGCCGGGCGACTGGGAGGTGCGGTGAGCGCGCCCGCCCCCGGCGCCTACACCGAGGCCATGTCCGCCCTGCCCACCGGGGTGGCGGTGGTGGCGGTCCGGGACGGGCGCGACGACGTCGGCAGCACCGTCAGCGCCCTGTGCTCCATCTCGGCCGACCCGCCGGTGGTCATGCTCAGCGTGATCGCCGACGGGTACCTGCGCGAGGTGATCGACCGGCAGGGCGCCTTCGCCGTCAGCGTGCTCGGTTCCGGGCACCGCGCCATCGCCGGGCGGTTCTCCGCCGCGGGGCGGCCCAGCGCCCGGCTGCTGCTGGCAGCCGAGCCGCACACCCGCGGTGAGGAGACCGGGGCGCTGGTGCTCACCGAGGCCCTGGCGGCGCTGGAGTGCTCGGTCGAGCAGAGCCTGGAGGTGGGCGACCACGCCGTCTACTTCGCCGGGGTGACCGGCCTGCCGCGGGTGGACGGCGGCCGCGGCGGCGCCCACCCGCTCGTGCGCTTCGAGGGCCGGTACCGCACCCTGGGGTGAGCGAAACTCTCTAGAGAGGTCGCCGAGGGCAACCCCTCCGGCACACCGCTGTGCGGGCGGCGCCAGTTCACACGGCGCCGCCCGAGCGGTGCAATGGGCGCATGGACGGCTTCTACACGGTACTCGGAATCCTGGTGGCCGGTCTGATCCTGGCCATGATCCTCTAGTTCAGCCCGGCGTCGGCGAGCCAGTCGGCCGCCACCGCGTCCGCGCTCTCGTGCTCGACCCCCACCCGCTCGTTCATCTCCACCAGGTCCTCGGTGGTCAGCTCCGCCGAGACCCGGTTCAGGACCTCGCGCGCCTCGCGGGGCACCGAGGCGTCGTGGATCAGCGGCACCACGTTCTGCGCGCCGAACAGGTTCTCCGGGTCCTCCAGGGTCACGAACCCCTCGGAGGCGATCGCCGGGTCGGTGGTGAACAGGTTGGCCGCCTGCACGTCCCCGTCCGACAGCGCGGTGGGCACCAGCGCCGGGTCCAGCGAGCGGAACCCGCCGAACTCGACCCCGTAGACGTCCTTGAGGCCCGGCAGCCCCTGCGGGCGCGTCTCGAACTCCGGCGGCCCGCCGATGTCCATGCCGTCGGCCACGTCCTTCAGGTCGCCGATCTCGGTGAGGCCCTCCTCATCGGCGGTCTCCTGGGTGACCGTCACCGAGTCCTTGTTCTCCGCCGGGGAGGAGTCCAGGATGCTCAGCCCGTCGGGCAGCTCCGCGGCCGCCCGCTCGCTCGTCTCCTCGGTCGAGCCGGACTCGGCCTCGGGGTCGAGGTAGAGCAGGATGCCGCCGTTGTACTCGGGCAGCACCGAGATGGCCCCCGACTCCACCTGGTCGTAGTAGACCTCGCGGCTGCCGATGTTGAGCTTGGTCTCCACCTCGTTGCCGGCCGCCTCCAGGGCCTGGGCGTAGACGTTGGCCAGCAGGGCCGACTCGGGGAAGTCCGCCGAGCCGACGGTGATCACCCCGGAGCCGCCGCCCCCGCCGCCGTCGGCGTAGGGGTCCTCGCCGCCGCAGGCCGAGGCGGCCAGCGCCAGCGTTCCGGCGGCCGCCGCGGCCGCACCCGCTCTGAGGCCCTCGCGTGTCGTGCGCATCGTCCCAACTCCCTCGAACGTCGACTACTCCCGGGCGGCGGCCTCGCGGGCGCGCAGCCCGGGGGCCACCGCCAGGCGGCGCAGCAGCCAGAAGAACACCAGCACGAGCACCGCCATCAGTGCCACCAGCAGGGACCCGCCGGCCACCATGCCGAACTCCTGGCGGTTCTGCCCGTCGAAGATGAACCGCCCCAGGCCGCCCACGCCGACGTAGGCGGCGATGGTGGCGGTGGAGACCACCTGCACCGCGGCGGTGCGCAGCCCCAGCAGCACCATCGGCAGCGCCACCGGCAGCTCCAGGCGCAGCAGCACCTGCGCCCCGCGCATGCCCATCCCCGCGGCGGCGTCGCGCAGGCCGGGGTCGACCGCGCGCACCCCCTCGTAGGTGTTGACCAGGATCGGCGGCACCGCCAGGATCACCAGCGCCGTCTGCACCGGCACCAGGCCGATCCCCATCGCCAGCACCACCAGGAACATCACGCCGATGGTGGGCAGCGCGCGGGCGGCGTTGGCCAGGCCCACGGCGAGCAGCCCGCCGCGGCCGGTGTGCCCGGTGGCCAGCCCCAGCGGCACCGCGATCGCGGCGGCCATCGCCATGGCCGCGGCCGAGTAGGCGGTGTGCTCGGCGAAGCGGGCGGGGACGCCGTCCGGCCCGGTCCAGGTGGCCGGGTCCGAGAACCAGGCGGCGACCAGCTCGTAGATGCTCACCGCGCCCCCTTGCGCCCGCGGCGCGGCGCCCACGGGGTGAGCAGCCGCTGGGCCAGCACCAGCAGTCCGTCGACGGCGAAGGCGAGCACCGCGGTCAGCACCACGCCCACGATGATGGGGGTGGCGAAGCGGTTGTTGAACCCCTCCCGCAGGATCAGCGCCCCCAGGCCGCCCAGGCCCACCATGGAGGCGACGCTGACCATGCTGATGGTGGCCACCGAGGCCACCCGCAGCCCGGCGATCACCGCGGGCACCGCCACCGGCAGCTCCACCAGCACCAGGCGGCGCAGCGGGCCGAACCCCATCGCGGTGGCGGCCTGGCGGACGTGGCCGGGCACCTGGTGCAGCCCGTCGACGATGTTGGGCACCAGGATCGCCAGGGTGTACAGGGCCAGCGGCAGCACCGCGGTCCAGATCGTCAGCCCGGTGTAGGGCAGCAGCAGGAAGAACAGCGCGATCGAGGGCAGCGCGTAGAGCACGTTGACCGCGGTGAGCAGCGGCGGGGG
>NZ_ANBH01000210.1 GCF_000341185.1 Nocardiopsis chromatogenes YIM 90109
GGCAGCGCCGCCAGCAGGCCCAGCGCGATGGGGATCAGGGAGAGCTGGAGGTGCTGGAGCACGGCGGTACCGATCGGGTGCTCCAGGCCGCGGGCGATCCAGTCCCAGCGGATCGCCTCACCCACGGTCCTCCTCCCCGGTGTCCCCGCCCACGGGGTCCTCGCCCACGGACCAGATGGCCGCGGCCAGGTCCGCCTGGGAGACCACGCCGACCACCGCGCCGCCGGGGTCCACCCCCACGGCCCGCCCGGCCGGGGAGAGCACCGCGGCGTCCAGGGCGGCCCGCAGCGAGTCGGCCTCCACGTGGAACACGTGGCCGTAGCCGTCCAGCTCCAGGGTCTCCAGCCGGCGCTCCGGGTCGGCGGCGGCCGCCCGCTCGGCCGGCAGCCACCCCAGCGGGGTCCGGTCGGCGCCGGTGACCAGCAGCCACGGCTCCCCGGGGG
>NZ_ANBH01000211.1 GCF_000341185.1 Nocardiopsis chromatogenes YIM 90109
GTCGTACTGGGCCAGCACCCCGCCGGGGCGGAACACGGCGATGCCGTCGCCGAGCCGGACCGCCTCGTCGATGTCGTGCGTGACGAAGAGCACCGTCTTGTGCAGCTCGGACTGCAGGCGCAGCAGCTCGTCCTGCAGGCCCGCCCGGACCACCGGGTCGACCGCGCTGAACGGCTCGTCCATCAGCAGCACCGGCGGGTCGGCCGCCAGCGCTCGGGCCA
>NZ_ANBH01000212.1 GCF_000341185.1 Nocardiopsis chromatogenes YIM 90109
GCGGCCCTGCGCGGCCTCCAGCCCGACCAGCTCCAGCAGCTCGGCGGCGCGGGAGCGGGCGCGGCGGCGGCCCCAGCCCAGCAGCAGCGGCACGGTGGCGATGTTGTCCAGCACGGTGCGGTGCGGGAAGAGCCCGGCCTGCTGGATGACGTAGCCGATGGAGCGGCGCAGCAGCGCCGGGTCGCGCTCGCGCACGTCGGTGCCGTCGATGAGGACCCGCCCGCCGGTCGGCTCGACCAGCCGGTTGACGGTCCGCAGCGCGGTGGTCTTGCCGCTGCCCGAGGAGCCGACCAGGACCGTGGTGCGCCCGCTGGGGGCCTGCAGGTCCAGCCCGTCCAGGGCGACGGTGCCGTCGGGGTAGCGCTTGCTCACGCCCTCGAAGGTGATCATGCCGTCCTCAGCGGCGCCCGGCGATCCAGGCGGGGATGTCGGTCAGGGCGTCGGCCACCAGGTCGGCCCGTTTGGCGTCGGGGTCGTCGGCGTGCAGGTAGCCGTGCATGCCGCGGCGCACGAGCACCGTGGCCATCCCGGCGGCGCGCGCCGGGAGCACGTCGTTGTCGAGCCGGTCGCCCACGTAGGCGATCTCCCCGGGGGCGGCGCCGACCTCGCGCACCACGCGCTCGAAGAAGGCGGGGTCGGGCTTCTCCAGACCCCACTCCTCGGACACGTGCACCGCGTCCACCGGCAGGTCCATCGCCTCCAGCGCCGCGCGCGCCTGCGCCGGCTGGTTCCCGGCCACCACCACGCCCAGCCCCATCGCGCGCAGCTCGGCGAAGGCCGGGCGCACGTCCGGGTACAGGTCGGCCGAGTCGAAGCCGTCGGCGAGCGTGCCGGGGTCCTCGGCCTTCCAGGCCGCGACCTCCTCCTCCAGCCGGAAGCCGGGCTTGACCAGGCGGAAGGCGTCCATCAGCGGGCGCCCGCGGGCCATCACCCCGCCCATCAGGCCGAAGAAGGCCAGGCGCGGGACGCCGAGGCGGTCGGCCCAGCGCGCGAAGATGCGCGTCTCGTCGACCAGCGTCTCCCCGACGTCGAAGACCACACTCCTCATCATCACGGTCAGGACGCTAGCACGGAGGGCGCTGATCCGGACGGGCCGCGCCGGGCGGCCGCAGCACCGCGAAGGCGTCGGTCACCTCCAGCCGCGCGGCCCGGAACCGGAAGAGCGCCGCCGGGCGGCCCCCGGAGCGGCCGGAGGGCACCGAGCGGCCGGTCTCCTCGATCTGGCCCCGGCGCAGCAGCACCCGGCGCAGGTTGGTGGCGGCCACGTCGTGCCCCAGCGCGGCCCGGTAGTACCCGGACAGCTCGGACATGGTGAACTCGGGCGGGGCCAGCGCGAAGCCGATGTTGGTGTAGGAGAGCTTGGCGCGCAGCCGACGGCGCCCCGAGTGGACGATCGCCGCGTGGTCGTAGCCCATGGCCGGCAGGTCGGAGGCGGGGTGCCAGGCGGTGTCGGCGGGCACCACCGGCTCGATGTGCGCGGGGACCAGCCCCAGGTAGGCGGTGGCCAGGGTGCGCTCGCCCGGGCACCGGTCCGGCGCCCCGCGGGTCTCCAGCTGCTCCAGGTGGGCCAGGTCGCGCACGTCCACCTTCTGGGCGAGCTGGCGCCGGATGGACTCGCCCAGCCCCTCGGCGCCGCCCAGCCGCCCGCCCGGCAGCACCCAGGCGCCCTCGAACGGCGGGCGCGCGCGGCGCCACAGCAGCACGCTCAGCCGGCCCGCCCGGATCTGCAACACCGCGGCCAGGACCGCGTGCCCCGCCCGTTCCACCCTGCCCGCTGCGTCCTCCATGGTCCCCCATGTTAGGCTTTTTCGAGTTTTTGCCTACAAGTCAAAAACCCGTTCCGAAGGAAGAACCGGCCATGGCCACCGTCAACGCAAGCCAGACCTGGGCCGCCGAGGTCCGGCGCCTCGCCGACGAGCGCGGCGCGGTCATCCTCGCCCACAACTACCAGCGCCCCGAGATCCAGGACGTCGCCGACCACACCGGCGACTCGCTGGCCCTGTCCCGCCTGGCCGCCCGGGTGGAGGCCGACACCATCGTCTTCTGCGGCGTCCACTTCATGGCCGAGACGGCCAAGATCCTCGCCCCCGACAAGACCGTGCTGCTGCCCGAGCCGAAGGCGGGCTGCTCGCTGGCCGACACCATCACCGCCCAGGACGTGCGCGACTGGAAGGCCGAGCACCCCGGCGCGGTGGTCGTCGCCTACGTCAACACCACCGCCGCGGTGAAGGCCGAGACCGACATCTGCTGCACCTCCTCCAACGCCGCCGACGTCATCCGGTCCATCCCGGAGGACACCGAGATCCTCTTCCTGCCCGACCAGTTCCTGGGGGCCCACGTCAAGCGGGTCACCGGCCGGGACAACATCCACGTGTGGATGGGCGAGTGCCACGTGCACGCCGGGATCGACGGGGCCGCCCTGCGCGAGCGCGCCGCCGCCGAACCCGACGCCGAGCTGTACGTGCACCCCGAGTGCGGCTGCGCCACCTCCGCCCTCTACCTCGTCGGCGAGGGCACCGTCCCCCAGGAGCGGGTCAAGGTCCTGTCCACCGGCGGGATGCTCGCCGCCGCCGAGACCACCACCGCCGACAAGGTGCTCATCGCCACCGAGACCGGGATGCTGCACCAGCTGCGCGCCGCCAACCCCGCCACCGCCTTCGAACCGGTCAACCCGCGCGCCGAGTGCCACTACATGAAGATGATCACCGGGGACAAGCTGCTGGAGTCGCTGCGCACCGGCAGCGGGGAGATCACCGTCGACGACCGGACCGCCGAGCGGGCGCGCCGGTCGGTGGAGCGGATGATCGCCATCGGCACCCCCTCGCGCGGAGGCGAGTGAGATAACGGATTCCTCTCCTTGTCCCCGCACCCGGCCCATGGCCCCGGCCGGTGCGGGACCCTCGGGCACAGAGGGGAGGAGCGATGCCACCGCGCAGCGAACCGGAGGCGCTCTACGACGCGCACGCCGCCGAGCTGTACCGCTACTGCTGGACCCTGGTGGGGCCGGACGCCGCGGGCGATGCGGTCCGCGAGGCGCTGACCGCCGCCGCCATCCTGGAGTGCGCCGACGCCGAGGACCTGCGGCCCTGGCTGTTCGCCCTGGCGCGCACCGCCTGCCGGCACGCCGGGTTCGCCCCCGGGCCGCCCTTCGACGGGGTTCCGGCCGCCCCCGGCGAGCGCCCGGCCCGCGCCATGTGGGGCCGCCTCCCGCCCAGCTACCGGGAGCTGCTCGAACTGCACCGCCGCCACGGCCTGACCGCCGGGCAGATCGCCAAGATCCTCGGCCTTGACCCCGAGACCTGCGCCGAACTGTGCCGCGCCGCCGGGCGGCGCGCCGCCGACCTGCTCGCCGAGGCGCTGGAGGAGGCCGGATGCGGCGGTGAGGCCGCCGACACCGCGGCGGCGCTGGACCTGCTGGAGCCGCCGGGCCCACCCGCCGGGCTGCGCGCGCGCACGGTGCGCGCCTGCACCGCCCCCTCCGGCGCCGACGAGCGGGAGGAGTCCGCCGCGCGGATGCGCCCGCTCGGCCACGACGGGTTCCCGCTGCACCGCCGCCGCGGCCCGCAGGCGCCGCCCGCCGCCGACGACCGCCCCGAACCGGCGGGCGCCGCCCCGCCGCCCACCTCCCTGCCCCGGGACCGCGTCACCACCGCCGACGTGCCCCGCCCCGCAGGGCCCGGCGGCCCCGGCGACGGGCCGGGCGAGCGGCGCTGGCCCGGCGCGGCGGTCTCGGGCCTGGCCACCGTGGCGGTGGCGGTGCTGCTGTCCGCGGCGGCGTTCTGGCTCAACGGGCCCCGCACGCTGACCTCCGACGGCGCACCGCCCCCGGCCTCGGGAGAGCGCTCCCCCGTCTCCGGGAGCGAGACCGGCCGACAGGACCCGACCGACACGGCGGTCGTCCGTCCCGGCGAGGCATCTGGGCCCTCCCCCGGGGCGGCGCCCTCGGCGTCGGCGGCACCCCCGGAACCCACGGCGCCCCCGACGCAGGCGGCGCCCTCGGCCGAGCCGACGCAGGGGACCACCCCCGAGCCCGGCCCCGAGCCCGCGCCCACCGCCTCGACCGACCCGCCGGACCCCTCCGCCCCGGCCGCACCGCCGGACGACGACCCGGTCCTCGGCTTCCTGGAGGATCTGGCCGACCTGCTCAGGCCGTAGACCGTTGGCGGGAAGCCCTGTCTAAAGGCGCTCCAGCACCGCCCCGGACGCCAGCGCCCCGCCCGCGCACATGGTGACCAGCGCCGTCGCACCGTCCCGGCGCTCGACCTCGTGCAGGGCGGTGGCCACCAGCCGGGCCCCGCTCGCGCCCACCGGGTGGCCCAGGGCGATCGCGCCCCCGTTGGGGTTCACCCGGTCCGGGTCGGGCCCGTGCACCCGCGCCCAGGACAGCACCACCGCGGCGAAGGCCTCGTTCACCTCGGCCACGTCGATGTCGTCCAGCGCCATGCGGGCCTGGTCGAGCACCTTCTCAGTGGCCCGCACCGGCCCGTCCAGGTGGTAGTGCGGCTCGGCGCCCACCAGGGCGTGCGCGCGCAGCCGGGCCCGCGGGCGCAGCCCCAGCTCGCGCGCCCGGTCCGCCGAGGCCAGCAGCACGGCCGCGGCGCCGTCGGAGATCTGTGAACTGGTCCCGGCGGTGTGCAGGGCGCCCTCGCCCACGGGGCGCAGCGCCGCCAGCCCCTCGGGGGTCGTCTCCCGCAGGCCCTCGTCGGTGTCCAGGCCGGGCACGGGCACCACCTCGCGGTCGAACCGGCCCTCGGCCCAGGCGCGGGCGGCCCTGTGCTGCGAGCGCACGCCCCAGGCGTCCAGGTCCGCGCGGGTCAGCCCGCGCCGGGCGGCGATCCGCTCGGCGGCGGTGAACTGGTCGGGCAGGTCCACGTCCCAGTCGGCGGGGCGGGGGTCGTCCGGGTACACCGCCCGGCCCAGCGGGACCCGGCTCATCACCTCCACGCCGCAGGCCACGGCGGTGCGCACCGCGCCGCAGGCGATCATCGCCGCGGCCAGGTGCACCGCCTGCTGGCCGGAGGCGCACTGGGCGTCCAGCGTGGTCGCCCCGGTCCGCCAGGGCAGGCCGGCGTGCAGCCAGGCGTGCCGCCCCACGTGGTTGCCCTGCTCCCCGGCCTGGGTGACGCACCCGGCGAAGACCTGGTCCACCTCGGCGGGGTCGGCCCCGGCCCGCTCCAGCACGGCGCGCTGGACGCGCCCGAGCAGCTCGACCGGCTTGGTCCCGGCGAGCGCGCCGCGCCGCCGGGCGATCGGAGTGCGAACGGCTTCCACGATCACAGGCTCGGCCATGACCGCGAGACTATAACGTGTTCTACTCTTCGGGAAGGCCCGGCAGCAGCCTCTCGGCGGTCACCGTGAGCCGCTGGTGGACCTGTTCCACGTCCCGGTGGCCCTTGAGGACCTCCAGCAGCTCGAAGATCCACACGCTGGCCAGCGACCCGGCCAGCACATAGGCCGGGGCGTCCCGGTCGGGCTCGCCCTCGTGCGCCTCCCCCGACACCCGCCACAGCAGGTCGGTGATGCGCTGGCCCAGCTCGGTCTTGACCTCGGCCATGATCAGCGAGCGCACCAGGGCGTCGGCCAGCTCCGGCTCGCGCATCAGCCCGCGGGTGGCGCGCATCAGCACGTCCACCGCCCGGCCCGCCGCGGTCGGCGCCGCCGGGGGCCGCCGCTCGATACTGGACTCCAGCAGGTCCAGCTCCTCGGTGACCACCGCCACCACGAGGTCCATCTTGGAGGGGAAGTAGCGGTACAGGGTGCCCAGCGCCACCCCGGCCCGCTCGGCCACGGTGCGCATCTGCATCGCCTCCACGCCGCCCCGCAGGGCCAGCGCGGCGGCCGTCTGCACGATGCGCCTGCGGCGCTGGTTCTGACTCCGCGAGCGCATCCCTACCGGCGCCTGAACCGCCACGGTGCCCCTCCCCGTTCCGTCCCCGTCTGCCGACCCGTCCATGTGCCGTCCACAAGAACACGTTATCTAAGGATCGCCCAGCGGATCAGCTCTCCACAACTGTGGAGAAGACCTCATCTTGCGATGTTGCGGCCGTGTTAACCGGAGGATTGCGGGCACCCTTCCCCTTCCGGGCACGACAATCTAGAATCCGTTCTAGATTTTCGAGGAGGACCCGTGGACTTCTCCCCCGACGAGCCCCAGGAGGACCTGCGCGCCCTGGCCGCCGAGGTCCTCGACCGCGAGGACGACCCCGACCGCCTGCGCCGGGCCCTGGCCGACACCGGAATCACCACCGCACGGCAGGGCGCCGTCGGCGCCGCCCTCGTCCTGCGCGAGGCCGCCGCCCGCGCCGCGCCCGCCCCCCTGCTGCCCGCCCTGGCCCTGGACCCGCTCCTGGACCCCGCCGACGAGGCCGCCCCGGCCACCGCCCCCGTCCCCGCCTCCGGCCCACGCGGCGCCCGCGCCCGCCCCGACGGGCCCGGCACCGTTCGCATCGACGGCGCCGCCGCCGGGGTGCCCCACGCCGACGAGGCCCGCACCCTGCTCCTGCCCGTGGACACCCCCGACGGGCCCGCCGTCGCCCGGGTGCCCGCCGACGCCCCCGGGCTCACCCTCACCCCCCAGCACACCGGCGCCCACATCCCCGCCTTCCGGGCCGGACTGGACGGCGTCCGCCTGGCAAGCGGCGGACTGCTCACCGAAGGCCCGATCACCGACGGCCACGCGACCGGCGGCGCCGCCCGCACCCTGCACCTGTGCACCCTGACCGCGCTCACCGCCACCGCCGCCGGGGCCCTGCGCGCCGCCCTCGACCTGACCTGCGCACACGTGCGCACCCGGCACCAGTTCGGCCGCCCCCTGGCCCAGCTGCAGGCCGTCACCATGCGCGTCGCCGACATCTCCATCGCCTCCCGCGCCCTCGACGCCGCCCTGCTCGCCGGTGCCTGGCGGCTCGACCGCGGCGACCCCGACGCCGCCCCCGTCCTGGAGTCGGCCGCCCTGCTCGCCACCGAGGACGCCCTCGACGCCCTGCACGCCGCCCAGCACCTGCACGGCGGCCTCGGCGTCGACACCGCCTACCCCCTGCACCGGCACTTCGCCACCGCCAAATGGGTCTCGGCCGCCCTCGGCGGCCCCGAGGCGCGCCTGGCGGCCCTCGGCGCCCTGGCCTGCCGATAGCGGCACCGGAGCACACTGGAGCGGCCCGTGTTCATCGACCTCACCGACGACCAGCGCAGGCTCCGCGACGAACTGCGCACCTACTTCGACCGCAGCGTGCCCGCCGGGGAGCGCGACCGCGCCGCCGACGACCCCGAGCTCTACAAGCGCATCGTGCGCCGCCTGGGCCGCGACGGCATGCTCGCCCTCGGCTGGCCCGAGGCCTACGGCGGCCGCGGTCTGGGCCCCGTCGAACAGCAGGTCTTCGTCAACGAGGCCTCCCGCGCCGGGGTCCCCTACCCCCTGGTCACCCTGCAGACCGTCGCCCCGGTCCTGCTCCGCCGCGGCACCGACGGCCAGCGCGCGAAATTCCTGCCCCCCATCCTCGCCGGGGAGCTGCACTTCGCCATCGGCTACACCGAGCCCGACGCCGGGACCGACCTGGCCGCCCTGCGCACCACCGCCGCCCCCGACGGCGCCGGGGGCTACACCCTCCACGGCTCCAAGCTCTACACCTCCGGCGCGCACTTCGCCGACCACATCTGGCTCGCCGCCCGCACCGGGCCGCCCGGCTCCCGGCACACGGGCATCACCCTGCTCATCGCCGACACCGCCGACCCCGGCTTCTCCTGGACCCCCATCACCACCGCCGACGGCCACCACCACACCAACGCCACCCACTACGACGGGGTGCGCGTGCCGCCCGGCCGCCGCGTCGGCGGCGAGGGCGAGGGCTGGGGCATCATCACCGAGCAGCTCAACCACGAACGCCTCACCCTGGGGCCCTCCGGCACCATCGGCCGCGCCTACGACCGCTTCCTGGACTGGGCCCGCACCGCCCGCGGCCCCGGCGGCCGCCCCCCGGCCGAGATCCCCGACGTCCGCCGCGCCCTCGGCCGCATCCACGCCTACCTGCGCGTCAACGAACTGCTCAACTGGCAGGTCGCCGCCTCCGACGGCAGCGGGTGGATCGGCGCCCCCGACGCCTCGGCCAACAAGGTCTACGCCAGCGAGCGGCTGCAGGAGGTCCCCCGGATCATCGCCGAGACCGCCGCCCGCCACGGCGACCCCGCCGACCCCGCCACCGCCGACCTGCTGGAGCGCATGGACACCGCCGCCAAGGGGTCGCTGGTGATGACCTTCGGCGGCGGCGTCAACGAGGTGCAGCGCGAACTCATCGCCACGCTCGGGCTGGGCCTGCCGCGCGCCCCCCGCTGAGAGGAGCCCCATGGAGGACCGCGCCATCGAGGACCCCGCCGCCGGGGACCCCGCCGTCGAGGACCTCGCCGACGCCGCCCGCGCCCGCGGGGAGGTCGACGGCGGCACCGCCCCCGACCCGGTCAACGCGCCCATGGTCCGGCACTGGCTGCAGGCCATGGGCCACACCGGCACCCGCTTCCTCGACGAGGGCCTGGCCCCGCCCGCCATGCTGCAGGTGTGGACCATGCCCGGCCCCGGCGGCGGCCCCCGCCCCTCGGCCGTCGACACGGTGCTGGCCGGGCTCGACGCCCGCGGCTACACCGGCGTGGTCGCCACCGACTGCACCCAGACCTACGACCGCCCCCTGCGCATGGGCGAGACCCCGCGCGCCGCCACCCGGTTCGCCTCCCTGCGCGGCCCCAAGGCCACCGCCATGGGCGAGGGGTACTTCCTCACCTGGGAGACCACCTGGTACTGCGGCGGCGAGCGCGTCGGCGCCATGACGTTCCGGGTGCTGAAGTTCGACCCCGCGACCCGCCCCGGACCCCGCACCGGCGACGGCCGCCCCGCCGCACCGCCCCCGCCGCCCCGCAACGACGACACCGCCTTCTTCTGGGACGGCGCCGCCGCCGGGGAGCTGCGCATCCGCCGCTGCGCCGACTGCGGCACCCTGCGCCACCCGCCCGGCCCCCTGTGCCCCGCGTGCCGCTCGGCCGCCGCCGACCACGTCGTGGCCCGCGGCGAAGGCACCGTGCACAGCTACACGGTCCACCACCACCCGCCGGTCCCCGGCCACACCGCCCCCTTCGCCGTCGCCCTGGTCGACCTGCCCGAAGGGGTCCGCGTCGTCGGCGGCGTCACCGGCGCCGACCCCGCCGACGTGCACGTGGGCATGCCCGTGCGGGCCGACTTCGCGCGCGTCGGCGAGGGCACCGCGCCCCCGCGGTGGCGCCCCGCCGACCAGGTCCCGCTGCCCGCCCTGGAGCTGGAGCTGACCCGCTCCTCCATCACCGCGCAGGCCCTGGCCACCCGCGACTTCACCCCCGTGCACCACGACCCCGACCGCGCCCGCGCCCAAGGGGCGCGCGACGTGTTCCTCAACATCCTCACCACCCAGGGGCTCGTGCAGCGCTACGCCGACACGCACCGCCCCGGCGCCCGGGTGCGCGGCATCGCCGTCCGCCTCGGCGCCCCCGCCCACGCCGGGGACACCCTCGTGCTCACCGGAACGGCCCACCCCCGCGGCGGCCGCGTCGAGGTGCGCGGCACCACCTCGATGGGGCCGCACGTCACCGCGACCGTCGAACTGGACACCGTCGACCGGGAGGACCGATGAAGGCCGTGATCGCCGGGATCGGCGCCACCGAGTTCTCCAAGGACTCCGGGCGCAGCGAACTGCGCCTGGCCGCCGACGCCGCACTCGACGCCCTCGCCGACGCCGGGATCGCCCCGGAGGAGGTGGACGGCATGGCCACCTTCACCATGGACCCCACCTCCGAGATCGCGCTCGCCCGTGAGATCGGCGCCGGGGCGCTGCGCTTCTTCACCCGCGTCCCCTACGGCGGCGGCGCCGCCTGCGGCACCGTCGCCCAGGCCGCCGCCGCCGTCGCCTCCGGAGCCGCCGAGGTGGTCCTGGTCTACCGGGCCTTCAACGAGCGCAGCGGACGCCGCTACGGGCGCGCCGTGGCCCAGGACGGCGGCCCGCCCACCACCCAGGCCCTGGAGCTGGGCTGGCACGTGCCCGCCGGGCTGGCCACCCCCGCCTCCTGGGCGGCGCTGCCCGCCCGCCGCTACATGCACGAGTACGGCGCCACCGGAGAGGACTTCGGCCGCGTCGCCGTCCAGATGCGCGCCAACGCCGCCACCAACCCCCGCGCCTGGTTCCACGGCCGCCCCATCACCTTGGAGGACCACCAGGCCTCCCGGTGGGTCGCCGAACCGCTGCGGCTGCTCGACTGCTGCCAGGAGAGCGACGGCGGGGTGGCGCTCGTGGTCGTCGGCGCCGGGCGCGCCCCGTCGCTGCCCCGGCCCCCGGCCGTGGTCGAGGCCGCCGCCCAGGGGTCCGGCGCCGGGCAGCTGACCATGGTCGACTTCTACCGCGACGACATCGCCGGGCTGCCCGAGATGGCCGCCGTCGCCGACCGCCTGTGGGCCGACAGCGGTCTGGGCCCCGGGGACATGGACGCGGCCGTCCTCTACGACCACTTCACCCCCTACGTCCTCATGCAGCTGGAGGCGCTCGGCTACTGCAAGCGCGGGCAGGCGCCCGCCTTCGTCGCCGACGGCCGCATCGGGCCCGGCGGCGACCTGCCGGTCAACCCGCACGGCGGCCAGCTCGGCGAGGCCTACATCCACGGGATGAACGGCATCACCGAAGCCGTCCGCCAGCTCCGCGGCACCGCCGCCAACCAGGTCCCCGGGGCCGGGCACGTCCTGGTCACCGCAGGCACGGGGGTGCCCACGAGCGGCCTGGTGCTGGGTGCCTACAGTTAGAACCGAATTCGGTTCTACGAAAGGCGACGCATGCCCACCCTCCCCCGCGAGCTGCCGCCCGTCGAGGACCTCGGCGGCGGGGTCTGGTCCATCCCCGTGCCGATCCCCGGCAACCCGCTCGGCTACACCCTGGTCTACGCCCTGGAGACCCCCCGCGGCCCCGTCCTCGTCGACGCCGGATGGGAGCACGAGGACTCCTGGGCCGCCCTGGCCGACGGGCTGCGCACCGCCGGGTCCGACCCCGCCGACGTGCACGGCGTCGTCGTCACCCACTTCCACCCCGACCACGCCGGGCTGGCCGGGCGGGTGCGCGCGGCCTCCGGCTGCTGGATCGCCATGCACCACGCCGACGCCGAGATGCTCCGCTTCATCGCCGAGACCGGCGTGGGAAACGGGACCGGCCTGGAGGTCGCCCAGCTCCGCGCCGCAGGGGCCCCCGAGGACCAGGTCGCCGCCTACGCCCGCACCGACCCGCGCCTCGACCCGCCCGCCGCCCCCGACACCGAGCTGGCCCACGGCGAACTCGTCGACGTCCCCGGCCGCAAACTGCGCACCGTGTGGACCCCCGGCCACTCCCCCGGCCACATCTGCCTGCACCTGGAGGACGCCGACCGCCTGTTCACCGGCGACCACGTGCTGCCCCGCATCACCCCGCACATCGGCCTGTACCCCTTCACCCTGCCCGACGGGCGCCCCGACGACCGCGACCCCCTCGGCGCCTTCCTCGACTCCCTCGCCCAGATCACCGACACCGCCCCCGGCTCCGTCGAGGCCCTCCCCGCCCACGAGGCCCGCTTCACCGGCCTGGCCGAGCGCGCCGCCGCCATCGCCGGCCACCACACCGAACGCCTCGACCTGCTCGCCGCCGCCCTGCACCACGGCCCCGCCACCCTGTGGGAGCTGTGCGCCGTGCTGCCCTGGAGCCGCGGCTGGGAGGCGATGGGCGTCGTCCAGCGCCGCCTCGCCGCCTCCGAGACCGCCGCACACCTGCGGGTACTGGAGCGCCGCGGCACCGCCGTCCGGACCGACCCCCCGACCGGGGTCCTGACCTGGAGGAGAGCACATGGATGAACCGAACGTGCGCCTGGACGGCCTCGCCGCCGCCGTCACCGGCGCCGGGCGCGGCCTCGGCCGGGCCCACGCCCTGGCCCTCGCCGAAGGCGGCGCCCGCCTCCTCGTCGCGGACCTGCACGGCGCCCAGGACACCGCCGCCGAGATCCGCGCCCGGGGCGGCACCGCCCGCGCCCTCGGCGGCGACGCCGCCGCCGACGGCGCCGGGGACCGCCTCCTCGCCGCCGCCGAAGAGCACTACGGACGCCTGGACGTGCTGGTCAACAACGCCGGAGTGGTCCGCGACCGGATGCTGTTCAACATGGACGAGGCCGAATGGGACACCGTCGTCCGCACCCACCTGCGCGGCCACTTCCTCGCCTCCCGCGCCGCCGCCGCGCACTGGCGCGCCCGCGCCAAGCGCGACGGCGGGCCCGTGCACGGCCGCATCGTCAACACCGCCTCCGAGGCCTTCCTCCTCGGCTCCCCCGGCCAGCCCAACTACGCCGCCGCCAAGGGCGGAATCGCCGCCCTGACCACCGCCACCGCCCAGGCCCTGCGCCGCTACGGCGCCACCGCCAACGCCATCTGCCCCCGCGCCCGCACCGCCATGACCACCGAGGTGTTCGGCCCGCCCCCGCAGGACGGCCCCGACCCGCTGGCGCCCGAACGCGTCTCCCCCCTCGTCGCCTACCTCGCCTCACCCGCCGCCGCCCACGTCACCGGCCAGGTCTTCGTCGTGCACGGCGGCGTCATCGGGGTGCTCCGGCCGCCCGAGCTCGGCCCCGTGCTGCGCGCCGCCTCCCCCGGCGGCGGGTGGACCGGCCCCGGCGAGGTCGCCCGCGCCGTGCGCGGCGCCGACCTGCCGCCGCACGGGTTCACGGCCCCCGAGGTCGCGTCGCTGGCCTGAGGGGCGGACCATAAGATCGGGCGGGACGGCCGCGTACTAAACTGCTCGGTAACTTTTCGCTCCATCCACCGCCCCCGATGGGTTCGAGGACCATGCCGCACACCCCGCCGCCCCCCGCCCAGCGACCCCTGCGCGTCGCCCTGCTCTCCTACCGGAGCAAACCCCACTGCGGCGGGCAGGGCGTCTACGTCCGCCACCTGTCCCGGGAACTCGCGGCCCTCGGCCACCGGGTGACCGTCCTGTCCGGCCAGCCCTACCCCGAACTCGACGACGGCGTCATCCTCGAAAAACTGCCCAGCCTCGACCTGTACAACGACGCCGACCCCTTCACCACGCCCCCGCTGGGCCAGTGGCGCGACTGGATCGACGCCCTCGAGGTCGGCACCATGTGGACCGCCGGCTTCCCCGAACCCCTCACCTTCTCCCTGCGCGCCCTGCGCGACCTGCGCCGCCGCCGCACGGAGTTCGACGTCGTCCACGACAACCAGACCCTCGGCTACGGCCTGCTCGGCCTCCAGCAGGCCGGATTCCCCCTGGTCGCCACCATCCACCACCCCATCACCGTGGACCGGCGCATCGAACTGGACGAGGCCCGGGGATGGCAGCGCCTCTCCAAGCGCCGCTGGTACTCCTTCACCGCCATGCAGGGCCGCGTCGCCCGCCGCCTCGACCCCATCCTCGTGCCCTCCCGCTCCTCCGCCGACGACATCGTCCGCGAATTCGGCGTCGAACGCCCCCGCATCGACGTCGTCCCCCTCGGCGTCGACACCCGCCACTTCCACCCCCGCCCCGACGGCGCGCGCGTCCCCGGCCGCATCGTGTGCACCGCCAGCGCCGACAGCCCCCTCAAGGGCGTCGCCACCCTGCTGCGCGCCGTCGCCAAGCTCGCCACCGAACGCGACGTGTCGCTGACCGTCGTCAGCCGCCCCAAACCCGGCGGCCCCACCGACACCCTCGTCGACGAGCTCTCCCTGCGCGGCCGCACCACCTTCGTCAGCGGCATCGACGACGCCGAACTCGGCCGCCTCATCGCCTCCGCCGAGGTCGCCGTCGTCCCCTCCTTCTACGAGGGCTTCTCCCTGCCCGCCGTCGAGGCCATGGCCTGCGGCACCCCCCTGGTCGCCAGCCGCGCCGGAGCCCTGCCCGAGGTCGTGGGCACCGACGGCGGCGCCGGGGTGCTCACCGAGCCCGGCGACCCCGAGGAGCTCGCCGCCCGCATCGGCGCCCTGCTCGACGACCCCGACGAGCGCGCCCGCATGGGCCGCGCCGCCTGGGACCGCGTCCAACAGCGCTTCACCTGGCGCGCCGTCGCCGAGGCCACCGCCGCCCGGTACGCCGCCGCCCTCGCAACGACCCGAAGGAGCCAGCACTGATCACCGTCGACTTCTCCCTGTTCCCCGTCGGCCCGGGCGACCGCGTCCTCGACCTGGGATGCGGAGGCGGACGCCACGCCTTCGAGGCCTACCGGCGCGGCGCCGACGTGGTCGCCTTCGACCAGAACACCGCCGACCTGGCCGACGTGGCCACCATGTTCGCCGCCATGCGCGCCGAAGGGGAGGCTCCCGCCGGGACCGAGGCCGAGACCGTCAAGGGCGACGCCCTGGACATGCCCTTCGACGACGGCTCCTTCAACCGGGTCATCGCCGCCGAGATCTTCGAGCACCTGCCGCACGACACCGCCGCCATGGCCGAGCTCTACCGGGTGCTGCGCCCCGGCGGCATCGCCGCCGTCACCGTCCCCAGCTTCCTGCCCGAACGCCTGTGCTGGGCGCTCTCGGAGGACTACCACACCGCCGAAGGCGGCCACGTGCGCATCTACACCCGCGCCGAACTCCAGGCCAAGCTCAAGGCCACCGGGTTCGTCATCGGCCCCCACCACCGCGCCCACGCCCTGCACGCCCCCTACTGGTGGCTCAAGTGCGCCGTGGGCACCGACGACGACGCGCACCCCGCCGTGAAGGCCTACCACCGGATGCTGGTGTGGGACATGCTCCAGGCGCCCCCCGCCACCCGGATCACCGAGAAGGCCCTCAACCCCCTCATCGGCAAGAGCGTCGTCGTCTACGTCCGCAAGCCCCTCCGCGCGGGACCCGCATGAGCCCCGCCACCGCGACGGCCGCCGCCCTGGAGGTCCCCGGCGTCCTGACCGCCGCCCAGATCGACCGCTCGGCCCGCTACCTGCTCGCCAGCCAGGAGCCCGACGGGGCGCTGCCCTGGTTCCCCGGCGGCCACCTCGACGTGTGGGACCACGTCGAATGCGCCATGGCCCTCACCACCGCCGGGCACCACGGCGCCGCCCGCCGCGCCTACACCTGGCTCGCCGGGGTACAGCACCCCGACGGGTCCTGGCCCGCCAAGATGCGCCAGGGCCGCACCGCCGAGGCGCACCGCGAACCCAACCACGCCGCCTACCCCGCCGTCGGCGTCTGGCACCACCTGCTGGCCACCGGCGACACCGCCTTCGCCCGGCGGATGTGGCCCGCCGTCGCCGCCGGCATCGACTTCGCCCTCGGCCTGGCCACCGAGCGCGGCGAGATCCTGTGGGCCCGCGGCGCCGACGGCGCCCCCGGCGACCACGCCCTGCTCACCGGGTGCGCCAGCGTGCACCACGGGCTGCGCTGCGCCGCCGCCCTCGGCGCCCGGCTCGGCCGCGACCGCCCCGACTGGCGGGGGGGCGGCC
>NZ_ANBH01000213.1 GCF_000341185.1 Nocardiopsis chromatogenes YIM 90109
CCACCTCGTCGCCGAGCACGAGGAGGTCTTCGCCGACCGGTCCCGCTTCTCCATGGACTGGTACTACCCGGTCCTCGGCGGGGCGCTGCGCGGCCCCGGCGCCCGCAAGCGCCTGGACGAGCGCTGGGACACCTTCGTCGTCCCCGGCCTGGGCATCCGCTGCGTCAGCGACCAGCCCTGGGTGACCGGCGCCGAGACCAGCGAACTCGTCCTGGCCCTGGCCGCCGTCGGCGACACCGAGCGCGGCACCCGGCTGCTCGCCGACATCGCCCACCTGCGCGACCCCGACGACGGCGCCTACTGGACCGGCTACCAGTTCGCCGAACGCGTCAACTGGCCCGTCGAGCGCAGCACCTGGACCGCGGCCGCCGTCATCCTCGCCGCCGACGCCCTGACCGGGGCCACCCCCGGTGCCGAGGCGTTCACCGCCGACTGGGGCGAGCCCCCCGCCGATCCGCGCGGCCTGTGCGGCTGCCCCTTCTGACCCCCGGAAAGCGGCGGAGCCGCGCCCTCGGAAGGGCGCGGCTCCGGTGTCGGCTCAGGGAAAGAAGGTGCCGTCGTCACCACCTCCCCCGCCCTCCGGCGGGGTCTCCCCACCCCCGCCGCCGTCCGGAGGCTGATCACCACCGCCGTCCGGCGGGGTCTCACCGCCGCCCGGGTCCGTCGGGCCCGGGTCCGCCGGGACCTCCGGCTCCTGCGGCTGCTCGGGCTGCTGCGGCTCCTGCGGTTCCTGGGGCTGCTGCGGCTCCTGCGGTTCCTGGTCCCCGCCGGGGTCCTGGGTCGGCACGTCCGGGGCGTAGTTCTCGGTCTGCCCGCCGTAGCTCGGGGACGGGAACGGCTCGGGGTCCTCGTCCGCCATCGCCTCGGCCATGAACGTCCGCCAGATCGACGCGGGCACGTTGCCGCCGTAGACCTCGCCCACCCCCGGCAGGAGGAACGGCTGGTTGTTGCCGTTGTACACGCCCACCGCCGTGGACATCTGCGGGGTGTAGCCCGCGAACCACCCGGCCACGCTGGAGTCGGTGGTCCCCGTCTTGCCCGCCACCGGGCGCCGGTCCGGAAGCTGCGCGCTGGTCCCGGTGCCCGAGGTGACCACCTGCTGCAGGGCGTAGGTGACGTCGGCCGCCACCCCCTCCTTCATGGCGCGGTTCTCGGCCGGCTTCTCCCGCAGGTTCTCCCCGTTGACGTCGACGATCTCGCGCACCACGTGCGGCTCGATGTGCACCCCGCCGTTGGCGAACGTCGCGAAGCCGCTCGCCTGGTCGACCGCGCTCACATCGGACACGCCCAGCGCCAGCGTCGGGGCGGCCGCCTGCTGTTCGGTGATCTTGTTCTCGGGGATCCCGGCCGCGTGCGCCATGTCCACGACCTTGGGCAGGCCGGTCTCCAGCGCCAGGTTGATGAAGCCGGTGTTGCTCGACTCCCGCGTGGCGTCGATCAGGTTCTGCGGACCGCCCCCCGGATGGGAGTTGTTCACCACCGACCCGTTGAACGACTGGCCCGACGTGCCGTCCACGATCGTGTTCAGGCTCTTGCCGGACTCCAGCGCGGCCGCCAGCACGTAGGGCTTGAACGCCGACCCCGCCTGCGCCGAGCCCCGGAACGCGCTGTCGTACTGGTTCTCGTTGTAGTCCTTGCCACCGTAGAAGGCCACGACCTCACCGGTCGCCGGGTCGATCGCGGTCAGCCCCGCGTACACGCCGTCCGGCAGGTTGTCCACGTCGACGTTGGTCTCCACCGCGTCCACGGCGGCGTCCATCAGGTCCTTGTCGAACGTGGTGACGATCTTGTAGCCGTTGCGGTTGATGTTGTCCTCGGTGTAGCCGAGGCCCTCCAGCTCGGACATGGCCTGCTGGAGCATGTACCCCTTGTAGCCGCTCAGGTCCATGCCCTCAGTGGGGCGGCTCTCCTCGGGCTTGGGGAACTCCATCCCGTCGGCGTCCGACGGGGTGATGATCTCCTCCGAGACCAGCCCGTTCACCACGTACTTCCAGCGCTTCTCCATCTCGGGGGTGGTGTCGCTGTCGGCCATGCCGAACTTGGTCGGCTGCTGGATGGCGGCCGCCAGGAACGCCGCCTCGTCCGGCGTCAGGTCGCCCACGTCCTTGTGGTAGTAGGCCTGGGCGGCGGCCTGGATCCCGTAGGCGTTGCGGCCGAAGTAGATGGTGTTGAGGTACTGCTCCATCACCCACTGTTTGTCGTACTCGTCCGAGCGGTCGATCTTGAGGGCGATGATCATCTCCTTGAGCTTGCGGGAGATGGTCTGGTCCTTGGAGACGCCCTCGAAGTAGTTGCGGACCATCTGCTGGGTGATGGTGGACCCGCCCTGCACCTGCTGCCCGGTGAACGTCGACCACGCGCCCCGGACGGTGCCCGAGACCGACACGCCCGGCTCGGTCCAGAAGCCGCGGTCCTCCGCGGAGATGACCGCCTCCTGGACGTGCTCGGGGATCTCGTCGAAGGAGACGGGGTCCCGGTCGACACCGCGCTCGGCGAACTTCGTCTCGCCGTCCGCGTAGTAGAAGATCGACCCCTGGTCGGTCGCCTCCGCCTTCGCCGCCGTGGGCACCTCGAAGGAGGCGTAGGCCACCGCGAACCCGCCGATGCCGAGCAGCATGAACACACCCGCGGTGATCAGCAGCGCGCGCGTCGCCCGGAACCACATCGGCTTCTTGGGCTTCTTGCCCTTCCCCGGCCCGGTCGGGCCCTTGGGCCCCTTGGGGCCCTTCCTACCCTTGCCGGGCCCACCCGACGCGGCGGCCGAGGCCGTGGACGCTTCACCGGCGGCCGCGGCCCCGGGGGCGCCCTTGCCCTTGCCCGGCACCTTGGCCCGCAACAGGTTCCGCGCACCCGTGACCGGCGCCTCGTCCGCACCACCGGCAGAACCACCAGATGCACCACCGGAAGCGGCACCGGCAGCACCACCGACAGCACCGCCGGAAGCGGCGGTGGAGGCGGCGGACTCGGCAGGAGTGTCGGAAGAGGAGTCGGAGGACGCCGACGTGGAGGGGGGCGAGGGGGTGGGGGCCCCCGCAGGGGCCGGAGGAGGCGTGGGGATCGCGTAAACGGGCTTCCCCTCGCCCTTGGGGGCCGCCTCGGAGGCGGCCTCCGAGGCGCCCTCGGAACCGGCCCCCCCGGCCAGGGAGGCTGCGGCCCCGCCGACGGCGGCAGCAGCGGCGGCCGCGGAGCCGGAGGAGTCGTCCTCCGCCGTGTCGCCGCTCTCAGCGGTGGTGTCGGCCTTGCCGTCCGCGCTTCCGGCAGTGCCGCCGGCACTGTCGCCGGAAGCGTCGTCAGCGGTGGTGTCGGCGCCGTCGTCCTCGAAGACCGGGGTGAAGGCCGACGTGCTCTCGGGATCCCAGGAGTCCCCGTCGTCCTCAGCCACGGAGCCCTTCTCGCCCTCGGGCTCCTTGCCGGACTCCTCGTCGGGCCCTGCGTCCGGTTCTTCGGCGGTTTCATCGTCGGCGCCGAACACCGGGGCGAACGCCGCGGTGCTCTCCGGGTCCCACGCGTCGGGAGATCCGGAAGGGGCGGAGGAGGCTTCAGAGGCGTCCGAGGAGGCCGGTCTGTCCTGCTCCTCGTCCTCCTCGGCCGGGCCGCCGCCGTCGTCCCCTCCCGGGGATGCCGTGCCCTCGGCGGGAGCATCGTCGGCGGGAGCGTCATCGGCGGGGGCGCCATCGGCAGAGTCGTCCCCGGATGCCGCGGAGGCATCGTTATCCCAGGTTCCGTCACTGCGCAGGCTGAACCCCTGCTCCGCGAGGGTCTTCGCGACCCTGTCCCGGAAGAAGCTGCCGCTGTCCTTGAAGGCGCCTACGCCTTCGGCCTCATCGGCGTCGCCCGCGTCCGCGCCCTTGCCGTCGCTGTCGTCGTCGCTCACCGGCGCCTCACCGGCCTCCGACTCCCCAGGCCCACCGTTTTCGGACTCCCTGCTCGCGGACTCGTCACTCTCGGGCACGTCACCGGCCTCCGCGTCGACCGGCACCCCTGCCTCAGCGGGGGCACCCGCAGCGGTCTCGTCGTTCTCTGGCGTCTCGGGGCGCCGCTCGTCGCCGGCGCCGTTGGTGCTGTCACTCAGTTGGAGGCCCCCTGGAGTCCTCGATCCCCCATACGTGTCCACCGCTGTATGACGCGGACATGGGCCGAATCGGTTCAGCAGAAATCTCGGGCGGGGAACGGCGCTGCGGGGGAGACCGCCGAAAACCCCGCCAACACGATACCCGGCCCCGCCGCCGCCCGATGTCGCGGGGAATGGTCAGCGGCCGATTCTTACAGGACTCTTATTTCCCAGGGGGAGGGGCCCATATTGGCCGCCCCGGGCACGTGTTCACCGTGGGTGAAGGCGGTCGGCCCACACCCCCCGAAAGCGGGTCACGCCTTTCCAGGGAGTAACCGTCCGGCCCGCCGCGGCGACTACGGGCCCACACTCGCACCCGGGGACGGGCCGCCGCCCCACCCGCCGGTGCCCTCGCCCTCGCCCGTACCCCCGATGCCGCCGGTACCGTCACCGCCCTCAGTGCCTTCGCCCGTGCCGCCCCGTTCCGTACCCCCGTCCGTGCCGCCGCCGGGACCGTCGGTGGCCCCCTCGGACGGCTCGGAGACGACGGTCGGCGGACACGTCGCGGCGTCCGCGACACACGGGGAGGGGACGCCGGGTTCGCCGTCGAGTTCATCGGGTCCCACCTCGGAGCGCAGACCGGTCTCCACCAGCGGGACGGTGGTCCCGGAGCCGGTCTCGTCGCCCTGCACCACGGAGGCGACAGGTCGGCCCGTGGCGACCTCGGCGGAGGTGACGGCCCCGACCGGAGCGGCCAGACTCGCGGGGAGCAGGAAGAGCAGGGCGGCGCCGCCGGCGGCGCCGTCCGCCACGGCGAGGACCGCCACCCCGGCCAGGGCCACGCCGCCCGCGGCCATGCCGAGCGCGGCCCCCGTGTCCCCCATGAGGTAGGCCAGCACGAGGACGGCGACCATGTCGAGTACGAAGGTGGTGAACCACGCGGCCACGTGCCTGCCCATCGCGCTCCCCTCCGAACGGCGGGCGAAGTGCACGGATCATAGCTCCGGAATGGGCCCCGCCATCCGGAACCGGGCGGTTTTCCCGCCCGCCCCGGGGCCCGTTTCCGGCTCCCGCGCCGCCCGCAACGGAGACGGTCGCTCCGAAAGCGAGCGAATGCGCACCGAGAACCGCACACCGCACCATCCGGCCGGATTTCCTACCGGCAGGGGAAAGGAGATTCGGCCATGGCGACGACCTGGGATTCCGAAGCACCGGGGGTCCTGGCCCTGCCTTCCGGACGCCTGGTGCGCGGCCGCGGCCTGCGCCGCCCGAAACCCGACGGCCCGGACCCCGACTTCGGCGTCTACCTGCAAGGACGCCGCCCACCGCCGGTGCCGTGGGAGAGCCGGTGGGTGCGCTGGCCGGATTTCCTGCTCCCCGTTGACCGGGATGCCGGAGAGCACTTCAGAACGGCTTGGCGGCGCGCGGCGGACGAACGCGTGGAGGTCGCCTGCTCGGCAGGGATCGGCCGTACCGGGACCGCCCTGGCGTGCATGGCGGTGCTCGACGGGCTGGCACCGGATGAGGCCATCGAATACGTCCGTCGGAACTACGAGCGGCGCTCCGTGGAGACACCGTGGCAGCGGTGGTACGTTCGGCAATTCCCCGACCCGGAGGCGATCTAGCGGACCCGGAGCACTTTTCAGAGAACTATCGGGAATACCGGCCGGTCCCGCCTGCGGACTCAGAGCTTGGCGGCGACGGTGCGCTCCATGATGCGGCCGCGGTCGCGCCTGCGGTAGACGACGGTGAAGCCCGTCCGGCGCAGCAGCGGGGCGACCTGCCGGGTCTGCCTGTCGGCGGCCCGGGAGGCGGTCGCCCGCTCGACGGCCCGTTGGAGGATCCGCAGCGGGAAGTAGGGGCTGGCCACATGGCCGACGAGGATCAGCCGCCCTCCGGGGCGCAGGACACGGTGCATCTCCGCCACAGCGGCCGCGTCGTCGGGAACACTGCTCAGCCCGAGCGTGCACAGCACGGTGTCGACGGCCCCGTCGGCGCACGGGAGCGCCTGGGCGTCTCCCTGGACCAGGGCGACACGGGCCGCGGCGCGCCGCCGGCGGGCCCGGCGCAGCATGCCCGCGCTGATGTCCACGCCGAGGACGCTCACATCGGGCGGGTAGAGCCCCAGGTTGCGCCCGGTGCCCACGGCGACCTCCAGGACCCGCCCGCGTGCCTGGCCACACGCCCAGGCACGGGCGTCGCCGAGCATGAGCCGGTCATAGAAGTCGGTCTCCCTGTCATACCGCGCGGCGTACGCGTCGTACTGGCGCCGCATCCGCTCCGTCGCCTCGGGATCGATGGCCACGTCCCCTTCCGCGCGTGGGTGGTCCGGTCTCGCCGGTATGCGCCTTCTCAACGGGTCACTTCTCCTCAGTATCCCCATCAGACGCCTTGAGCCCCAGAGCCATGACGGGATGGCCGGAGAAGGTCTCCTGTAGGCGAGGCGGGGAGCAGCGCGCCAGGTACCCCTGCCCTCTGACAGCTACGCCCCAGGAACGTCTCTACGGCCCCGGCGGAGGGTGGCAAGGAGGACGGTGATCCCATCACCGGACAGGAGATCAACAGCCGAGTTCACATGTTCACAAGCTTGGGCGCAAAAAAAA
>NZ_ANBH01000214.1 GCF_000341185.1 Nocardiopsis chromatogenes YIM 90109
GTCGCTTTTCCGCTAGAGGCGGCGCTTTCCGCTGTCTCCGAATTTACCACGCTTTCCGAGTGGCGCCGAACCGGCGCTCTCGCATGCCGTTTCCGGCACTTCGGCGAGGTTCCTTCCCGGATTCCATCCGGCCAGGAGAAGACCGGTGGAACAGACTAGCAGCCCCGGAACGATGTCCGGACCATGCCGTCTTGGAAGGGAGGCGGTCCGGTTCCGGCCCCAGGAGGGCCGCCGTCCCGCTCGGCTAGATCACGATAGGTTCCGCGCCCAGAGACGTCAAATCGGCCCTGCCGTCTCCGGCGGGCCTCCGCCTTCGAGCTCGCGCAGCCCCGCTACTGCGGGCCGCACGGTAGGTCGTCGTTGGTTGCAGGGGTCTTCCTCCCCGCCTCCGCCACGGTTAAACACACGGGCCGTCGAGAAACTTCCACGCCCCTGGCTTTGACCCCACCCGCCCGGTTCGCGGCCCGCGCCGGGAACGGGGCTGGGGCCGGGCGGCACCCCCCGCCCCCTAGAGACGTCCCCATCCCCGCCGCCCCTCCCCCGAACATCACGAGAGGCGCCCCCCCCCGCAAGAAGGGACGCCTCTCGTACACGAGCCATCGGAGCGCGGGGCCCGACGCGGGCCTCAGCCCACGATCACGCCGCCGATGTTGCGCTTGCCGCGGCGCAGCACCGCGTAGCGGCCGTGCATCAGGTCGTCGGCGCCGAGCACCGCGTCGACGTCGGTCACCTTGGTGTTGTTGAGGTACGCGCCGCCGTCCTGGACGGCGCGGCGGGCCGCCGACTTGCTGGGGACCAGGCCGGTGTCGGCGAGCAGGTCGACCACCGGCACGCCGTCACCGACGGCGGGGAGCCCGGCCTTGGGCACCTCCGCCAGGGCGGCGTCCAGCGTGCGCGCGTCCAGGGCCGACAGTTCGGCGCGGCCGAAGAGGGCCTGGCTCGCCTCGATGACCTTCCGGCACTCCTCCTCGCCGTGCACCAGGGAGGTGAGTTCCTCGGCCAGCGCGCGCTGGGCGGCGCGGGCGGCGGGCCGCTCCTCGGTCTGGCGCTCCAGCTCCTCGATCTCCTCCTGGGAGCGGAAGCTGAACACGCGCAGGTAGCGCGCGACGTCGCGGTCGTCGGTGTTGAACCAGAACTGGTAGAAGGCGTACGGCGTCGTGAGCTCGGGGTCGAGCCACACGCTGCCGCCCTCGGTCTTGCCGAACTTGGTGCCGTCGGCCTTGGTCAGCAGGTTGGTGGTGAGCGCGTGCGCGGGGCCGTGCGGCTCGTTGCCGTCCATGCGCCGGATGAGTTCCAGGCCGGCGGTGATGTTGCCCCACTGGTCGCTGCCGCCGATCTGCAGGGTGCACCCGTGGCGCCGGTAGAACTGCACGTAGTCGTAGGACTGGAGCAGCACGTAGCTGAACTCGGTGTAGCTCATGCCGTCGCCGTCGAGGCGCGCCTTGACGGTTTCGCGCTGCAGCATCTGGTTGATGCTGAAGTGCTTGCCGACGTCGCGCAGCATCTCGATGGCGCTCATGGAGCGCAGCCACTCGCCGTTGTCGGCCAGGACCGCGTCGGTCGGCTCCGGGGCGGCGCCTTCGGGGGTGAACCGCAGGAACGCCGAGAGCTGGCGGCCGATGGCGGCCACGTAGCCCGCGACCGTCTCCTCGGAGTTGAGGATGCGCTCGGCGTTGGGCTTGGGGTCGCCGATGAGGCCGGTGCCGCCGCCGACGAGGGCGATGGGCCGGTGCCCGGCGCGCTGGAAGCGGGCCAGCGTCAGGATCTGCGTGAGGTGGCCGACGTGCAGGCTCCCCGCGGTCGGGTCGAAGCCGCAATAGAGGGTGACCGGGCCATCGGCGAGCGCCTTGCGAAGTTCGTCAAGGTCGGTGGTCTGCGCGAGCAGGCCGCGCCATTCGAGTTCGTCGATGATGTCGGTCACTGTCTACTTCCGTCGCTCGAATCGTCGTGGTGACGCGTCCACTGTATCGGCGCGTTCATCTGCGCCTCGACCGGATTTCGTGACGGCGGCCGGTGCTACGTACCGTGATGGCAGCAGTGACGGTGGCCGGAACGGCGGCACGGGGCGGAACGCTCCGGCGGCCCGGCCCTGCGTTGTGCTTGAGGCCCGGGACCGCCGCGCCCCGGTCGCGATAGGGGGAACCGGAACCGGGCGCAGGCGGCCCCGGGGGTCGGTGGGACGGTAACCGCCCGAGCGCCACGGACCATGATCACTGACTACGCAACGTGCGATTGCGCGTGAGGGAGTGATGCGCATCACACGATCGTTCGCCGGAGGTGGGGCCACGGTCGGCCCCGCCCGTCCCTCCGGACGGCCGAAACCGTACGACGCCTATACCGCTGCTGGTCAGAGCGCCACCACTGCCTCTTTCGCAACACGGCGCGGTGTCCGCAACACCGGTTCCGGTCGCTGTGGGGTGAGCAGGTGCATACGTCGGAAACGCCCGTGACGACGGCTTTTTCACGTTCTGTGCAAGGTTTGGGTCAACCCGAAAAGCCCTAGCCGTCAGGTCTGGATCCGCTGGCCGCCGACCCGGACGGCGGCGTCGGGCACCCCGGCGCAGGCGGCCATGAGGCGCGCGTCCTCCTCCAGGTCCGCGGCGGCCCATCCGGGCGCCGGGTGGAACGGGACGACCTCGATGTCCAACCGGCCGCCGTGCGTCCGCCTCCGCCAGGTCCCCGCGATCTCTCCGCCCGCCAACACCGTTCCGGGGGTGCCCGCCGCGCGCCACACCTGCCGCCGCAGCACCGGGTCGGGCACCAGGAACGCGCGGTCGGCGAGGGCGGTCAGCGGGTCGTAGGGGCCCAGCAGCCGCACCGCTCCCGAAGGCTCATCTCCTGGATCGGGCGCCTCCCCTGGCGCGTGCGGCACCCAGCGCCGTTTCCCTTCGACCTCGACGGGGTTCAGCGCCGAAGCGACCGTCGACCACCAGGACCGTGCGGTTGAAGAAGTGAGCCCTGTCCAGGCCGCCAGGTCCTCCGGGCGGGCGGGGCCGAACACGCGTAGGAAGCGTCGGACCAGCTCGGCCCGCGCCAGGTCGGTGGGCGGCCGCTCCCCCGCACCGGGCAGGGCGCGGTAGACGGCCGCACCGTCCTCCAGGGCAGCGCCGAGGCCCGCCTGGAGGGCGGCCATCCGGAAGAGGAGGTCGTCCACGTGCCGAACACCGCACCCCGCGCACCAGGGCGCGGCGGCGGAGACGGCGGACACGACCGCGGCGGTCGCGGCGGCGCTCAGCTCCCCTTTGGTCAGTGCAGCGCCGGACTCGGCGGCCTCACGCATTGCCGCCGTCGCCCGGTCGAGTGCGCGCCCGAGGCCGGAGTCCTCCTCCTGGACCCGGAAGAGCGTCGGACCGGCGGTCTGGCGCTGCAGTTCCCGGGCGTCGTCGACGCGCAGGGCGGCGGCCAGCAGCGGGGCGTCCTCGGCGTCGTGCAGGTGGAGTGCGCCGCGCAACGAGTGCAGCAGCACCGTGCGCCGTCCGGGCGGCGGGGCGCCGCGCCGCCNCGGCCCGGAGGGTGGTCCTGCAGGCCGACGGCGAGCACGCGCGCCCCGCCGCCGCCCGGGCGGTCCAGGTCGTGGGCGCGCACCCGGTGGCCGAGCACCGCGGCGCGGCCGAGCCGGAGCGCACCGGCGGCGGCTCCCATGGAGGGGAGTGTTCCCGCCGGACACCGTGGCGCTACCGGACGGGGACGATCTTCTCCCCGAGGTACTCGGCGATCGCGAGGGAGGAGGTCGCGGCCGGGGAAGGGGCGTTGCGCACGCACACGATGCGGTCGTGGGTCTCCAGCGCGAAGTCGTCCACCAGGGAGCCGTCCCGGGCGAGCGCCTGGGCGCGCACGCCGGAGGGTGCGGGGCGCAGGTCGCGGGCGGTGATCCCGGGGACGAGGCGGCGCGCCTGGCGGGCGAAGACCGCGGGGGAGGCGGACACCGCCATCTCGGCGGCGCCCATCGCCCAGTGCCGCCGGGCCAGGCGCCAGAAGCCGGGCCAGCGCAGCGTCTCGCCCAGGCGGGCGCGGTCGAGCAGGGCGTTGGGGCCCGCGGTGACCTCGCCGTGGACGTGCCGGGTCAGGTGGACGCCGAGGAAGGGGTAGCGCGGGTCGGGGACCGGGTAGACGAGACCGCGCACCAGATGGCGGCTTTCGGGCGCCAGCTCGTGGTAGGTGCCGCGGAAGGGCACGATGCGGGGGTCGTCGCCCGCTCCGGCCATGCGGGCCAGGCGGTCGGTCTCCAGGCCGCCGCAGACGATGAGGGTGTCGAAGCGGTGGCGGACGCGCTCGCCGCGGGGGTCGCCGGTGAGCGCCTCGGCGCCGCCCGCGCCCTGGCGCAGGTCGATGACGGGGGTGCCGAGCAGCACCCGGCCACCGGCACGGCGGACGTCGTCGGCGAGGGATTCGGCGACCGCCACGAAGTCGGTGATGGCGGTGTGCGGCGAGTGGAGGCCGCCGGTACCGCGCACGTGCGGCTCGATCTCCCGGAGGCCGTCGGGGCCGAGGCGGCGGACATCGGGGACGCCGTTCTCGCGGGCGGTGGACTCGATGCGGTCGAGCCGCGCCTCCTCTTCGGCGTCCTGGGCGACGAGGACCTTGCCGGCCTCTTCGTAGGGGAGTTCCCGTTCGGCGCAGTAGTCGCGCAGCAGGGCGGTGCCGCGGCGGCACAGGGTGGCTTTGAGGGAGCCGGGCCTGTAATAGAGGCCCGCGTGCACGACACCGCTGTTGTGGCCGGTCTGGTGGGCGGCGACCCGTTCCTCGCGTTCGAGGACGGTGACCCGCGCGCCGGGGCGGTTGCGGGTGATCCACTCCGCGAGGGCCAGTCCGACGATGCCTGCTCCGATGATGCCGATGTGCTCGCCGCTCATCCGGCACACGCTAGCAAGGGGGGGCGCGGTGCCGGACGACCCCTCCGGCACATCAGGGACCTTCCGGGACCTTCCGGGCGGCGCTTCAGCGGTGGCCGACGGCCTTCTCGGCGGGGACCGCGAGCGCGTGCCCGGAGGCGAAGCGGACGGTGATCTCCTCGGGGGTCCAGTCGACGGAGGCGATCTCCGGTGGGCCTTCGGTACCGGTCGCATCGGGAACGGTGACCTCATGGAAGTAGGCCTCGGCGTCGTGGCCGAGCCGGAGAGTGTGGACGGTTCCGGCGAGCGAGTACGCGCGGACCAGCAGGACTTCGACGGGCTCGGGGGCGCCCATGTCCCCGAAGGGTTCGTAGATGGCCGGGGAGGTCTCGCGCTGGACGACGTCCGCGGTGAAGGGCAGTGGGCGGGGAGCGATGAAGGCGCCGGCCGCGGCCGCGATGACACAGGCGAGCACCGCACCGGCCAGGTGGAGGGCCTGGGGGCGGTCGGACGTGTTCGGCATGAGGGCTGCTCCCGTCGACGGTGGCGTCCGCCGGTCGGACGAGGCGCGTGGGGGCGGAAGTTCGGACGACCGGCGGCGGCGACCGAGATTAGCGGGACCCATCACGCCCGGGGGCCGGGACCGTCGGGCATCGGGCGTGCGGCCATGCGGATGGCATGCGGATGGTCGCCGTGATGGCTGGCGAGCGGGGGGCGCGGTTCCCCGGCCTTGCTCTCCGTCCAGCGGGGTCCTGCGGTCCGAAAAGACGGCCCAGCTGGTACCCCGCTCACGGACCCCGGCCGGGAGCGGGGCGCCAGCTGGGCCGCCGCCTCCCTGGACCACGAGGAACCCGGCGGACGGCAGGCGGGGCNCCCCGCCGTCGCCGCCCATCGCGGCGACCACGCACCCTCCGCGCAATCGCCAGCGCTGCCGAAATGGGCGCTGACCTGCCTTGTCGGCGTCCTCCACCTCACGCCCCGCCGACCCCGCGCTCGGCCGGTGCCAGCGAGCGGGGTACCGGGGCCGCCCTCGACTCCGGTCACAGTGACCGGCGGACGCGCATCGCACCCGGTGATGGCGGCGACCCCGCCCCTACCGGTTCCGTTTCTGCGGGATCACAGGGCCCTCAGACCCTCAAGCACGTGTTCGAGGATGTCGCGGTCATCCGCCGGGCGGCTGTGGCACACCACCAGGCGCCCCTCGGCCGCCAGGTCGCGGACCAGGTGCCGGGCGACCGTCAGTGGCAGGCCCGCCTCCGCCGCCAGGTCGATGACCCGGCGCGGCTTCGCGCAGGCCCTCAGCACCGCCGCCACCTCCGGGTACGGCTCGCGGTCGGCGTCGGAGGGGTCCGCTGCCCGTACCGCGGTCAGCGGACCGGCCGGAGTGCGCGCGCTCGGCCTCGGGGACGCCGGTACAGGCGGGCGTCCCGCCCGAAGGGCGAAGGGGCGGAGGAGCGGGCCCGCATCGAGCAGGCCGCACTCCTCACCGCTCGGGCCTCTGGCTTCACCACTCGGGTCTCCGGCGTCTGCGCTCGGCCCATGCTCCGCCGCCTCCGGGCGCCCGCCTCCGGCGGCCGGGCCGCCGCCCGCGCCGTGCGGTCCACCGTCCCGGCGGGGTGGTGTCCCTCCCCCGTGGGCGCCTGTTCTGTCGTCTTCCCTACCGTCCACCACCGTGCCCCCCGGCCACGACCGCCTCCTCCAGCAATGCCGCGGGCACCAGCACCGTCGCCCGTGCACCCCCGTAGGCCGACGGGGCCAGCCGCACCGCTATCCCGTGGCGGGCCGCCAGGCGCGCCACCACGAAGAGTCCCACCCGCGGCTCGTTCTGCAGCGCCATCACGTCGAACTCGGGCGCCTGGGCCAGCGTCCGCTCGGCGGCCGCGTACCCCTCGGGGGTCAGTCCCAGCCCCCGGTCCTCCACCTCCACCGCCATCCCGCCGGGCGCGGGGCCGCAGGTGACGTCGACCGGCGCCCCCGCCGGGGAGAACTGGGTGGCGTTCTCCACCAGCTCGGCCACCAGGTGCACCACGTCGGCCACGGCGGTGCCGCGCAGCGGCGGGCCGGGGGCGCAGGTCAGGCGCACCCGCTGGTAGTCCTCGGTCTCCGAGATCGCGGCGCGCAGGGCGTCGACGACCGGCAGCGGCTCGCGCCAGCGCCGGGCCGAGTGCGCCCCGCCGAGGATGATGAGGTTGTCGGCGTACCGCCGGGCGCGGGTGGCCAGGTGGTCCAGGCGGAACAGCTTCTCCAGGGTGCGCGGATCCTCCTCGGCGTACTCGATCTCGTCGAGAAGGCGCAGCTGCCGCTGCACGAGCGCCTGGTTGCGGTAGGCGATGCCGAGGAAGACCTTGTTGGCCCCCGCCCGGATCTCGGCCTGTTTGACGGCGGCGCCGACCGCGGTGCGCTGTGCCGTGTTGAAGGCGTCGGCCACCTCGCCGATCTCGTCGTTCCCGTAGGACAGCTGCGGCAGCGCGTCCCCCAGGTCGACGCGGGCGCCCTCCTGGACCCGGGAGACGATGCGCGGCAGGCGGGTGTCGGACACCGCCAGGGTCTCGGTGCGCAGGCGGCACAGCCGCTCGGTCAGGCGCCGGGAGGAGCGCCCGGCGACGATGATCGCGGCGGCCCCCGCGGCCAGGGTCAGCACCGCCCCGGCGACGCTCAGTGCGATGCGGGTGTGGGCGGCGGTCTCGGCGGTGTCGAAGACCGCCGCGCGCTGGGTGCGGGCGAGGGCGCGCAGCCCCTCCCCCGCCCCTCCCGCCGCCCGTTCCCACTCGTCCCTGCCGACCTCCGGGTCGGTGTTCCAGGCGGGGCGCCCGGCCGCGGCCTGCTCATCGGAGACGGGCGGCCGGGTGACCACGCTCCGGCTGAGCCGCTCGGTGCGCCGCCAGGCGTCGCCGGAGGTCAGCTCGGTGTAGGTGTCCAGCGCCGGGCCGCGCAGATCGGGTTCGGCCTGCTCCAGCGAGTCCCGGTAGGAGGCGGTGAGGTAGGTGAAGTGGGCGGTCTCCTGGTAGTCCATGCCCCCGGCGGCGATGGCCCCCGCGAGCAGCGCCTCGGCGCGCGAGTACTCCTCGCGCACGCCCACCAGGGTGTCGGCCAGTCCCGCCGCGGCGCCGTCCGCCCCGTCCGCGGCGGCGTCGAGCAGCGCGGAGCCGAGCGTGCGCAGGTCCCCGAGCAGGGCGTCGTAGGCCTCCAGCGCGGTGGCGCGGGTGACGGAGCCGTCGTCGACGCCGCCACGCAGCCCGTCCAGGTCCTCGGGGGCGCCCTCGCCGCGGCCGTCGAAGCGGGCGGCGCTGCGCAGCACGTTCCGGTCGGCGCTGGAGCGCAGCCCCTCGGCGTGCGGTTCGACGTGCTCCAGGGCCCGGTCCGCGCCCGCCCGGGCGCGCTCCAGGGGTTCGTCCGCCGCGGGGTCCCCGGGGTCGCCGAGCCGGACCATGGTGGCCAGCCGCTCCTCGCGCAGGGCTTCGGCCAGGCGGGTGAAGGCGGCGGTCCCGGCGCGGCCGTCGCCGACGGCGGCGGCCATGGAGGCGGCCTGCACGGCGTCGGCCGCGGTGGTGGCGGTCCACAGCAGCAGGAAGCAGACGCTGGGAATCAGAACGATGCGGGTGAGCTGCCCGCGGATGGTCCGCCGCTCCGGCGTCGCGGCCATGGGTCCCCCTCCTCCGACGGCGCGCCCGTGGGAGGAGGGTACCGAAGTTCCGATGCCGAGGGTGGCGGTTCGCTCACATTGAGTGAGCAGGCGCGGGGGTCAGCTCTCCGGGCGGTGCCGCGACCCGACCGGCGCGGGCAGGTCGTCCACGCTCGGCGGGGTCTGCACCCCGACGCTGTTGAGCACCTCGGCGTAGCGCAGCGCCGCGATCTTGGCCAGGGTGCTGCCCGCGCCCAGCGGCGCACTGGCCCGTGCCCCGTTCCGTTCGGCCAGCTCGGCGACGCGCCCCTCGGGCATCTCGGGGCCGATCACCCCGGGGGCGAGCACCGGGCGGGCGCAGCCGGCCTCGGCCAGCTGCCCGAACGCCTCGGCCATCGCGGCGTCGTCGTCCATGTCGGCGGGCAGCACGGTGATGCCGAGCCGGGCGGCGAGCAGCACCGCGGTCACCCCGGCGGCACCGGCCGCCTCGCCGCCGCCGGCCGCGCCCACCACGACGCCGTCGGTCATGCTGGCCGAGGGGGCCACCACACTGATCAGCCGCATCCGGTCGGCACGCACGAACCCGGCCTCGGCCAGGCGCAGGTGCAGCACCTCCGCGAGCATGGGGTGCGGGCCGAGCGCCTCGGTCACCCGCACGTCGGCGCCGGTGTCCCGGGCCGCCTCCTCCACGGCCCGGGCGGTGGGCGCGTGCGGGCCGGTCACCAGCGGCACGACGATGCCCGCCAGCGGGCTGCCCTCGCGCGGGGCGAGGCCGTCCATGGCCTCGCGCAGCGAGGGGCCGCCGTCGGCGCACCCGTACTTGATATCGACCTCGGGGCGGTAGGAGCGCAACAGGTCGGCGATCTGCGCGCCGATCTCCGCGGCCTCCCCGCCACCGCCGGGCACGGCGAGCACCAGCCGCGGGGTGCCGACCCAGCTGTCGAAGGAGAGCGGATTGCGGTGCCGCCCGGAGCGGCGCCGCGGCAGATCGCGAGGGGGGAGTCTGTCCGGATTCTGCATACTGTCAGGATTCACGCGAGAGATGCTAACGAGTCGTGTGCGTTCGGGGAGCCCTATGCTACAGCTCACCCGCTCAGGGCCGGGCTGCGACGGCGGATCACGTGTTCGACGAGGGCCAGCAGCACCTCCTTGCCGGACTCGCGCTCGCGGGCGTCGCCCAGCACCACCGGGACGTGCGGGTCGACGTCCACCGCCTCGCGCACCTCCTGGGCGGTGTAGCGGTGCGCCCCGTCGAACTGGTTGACGGCCACGGCGAACGGGACGCCGCGCCGCTCGAAGAAGTCCACCGCGGGAAAGCAGCTCTCCAGGCGCCGGGTGTCGGCGACGACGACCGCCCCCAGCGCGCCGGAGGCCAGCTCGTCCCACATGAACCAGAACCGCCCCTGCCCGGGTGTGCCGAACAGGTACAGCACCACCCGCTCGCTGACCGTGATGCGCCCGAAGTCCAGGGCGACGGTGGTGGTGGTCTTGGCCTCCACCCCGCCGGTGTCGTCCACGCCCATGCTGGCCTCGGTCATCACCTCCTCGGTGCTGAGCGGGGCGATCTCGCTGACCGACCCGACCAGGGTGGTCTTGCCCGCCCCGAACCCCCCGGCCACCAGGATCTTGACCGCGACCGGGAGGTCGTGCGCGCCGGTGACGCCGGTGTCGGCGCCGTCAGAGCCGTCGGATGCCATCGAGTACCGCCTGCAGAACGTGGGCTTCGGGGTGGTCGGCCGCGGGCGCCGGTGCCCGGGCGGCCACGTCGCCCGCGGCGACGAGGTCGCCCACCAGCACCTTGACCACGGTGATGGGGATGTCCAGATGGGCCGAGAGCTCGGCCACCGAGACCGGGGTGCGGCAGCGGCGCAGGATGCGCGCGTGCTCGGGCTGCATCTCCCCCCAGTCCCTCCGCTCGCGCGCCGCGACCACGATGCTGATCATGTCGAGCCCGGCGCCCGCGGCGGGACGGGTCCGCCCCCCGGTCATGGTGTAGGGCCGCACCAGCGGCCCGGCGCCCTCGTCCAGGCGCCCGGCCGCCGGGCTCACGAGCCGCCGCCCGCGACGACCGACTCGGGGAAGCGGGGGGCGGAGGTGAGGAACTGGCCCACGCGCTTGATGCGCATGTTCATCTCGTAGGCGACCAGGCCCACGTCGGCGTCCTCGGCGGCCAGCACGGCCAGGCAGGCGCCCTCCCCGGCGGCGGTCACGAACAGGTAGGCGTGCTCCATCTCCACCACGGTCTGGCGCACAGCGCCGCCGCCGAACCGTCGGCCGGTGCCGCGGGCCAGGCTCTGGAAGGCGGAGGCGACCGCGGACAGGTGCTCGCCCTGTTCGGCGCCGAGGCCGCGGGAACGGCCGATGAGCAGCCCGTCGGCGGAGAGCACGATGGCGTGCTCGGCGCCCACCGTGCGGTCCACCAGGTCGTCCAGGAGCCAGTTGAGGTCTGTTGCCGCGTTGCCGTCGTCAACCATCATTCGCTGCTCTCTCCCGTGTGTTCGTCCTCCCGGCCGCGCCGGGTCCCCTTCTGGAACGCGCTCATCACCGCGCGGGCCCGCTCGGGCGAAGGCTCGAGCAGGGCGGGCGCGGCTCCGCCGGCGGGGGGTACCGCCGGTTCCTCGCGCAGTTGCGGGGCGAGTCCGGCCTGGCGGCGCCGCTTGGGCAGCGCCGGGCGGCCGTCCTCGGCTGCGGGGGGAGCGGGTGCGGTCGGTGCGGATGGCGCCGACGCGGACGGCCGGGCCGCACGGGGGGCGGCGGACCGGTCCTGGGGGGCCGTCCGGGCGTGCCCGGACGGCTGCGCGGGGGCGCCGGGCCGCCCGGCGGCGACGGGGGCCCCGGCGAGCAGGTCGGGGGCGGTCCGGCCGGCGGGGCGGCGCTCCTGCGCGCCGCGCCGGGCCGGGCGGGCGGGGGCCTGCCGGTCGGCGATGAGCGCGGCGGGGATGAGCACCACCGCGCGGGTGCCGCCGTAGGGCGAGGGGCAGAGCTGGACGTGCACGTCGTGCTTGGCGGCCAGCCGGGCGACGACGAACAGCCCCAGGCGCAGGTCCTGGTTGAGCGCCATGACGTCGAACTCGGGCGCCTCGCGCAGGGTGGCGTTGGCGCGGGAGAGCGCCTCCTCCCCCATGCCCAGGCCGCGGTCCTCGATCTCCACGGCGACGCCCTTGGGCACCAGCTCGCTGTGGATGTGCACGGGGGTGTGCGGCGGGGAGAAGGAGGTGGCGTTCTCCACCAGCTCGGCGACCAGGTGGATGACGTCGGCCACCACGGTGCCCGACAGCGCCACGTCGGGCACCACCCGCAGCTCCACCCGGGCGTACTCCTCGGTCTCGGAGATGGCGCCGCGCAGGATGTCCACCAGCGGGATGGGGGTGCGCCAGCGGCGGCCGGGCCGCCCGCCGCCGAGGATGATGAGGTTCTCGGCGTTGCGGCGCCCCCGGGTGGCCAGGTGGTCCAGGTGGAAGAGGTCCTCCAGCAGGTCGGGGTCCTCCTCCTCGCGCTCGATGCGGTCGAGGAGCTGGAGCTGGCGCTGGACCAGCGACTGGTTGCGGTGCGCGATGCCGAGGAAGACCCGGTTCACGCCCGCGCGCATGTCGGCCTGGCGCACCGCGGCGCGCACGGCGGTGCGCTGGGCGGTGGTGAAGGCGTCGGCGACCTGGCCGACCTCGTCGTCGCCGTGGTCCAGGCGGCGCACCTCCCGGTCCAGGTCGACGGATTCGCCCTGCTCCAGCCGGGCGACGATGCGCGGCAGCCGGGTGCGGGCCAGCTCCAGGGTCTCGGCGCGCAGCCGGGCCAGGCGGCCGATCAGCCGCCCGGCGGAGCGGGAGGCGACCCCGTAGGCGAGGGTCCCGGCGAACAGCGCCATGGTGCCGCCGCCCAGGGCGAGGCTGAACATGGCGTTGGAGGCGTCGCGGGTGCGGTCGACGACCGTTCCGGCCTGGGCGGCCGCCAATCCGGTCAGGCCCGCGTCGACCTCGTCGGCGGCCGACCGCCACCCTTCGGGGGGTGCGTCGCCGCCGCCGTCCCGCTCGGCGGCGCGCTCGGCCAGGGTGCGCGCGCGGCTCCAGTCCGATGAGGCGTCCAGGGCGGCGTGCGCCCGTGCGGGTTCGCCCGACAGGGCGGAGCCGGTCTCGGCCAGGCGGGCCTCGGCGTCCTCGACGAGGGAGGCGGCCCGGCCCGCGTCGCCGCCTCCGCTGAGGAGGGCGTCGGCGCGGGAGAACCGCTCCTGTGCGCGCATGAGCGCCACCGTGTCGGCCGCGGCCGCGGCCGACGGGCCGTCGGCGGCGGTGCGCCCCACGGCGTCGAACACGCGCACTCCGCGCTCGACGGCGGTGCCGTAGTCGGCGGCGGCGATGGGGGCCCCGATGTCGCCGGCGGCGATCTCGTCCCGCAGTCCGCCCCGGCGGGCCAGGGAGGCGTGGAAGGAGGAGGCGCGGTCGGCGACGGCGGAGTCGCGCGAGCCGCGCAGCCGGTCCCCGGCCTCGCCCATGCGCTCGACGGCGTCGTCGGTGGCGGCGGTCTGGTCGTGGAAGGCCTCCAGCGATCCCCGGCCGGGGTCGGCCAGGTGCTCGGCGGCCAGGCGGCGTTCGCGCTGCAGCTCGGTGAGGACCTGCTGCAGGTGGACGGCCTCCCGGGCGTCGCGGGAGGCCAGGCGCAGCGAGACCGCCTGGGTCAGGGTGACGCCGCTGAGCACGACGAACAGCGCCAGGAACGTCACGCTGGGAATCAGCACGATCCTGTTGAGCTGCGCCCTGATGCCGCGCTCTGCTCCCCCCGACTGCCCCATCCGGCTCCTCCCCCGTGCGGGCTGCGCGTCGGCCGCCCCCGGTGCGCGGTGCCCGCGGCCCGGACTCGGCCGGAACGGATCACGATGCGCACAGGAGTGGCCACCCGTGGTGCCCACGGATTCAGGACGCTACCGCATGCGGACGGAGCGGGAGGGGGGTTCGGAGAATTCGCCCCTCTTGGGCGATGACGTACGGCGGGAGGAGGAGCTCGGCCGGACAGGGTGATGGAGGACGGCGGCCTGGGCGGGGCCCATCCCGGCTCAGGACCCGGCGAAGGCCCTCAGCCCTTCCGCCGCCTCACGGACGCGGGCGAGCTGCTCGCGGACGCGGACCGGGGCCGTTCCGCCCTTGCCCGCCCGCGAGGCCATGGCCCCCTCCACCGTCAGCACTTCGCGCACCTGCGGGGTCAGGTGCTCCGACACCGACGCGAAGTCCTCGTCGCCCAGGTCGGGCAGGTCCACACCGCGCTCCTCGCACAGGCGCACGCACGCCCCCGCGATCTCGTGCGCCTCGCGGAACGGCACCCGCTGCCGCACCAGCCACTCGGCGATGTCGGTGGCCAGCGAGAACCCCTGCGGCGCCAGCTCGGCCATGCGCTCGCCGTCGAACTTGAGCGTGGCGACCATGCCGGTGAACGCGGGCAGCAGGAGCAGCAGGGTGTCGGCGGCGTCGAACACCGGCTCCTTGTCCTCCTGCAGGTCCCGGTTGTAGGCCAGCGGCAGCCCCTTGAGGGTGCCGAGCAGGCCGGTCAGGTCCCCGATGAGGCGGCCGGACTTGCCGCGCGCCAGCTCGGCGATGTCCGGGTTCTTCTTCTGCGGCATGATCGACGACCCCGTGGAGTAGGCGTCGTCGAGGATGGCGAAGGAGAACTCCTTGGTGGCCCAGAGGATGACCTCCTCGGAGATGCGCGACAGGTCCACCCCGGTCATCGCGGCCGCGAAGGCGAACTCGGCGGCCACGTCCCGGGAGGCGGTGGCGTCGATGGAGTTCTCCGCCGCGGCGGGGAAGCCCAGGTCGGCGGCGACCGCCTCGGGGTCCAGCCCGAGCGAGGACCCGGCCAGCGCGCCGGAGCCGTAGGGCGAGACGGCGGCGCGGCGGTCCCAGTCGGCCAGCCGCTCCACGTCCCGCAGCAGCGGCCAGGCGTGCGCGAGCAGGTGGTGGGAGAGCAGCACCGGCTGGGCGTGCTGCAGGTGGGTGCGGCCCGGCATGGGCACGCCCATGTTCGCCTCGGCCTGGTCGGCGAGCGCGCCGACGAGGTCGAGCAGCTCCCCGGCGACGGCGCGGGCCTGCTCGCGCAGGTACATCCGCACCAGGGTGGCGATCTGGTCGTTGCGCGAGCGCCCGGCGCGCAGCCGCCCGCCGAGCTCGGGGCCGACGCGCTCGATGAAGCCGCGCTCCAGGGCGGTGTGCACGTCCTCGTCCTCGGGCACCGGGGTGAAGGCGCCCGAGGCGACGTCGGCCTCCAGGCGGTCGAGCCCGTCCAGGGTGCCCTGCAGCTCCTCGTCGGTCAGCAGCCCGGCGGCGTGCAGGACGCGGGCGTGGGCCCGGGACCCGGCGATGTCGTGGCGGGCCAGGCGCCAGTCGAAGGAGGTGCTGTCGGAGAGGGCGGCGAGGGCCTCGGAGGGGCCGCCGGCGAAGCGGCCGCCCCACAGGCGGGTCACGGGGCCGCCGGGGGCCTCGGCGCTGGCGTCGGCGCTGTCCTGGGCCACGGTCGGTGTCCTTTGCTGGGGTGGGCGGATGGGTCGGTCGTCGTCGCCGCGGCCCCGGGCGCTGCCGTGCCGGGGCCGCGGCGGGCGGGTCAGGCGTTGCGCTGTTCCCGCATCGAGGCGATCTTGGCGGGCATGCTCCACACGTCGATGAAGCCGCGCGCCATGGACTGGTCGTAGGTGTCGCCGGTGTCGTAGGTGGCCAGCTCGTAGTCGTAGAGCGACTGCTCGCTGCGCCGCCCGGTGACCACGGCCCGGCCGCCGTGCAGGACCACCCGCACGTCGCCGGAGACGTGCTTGTTGGCGTCGGCGATGAACCCGTCCAGGGACTCCTTGAGGGGGGAGAACCACAGGCCGTCGTAGACCAGCTCGCCCCACCGCTGGTCGACGCCGCGCTTGAACCGGGCCAGCTCCCGCTCCACGGTGACGTTCTCCAGCTCCTGGTGGGCGGCGATGAGCGCGATGGCGCCCGGCGCCTCGTAGACCTCGCGGCTCTTGATGCCGACCAGCCGGTCCTCGACCATGTCGATGCGGCCCACGCCCTGGGCGCCCGCCCGCCGGTTCATCTCCTCGATGACCTGCAGCGGGGTGAGCTCCTTGCCGTCGATGGCGGTGGGCACGCCGGCGGGGAAGGGGACGACCAGCTCC
>NZ_ANBH01000215.1:0-13390 GCF_000341185.1 Nocardiopsis chromatogenes YIM 90109
CGATGACCTGCAGCGGGGTGAGCTCCTTGCCGTCGATGGCGGTGGGCACGCCGGCGGTGAAGGTGACGACCAGCTCGTCGGCCTCGCGCGGCTTGCCGGGGTCGTCGGTGTAGGCGTAGACGTCCTCGATGGGCCCGTTCCAGATGTCCTCGAGGAACCCGGTCTCCACGGCGCGGCCGAACAGGTTCTGGTCGATGGAGTAGGGCGACTTCTTGGAGACGTCGATGGGCAGGCCCTTCTCCTCGGCGAAGGCGATGGCCTTGTCCCGGGTCATGCCCGAGTCGCGCACCGGGGCGAGCACCTTGAGCTCGGGGAACAGGGCGGCCAGCCCGGCCTCGAAGCGGACCTGGTCGTTGCCCTTGCCGGTGCAGCCGTGGGCGACCATGGTGGCGCCGTGGTAGCGGGCGGCGTCGGCCAGGTGCTTGACGATCAGCGGCCGCGACAGCGCCGAGACCAGCGGGTACCGGTCCATGTACAGGGCGTTGGCCTGCAGCGCGGGGACGCAGTACTGCTCGGCGAACTCGTCCTTGGCGTCGGCGACGACGGCCTCGACGGCGCCGCAGTCGATGGCGCGCTGCCGGATCGTGTCCAGGTCCTCGCCGCCCTGGCCGCAGTCGATGGCCACGGCCACCACTTCGGCGCCGGTCTCCTCGGCGATCCAGCCGATGGCCACGGAGGTGTCCAGCCCCCCGGAATAGGCGAGTACGACCCGCTCGCTCATGTCGGTTCCTCCTCGTGTGGTGGTCGGGTCTTGCGGTCGGCCAGCCGGAGCAGCGCCGATGCGAGTTCTTCGCCGCCCTCGGGGTCCCGGGAGACGACGAGGATGGTGTCGTCCCCGGCGATGGTGCCGAGAATGGCCTGGAAGTCGGTGTGGTCGATCGCCGAGGCGAGGAACTGCGCCGCCCCGGGCGGTGTGCGGACCACGACCATGTTGGCCGACGCCTCGGCCGATACCAGCAGCTCTTCGGCGAGCCGGGTGACGCGCGAGCCCGCGGCGGCGGCCAGGTCCAGGCCCCCGCCGTGGGCGTCGGCCCCGGCGCGCTGCAGCCGCTCGCCGCCCTCGCCGGGCAGCCGGTAGATGAGGTCCCCTCCGGCGGTGCGCAGCTTCACCGCCCCGAGTTCGTCGAGGTCCCGGGAGAGGGTGGCCTGGGCGACCTGCACCCCCGCCTCGGCGAGCAGCCTGGCCAGTTCGGCCTGGGAGCGCACGTCGTTGCGGGTGAGCACGTCGGTGATGCGGGCGTGCCGGGCCGCCTTGGTCATCGGCGCGGCGGCGCCGTCGGCGGTCATCGTCGCCGCCCCGCGCCCTCCGGGGCCGGAGGGTCCAGCAGGAAGCACAGCAGGGCCTTCTGGGCGTGGCGGCGGTTCTCGGCCTCGTCCCACACGGCCGAGGCGGGGCCGTCCAGGACCGAGGCGGTGATCTCCTGGCCGCGGTAGGCGGGCAGGCAGTGCAGCACGACCGCCTCGGGGGCGGCGGCCGCCAGCAGGGCGTCGTCGACGGTGAAGGGCAGGAAGGGGGCGACGCGGTCGGCGGCCTCGTCCTCCTGGCCCATGGAGGTCCAGGCGTCGGTGGCCAGGACGTCGGCTCCGGCGGCGGCCTTGCGGGCGTCGGTGACGACCTCGGCCGACCCGCCGGTCCCGGCGGCGATGGCGCGGGCGCGCTCCAGGACGTCGGCGTCGGGCCGGTAGCCCTCGGGGGCGGCGATGCGCACGTGCATTCCGGCGGTGGCGCCGCCGAGCAGGTAGGAGTGGGCCATGTTGTTGGCGCCGTCGCCGAAGTAGGCCAGGGTGAGCCCGGCCAGGCGGCCCTTGCGCTCGCGCACCGTCTGCAGGTCGGCGAGGATCTGGCAGGGGTGGAAGCGGTCGGACAGGGCGTTGACGACCGGCACGGAGGCGGCCTCGGCCATGGCCTCCAGGCCCTCCTGGGCGAAGGTGCGCCAGACGACGGCGGCGACCTGGCGTTCCAGGACCCGGGCGGTGTCGGCGATGGGCTCGCCGCGGCCCATCTGGCTGCCCTGGGCGTCGATGACCAGCGGCGCGCCGCCGAGGTCGGCCACGCCCACGGCGAAGGAGACGCGGGTGCGGGTGGAGGGCTTGTCGAAGACCAGGGCGACGGTCTGTGGGCCCTCCAGGGGGCGGCGGGAGAACCGGTCGGCCTTCAGGGCGTCGGCCAGGTCGAGGACGGCCGTCTGCTCCTGCGGGGTGAGGTCGTCGTCGCGGAGGAAGTGGCGGGTCACGGGGTCACCTCGTCGAGGATGGCGGGCAGGGCGCCGGTGAAGGAGGCGGCCTGGTCGGCGGTGAGGGTCAGCGGCGGGGCGAGCCGCACGGCGTCCGGGGCCACGGCGTTGACCAGGAAGCCGTGCGCGGCGGCGCGGGCCTGCACGTCGGCGGCGCGGTCGGCGGTCAGGGCCAGGCCCAGCCACAGGCCGGTGCCGCGCACCCCGGCGAGCAGGGGGTGGCCGGTGGCGCGGATGCCGTCGGCGAGGGCGGCGCCGGTGCGGGCGGCGTTGCCGACCAGGTCGTCGGAGCCGACGGTGTCGAGGACGGCCAGCGCGGCGGCCGCGGCGACGGGGTTGCCGCCGAAGGTGGAGCCGTGGTCGCCCTTGGCGAAGGCGGTGGCGAAGCGGCCGAAGCCGACGCAGGCGCCGATGGGCAGGCCCCCGCCCAGGCCCTTGGCCAGGGTGAGGATGTCGGGGCGCACGCCCGCGGCCTGGTGGGCGAACCAGTGGCCGGTGCGGCCGATGCCGGACTGGATCTCGTCGAGGATGAACGCGGCCCCGGTCTCGTCGCAGACGGCGCGGACGTCGGCCAGGTAGCCGTCGGGGGCGGGGACGACCCCGGCCTCGCCCTGGACGGGCTCCACGATGACGGCGGCGGTGTCGCCGTCCACGGCGGCGCGCAGGGCCTCGGCGTCGCCGTGCGGGAAGAACCGCACCTCGGTGCCGTAGGGGCCGAAGGGGGCGCGGATGGCCTCCTTGCCGGTGACGGCCAGGGCACCGAGGGTGCGGCCGTGGAAGCCGTTCTCGGCGGCGACCAGGACGGTGCGGCCGGGTCCGGCGGCCTTGCGGGCGAGTTTGAGGGCGGCCTCGTTGGCCTCGGTGCCGGAGTTGGTGAGGAAGACGCGGGCGCCGGGGTCGCCGAGCAGGGCGATGAGGCGCTCGGCGAGTTCGACCTCGCGCTCGTGGAGGAAGAGGTTGGAGGTGTGGGCCAGGGTGGCGGCCTGGTCGGCGACGGCCTTGGTGAGGGCGGGGTGGCCGTGGCCCAGGGCGCTGACGGCGATGCCGCCGATGAGGTCGAGGTATTCGCGGCCGTCGGCGTCCCAGACGCGGGCGCCCTCGCCGCGGGCGATGGCCACGGGCGGCACGCCGTAGGTGGGCATGAGGGCGGCCTGGAACCGCTCCTGCAGGGCGCGGGTCGCCTCGCCCGGTCCGTCGGCGGATGCGGTGGGGGCGCTCATGCGGGGCCTCCGAACACGTCGTGGGGGGCGTCGTCGGGCACGACCATGGTGCCGATGCCGTCGTTGGTGAACACTTCGAGCAGCAGGGAGTTGGGGGTGCGGCCGTCGAGGACGTGCGCCTGGGGGACGCCGCCGCGCACCGCCCGCAGGCAGGCCTCCATCTTGGGGACCATGCCGCTGGACAGGTCGGGCAGCAGGTGCTCCAGCTCGGTGGCGGACAGGCGGCTGATCAGCTCCTCGCACGCCGGGTAGTCGGCGTACAGGCCCTCGATGTCGGTGAGCATGATGAGCTTGCTGGCGCCCAGCCCGGCGGCGAGGGCGGCGGCCGCGGTGTCGGCGTTGACGTTGTAGACGCCCTCGCCGGAGCGGGCGACGCTGGAGACGACGGGGATGCGGCCGTCGTCCAGCAGGGTGTCCACCACCGCGGCGTCGACCTCGGTGACCTCTCCGACCAGGCCGATGTCGACCGGTTCGCCGTCGACCATGGCGGGCTTGCGCTCGGCGGTCATCATCCGGGCGTCCTCGCCGGACAGGCCCACGGCGAAGGGGCCGTGCCGGTTGATGCGGCCGACGATGTCCCGGTTGACCTGGCCGACCAGCACCATGCGGACGATGTCCATGGTCTCGGGGGTGGTGACGCGCAGGCCCCCGGCGAAGGTGCTCTCCAGGCCGACCCGCTCCAGGTGCGCCTTGATCTGCGGGCCGCCGCCGTGCACCACCACGGGGCGCAGTCCGGCGTAGCGCAGGAAGACGATGTTCTCGGCGAACCGGTCCTGCAGTTCGGGGTCGGTCATGGCGTTGCCGCCGTACTTGACCACGACGGTGCGGCCGTGGAAGCGGCTCATCCAGGGCAGCGCCTCGATGAGGGTGGTGGCCTTGTCCAGGGCCTGTTTGCGGGAGTTCATGAGCTGTAGGCCGAGTTCTCGTGGACGTAGGCGGTGGTCAGGTCGGTGGTGCGGACGGTGGCGGCGGCGCCCCCGGCGGACAGGTCGACGGTGACGGCCACGTCGCGGCCGCTCAGGTCGACCTTGGAGCGGTCGTCGCCGACGGCGCCCTTGCGGCACACCCACACGCCGTTGATGGCGACGTTGAGCTGGTCGGGCTCGAAGGCGGCGGTGGTGGTGCCCACGGCGGCGAGCACCCGGCCCCAGTTGGGGTCCTCGCCGAACATGGCGCACTTGAAGAGGTTGTTCCCGGCCACGGCGCGGGCGGCCTGCAGGGCGTCGTCCTCGCTGGCGGCGCCGACGACCTCGATGGCGATCGACTTGGTGGCGCCCTCGGCGTCGGCGATGAGCTGGCCCGCCAGCTCGTCGCAGACCTCGGTGAGCAGGACGGCGAACTCCTCCTCGTCGGGGGCGGTGCCGGAGGCGCCGGAGGCCATGAGGACCACGGTGTCGTTGGTGGACATGCAGCCGTCGGCGTCGACGCGGTCGAAGGTGGCGGCGGTGGCGGCGCGCAGCAGCCGGTCGCACTGCTCGGGGGTGAGCTCGGCGTCGGTGGTGAGCACGCAGATCATGGTGGCCAGGGCGGGGGCGAGCATCCCGGCGCCCTTGGCCATGCCGCCGACGGTGTAGTCGGCGCCGCGGCGGAAGGCGATCTTGGCGACGGTGTCGGTGGTGCGGATGGCGTCGGCGGCGTCCAGGCCGCCGTCCCGGGCCGCGTCGGCGACGGCCAGGTCGACGCCGCTGAGCAGCTCGGGCATGGGCAGGCGCTCGCCGATCAGGCCGGTGGAGCAGACCAGGATCTCGGCGGCCGAGTCGCCCAGGGCGTGCGCGGCGCGTTCGGCGGTGGCGTGGGTGTCCTGGAAGCCGGGGGTGCCGGTGCAGGCGTTGGCGCCGCCGGAGTTGACGACCACGGCGCGGGCGCGGCCGCCCTTGGCGACCTGGCGGGACCACAGGACCGGGGCGGCCTGGACCCGGTTGGCGGTGAAGACGGCGGCGGCGGAGCGGGAGGGGCCGTCGTTGACGATGACGGCGACGTCCCGGGCGCCGTCGGGCTTGAGTCCGGCGGCGACGCCGGCGGCGCGGAAGCCGCGGGGTGCGGTGACGCTCACGGCGGGACCTTTCACGGTGGTGTGCGGGGCGGACGGCGTGCCAGGGCGGACGGCGTGCTAGGGCGCGACGCCCGCGGTGGGCAGGCCGGTGGTCTCGGGGATGCCCAGGGCGATGTTGGCGCTCTGCACGGCGCCGCCGGCGGTCCCCTTGGTGAGGTTGTCCAGGGCGGCGCAGGCGACGAGGCGCCCGGCCGCGGGGTCGGCGGCGACCTGCACGGCGGCGGTGTTGGCGCCGAGGGTCATGGCGGTGGCGGGCCACTGCCCTTCGGGGAGCAGGCTCACGAAGGGCTCGGCCCCGTATCGTCGCTCGTAGGCGGCGCGCAGGGCGGCGGTGTCGGCGCCAGGGGCCAGCCGGGCCGTGCAGGTGGCGAGGATGCCGCGCGGCATGGGGGCCAGCACGGGGGTGAAGGAGAGGGTGACGGGGCGCCCGGCGGCCGCGGTCAGGTTCTGCACGATCTCGGGGTTGTGCCGGTGGGCCCCGGCGGCGCCGTAGGGGGCGGCCGAGCCCATGGTCTCGCTGCCGATGAGGTGGGGCTTGGGGGCCTTGCCCGCGCCGGAGACCCCGGTGACCGAGACCGCGGTCAGGTCCTCGGCGCCGGCCAGGCCCTCGGCGAGGGCGGGCAGCAGGGCGAGGGTGACCGTGGTGACGTGGCAGCCGGGGACGGCGATGCGGCGGGCCCCGGCCAGGGCCTCCCGGCCGCCGGGCAGCTCGGGCAGGCCGTAGGGCCAGGTTCCGGCGTGGGGGGTGCCGTAGAAGCGCTCCCAGGCGGCGGGGTCGGTGAGCCGGAAGTCGGCGCCGCAGTCGACGATGAGGACGTCGTCGCCCAGGGCCCGGGCGATCTCGGCGGACTTGCCGTGCGGGAGGGCGAGGAAGACGACGTCGTGCCCGGCGAGAGCGGCGGTGTCGGTGTCCTGCAGGACCCGGTCGGCCAGCGGGGCGAGGTGCGGGTGGTGCTCCCCGAGCCGCGTGCCCGCGCTGCCCCCGGCGGTCAGCGCCCCGATCTCGATGCCGGGGTGCCCGAGCAGGAGCCGGAGGACCTCACCTCCGGCATAGCCGCTGGCCCCGGCGACCGCCGCCGTGTACCCCATGGCCGTTCCCCCGCTCCCGTGTGGTGCATGCATCCCTGCGGACGGGTTCCATCATGCCGGATGATTGAAATCTTATGCAACCGACTGAATAAGATCCCGACGTGACGCGCGTCTCACACGGTGGGGGCCGTGGTCCTACTCCGTCGTCCCCTTCGGGGACAGGCGTTCGGCGACCGCGGCCAGGCGGGAGGTGCCGGACCGGCGGCTCGTCTCCCGTTTGTCCGCGCCCCGGTACAGGCCCCGGGCCACCTGGCGGCCGATTCTCCGCAGGCGGGGTGTTCTCGCCCCCTCCAGGTCCGACCAGGGCAGGCGCACCAGCTCGGTGCGGCGCTCCAGGACCGTGTCGCGCAGGGTGCGTCCCACCACGTTCGCCAAGGCCATCCCGAAGCGGCCGTATCCCCCGGCCACCGCCACCCCGGTCTCCCTGTCCACGGCCAGCACCGGCGCACGGTCCGCCGGGGCGCCCACCGCCCCCGTCCAGGCGTGCGCGATGGGCACGTCGGCGGCCTCCGGGAACATCCCCGCCAACGCTCTCCACAGCTCGGCGATGGCCTGCGGCGGCGCGGTCCCCGCCTCGCCGTGGGCGCCGCCGCGCGGCAGTGCCCCCCGGCCGCCGACGGCGATGCGCCCGTCCGGGGTCCGGCGGGCGAACGCCGGGCGGTGGGCCGCGTCGGTCCTCACCTCCCGGCCGTCCCAACCGATCTCCTCCCAGAGCCGCTCCTCCAGCGGCTCGGTGGCGATCATCGCGCAGGACTCGGTCGGCCACCCCTCCGGCCCGGGACCGGAGAACCCCTCGGTGGCCAGGATCAGGGTCCGCGCGCGCACGGTGCCGAACGGGGTGACCGCCGCCGGGCCGTCGGTGCCGCCCGGCGCCACGGCGGTGACCGGCGTCCCCTCGAACACCTCGACGCCTCCGCGTTCGGCCGCCTCGGCGAGCCCCCGGACGAGCCGGGCCGGGTCCAGGTCGGCGGCGTGCGGGGTGTAGGCGCGGCCGTCGCCGTCGATGTACAGGTCCTCGGGCCAGTAGCCCCACTCCTGGAGCCAGGCCACCTCGGCGGTCAGGCGCTCCCTCTGCGCGGGGTTGGTCGCGGCGGTGCGCATTCCGCCCTTGACCGCGTCGGCGCCCAGGTCCTCCTTCTCGGCGACCGCGACGACCTCGTCGACGGCCGCCATCAGCGCGCGCTGGAGTGCGATGACCGCGCCCTTGCCCCGGCGGCGCGCCAGCTCCTCGCGCGGGCCGGGGAAGTGGGCGGTGACCAGCCCGGCGCCGCGCCCGGCGGCCCCGTGGCCGGCGAATTCACGCTCGACCACCGCCACGCGCAGCCCCGGGTCGGCCTCGGCCAGGTAGTAGGCGGCCCACAGGCCGGTGAACCCGGCCCCGACCACGCACACGTCGTATTCCGCGTCCCCCTGCAGCGACGCGCGCCGTTCCGGGGTCCCCTCCTCGCGATACCAGTACGAGACTCCCCCGTTGCGGAACCCCTCCGATCGGGGGACCGGGCGCATTTCAGCCGCGCTGGCGAACAGTTTCATCGGGCCGCCCCTCCGAGCCCTGGGTGGTGCCGTGCCGGGCCAGGGTATCGGGGCGCAGGCCGGCGGTCGGCCGTCTCCCCGGGCTTAGTAGGCACGACGGGGCCCCGGTCTCACTCCCCCGCGCGGGCCGCGTCTCTCAGGGACCGGGCCAGTCCGGCCAGCCGCTCCACGCCCCCGGCCCCGATGACGTCGAGGACGTGCTCCCTCAGCAGGGCCGCGTGGCGGGCCTTGGCCTCGTCGGCCAAGGCCCGGCCCGCGGGGGTGAGGACGGCGTAGACCACCCGCCGGTCCGTCGGGCAGGACTCGCGGGCCAGGTACCCCTTGTGGGCCAGCCGGTCGGCGAGCTTCGTGAAGCCCCCGCTGCTCAGGCTCACCTCGCGGGCGAGCCTGCTCATCGGCAGCCGCCGGNATGAGGACCTCGAACCAGGGCCCGGCCATGTCCCCGCCGCCCGGGTCGACCCCCTTGAGCAGAAGGGGGTCGATGTCCCGCAGCGCCTCATGGACCAGGCCCCAGGCCGTGATCAGCTCGTCGTCGGTCGGCCCACCGGTCCGCCCGTCGACCGGCCCGCCCGTCCCCCGCGTCTCATTTTCCACAGAAAACTTCTTCCTAAGAAACAATTCTGTGGAAAAGGATACCCGGTGGAGGCTAGCGCGCCGCCACCGCGTCCAGGGCGCCGCGCACCGTCGCCACCAGGTGCTCGATCTGCTCCCAGGTGATCACCAGCGGCGGGGAGATGAGCAGCGTCTCGGGGATCGCCCGCACCACGACCCCGCGCGAGCGGGCCTCGGCGAACACGTCCGGTGAGGTCACCCCGCGCTCGGCGGCCTCGGCGTTGAGCTTCACCGCCGCCATCACGCCCGTCCCCGCGCGCACCTGTTCGACCAGCGGGTGGTCCTCCAGGGTACGCACCGCCGACTCCAGCTGCACCTCGATCTCCCGGGCCACGGTGAACAGGTCCTCGCGCTCCAGGATGTCCATGTTGGCCTGGGCCGCGGCGCAGCAGGAGGGGTGGCCCGCGTACGTGGTGCCGTGGTGGAAGGGGTTGCCCGGCCGGTTCCAGAACGGCTCGGCGATGCGCCCGTCGACGATCACCCCGCCCAGCGGCAGGTACCCGCTGGTGACCCCCTTGGCGAAGACCACCATGTCCGGACGCACGCCGAAGCGCTCGATGCCGAACCAGTCCCCCAGCCGGGCGAAGCCGCAGATCACGCTGTCGGCGACGAACAGCACCCCGTACCGCCGGCAGATCCGGGAGACCTCCTCGAAGTAGCCCGGCTCCGGCGCGTACACCCCGCCCGCGCCGATCACCGGCTCGGCGAAGAACGCCGCCACCCGGTCGGGCCCGACCCGCAGGATCTCGGCCTCCAGCGCGGCGGCCGAGTCGTGCGGCACCACCGAGGCGTCCTCCACCGTCGGCCCGAAGCCCTCGCGGAACCGGTCCATGCCGATGATGCCGGTGCCGAAGCCGTGCAGGCCGTGGTACCCCCCGGTGCGGGAGATCAGGTGGGTGCGCTCGGGGGAGCCCACCGCCGCGAAGTAGCGCCGCGCCAGCTTGGCCGCGGTCTCGATGGACTCGCCGCCCCCGCAGGTGAGGATGACCCGGGGGTCGGCCACCGGCGCGTGCGCGGCGAGCCGCTCGCTCAGTTCGATCGCCGGGGCGTTGGCGAAGTCGCCGTAGACCGTGTAGGCCTCCAGCTCGGTCATCTGCCGGTGCACCGCGTCGGCGATCTCCTTGCGGCCGTGCCCGACATTGCAGTACCAGAGGCTCGCGGTCCCGTCGAGATAGCGGTCCCCGGACTCGTCCCAGAGCCACACGCCCTCGGCGCGCGCCACCGTGAACTTCGGGCCCTGGGTGACCCGGTGCATATCACTGAACGTATGCCAGAAGCGTCCGGGCTCCCGCAGCTTCTGCTGTTCGCGGGCATACGAAACCACTGTTTCGGTCATAAACCGACCTCCGAGCCACGTTGTGCGTGCGTCGAGCACGCGAGAACGCCGAGTGAAACAGCTGTTCCGCGAGAGTCCGGCGAGCCCGGGTCGCGGCAGGTGCCTGCAGGTTAAGGCCGCGCCCGCCGCGGGTTCAAGAGACGAAACAAGGAATACTCCCCCGATTTACAGGAGGCATTCACGCTACCCCGCGCCCTACCTCGTAAAACCCCGCCCGACCAGGGATTACGCGACGAAAAAAATCCCGCGCCGGACGGGTCGTCCGGCGCGGGACCAGGGTCGTTCGCGGGCGTGTCGCCCCCGGCCCGACGCGCTAGCCGCGCAGGGCCGCCCCGGTGCGCTCGGCCGCGGCCGCCACGGCCGCGTCACGCGCCTGCGCCGCCTCCTCCGCGGTCAGGGTCCGGTCGGAGGCGCGGAACCGCAGCGTGTAGGCGAGCGACTTGCGCCCCTCCCCCACCTGCTCGCCGGTGAAGACGTCGAACAGCCGCACGTCCTCCAGCAGCTCCCCGGCGCCGGACCGCAGCGCCGCCTCGACCTCGCCCGCGGGCACGTCCTGCCCCACCACCAGCGCCACGTCCTGGATGGCGACCGGGTAGGACGACACGTGCGGCGCCGTCGGCGCCCCGGCGGCCTCCAGCAGCGGGTCCAGGCCGATCTCCATGGCGACCGTGCGCGGCGGCAGCCCGTAGGCCTTGACCACCCGCGGGTGCAGCTCCCCGGCGTGTCCCACGAGTACCTCGCCGCCGCCGGTGACCGCGTACAGCGCGGCGCACCGCCCCGGGTGCCAGGGCGCGTACTGCGCCGCGCGCACCACCAGCTCCACACGGGCGGCGCGGGCGACCTCGCGGGCCGCCTCCACCGCGTCGGACCAGGACGCCTCCCGGCCCTCGCCCCACCACCCGGCGGGCTCGCGCCGGCCGGCCAGCACGGCCGCCGCGCGCANTCGGGCAGGGCCGCGTCCAGGGCCTCCCGCTCCTCGGCCGTGGGGGCGCGGTCCACCCCGGGCAGTGGCGCGCGCTCGGGCGCGCCCTCCCGGGGCAGGTACACCGTCCCGGTCTCGAAGAGGGCGACGTCGCCCATGCCCCGCCCCACGTTGCGCACCAGCGTGGTGAGCAGCCCCGGCAGCAGGGTGGTGCGCAGCAGCGGCGCGTCGTCGTTGAGCGGGTTGGCCAGCCGGACGCAGGTGCGGCGCGGGTCGTCGGCTTCGAGCTGCAGCCCGTCCAGGTCGCGCTCGCCGACGAACGGGTAGCACAGCACCTCGTTGTGCCCCGAGGCGGCCAGGGCGCGCCCCACGGCGCGGCGCGTGCGCTGGGACGGGGTGAGACCGCGGCCCGCGGGGGCGCGCGGCCGCACCGCCGGGATGTTCTCGTACCCCTCCAGGCGGATGACCTCTTCGGCGAGGTCGTTGGGGTCGGTCAGGTCGGGCCGCCAGGTGGGCGGGGTGACGGTGAGCGCGTCGCCGTCGGCCTCCACCGCGCAGCCCATCTGCTCCAGCCGGTGCACCACGGTCGCCCGCGGGTAGTCCACCCCGGCGACGCGCCCGGGGTGGGCGGCGTGCAGCGCGATCGGGCGCGGCGTCCGGCCGGTGCCGACCGCGGTGTAGCCGGGATCCACGTGCGCGCCGCCGAGCTCGGCCAGCAGGCCGGTGGCGCGGGTGGCGGCCCGCAGCTGCAGGTCGGAGTCGATGCCGCGCTCGAAGCGCCGGGAGGACTCCGAGGAGAGCTGGTGGCGGCGGGAGGCGCGGGCGATGCGGGCCTCGTCGAAGTGCCCGGCCTCGATGACGACGGTCCGGGTGTCCTCGCCGACCTCGGTCTCGGCGCCGCCCATCACGCCGCCGACGCCGACCGGTCCGCGGTCGTCGGCGATGACGATGTCGTCGGGGTCGAGGTTCCGCTTGACGTGGTCGATCGTCTCCAGGGACTCGCCCTTGCGGGCGGCACGCACCCGCAGGGGGCCCTGGAGGCGCTCGCCGTCCCAGGCGTGCAGGGGCTGGCCCAGCTCCATCATCACGTAGTTGGTGATGTCGACCGCCAGGGAGATGGAGCGCACCCCGCACAGGGCCAGGCGCCGCTTCATCCACACCGGGGTGGGCGCGGCCGGGTCGAACCCGCGGGCGGTGCGCAGGACGAACCTGTGGCACAGCTCGGGGTCGAGCTCGACGGGGTGGCCCCCGCCCGCGGCGGCGGAGACCTCGACCGCCGCGGCGGGGTCGCGGAAGGCGGTGCCGTACAGCGCGGCGGCGTCGCGGGCCACGCCGCGCACCGACAGCGCGTAGCCGCGGTCGGGGGTGACGGCGATGTCGAGCACGTCCTCGCGCAGCGGCAGGAAGCCGAAGGCGTCGTCGCCGGGCGCGGCGGTGCCGGGCTCCAGCACGATGATGCCCGCGTGGTCCTCCCACAGGTCCAGCTCGGTGGCCGAGCAGATCATGCCCTCGGACATGCGGCCGTAGGTCGTGCGGGCCCCGATGGCGAAGCCGCCGGGCAGCTCGGCCCCGGGCAGGGCGACCACGACCAGGTCGCCCTCGGCGAAGTTGCGGGCGCCGCAGACGATGCCCTGCGGCTCGCCGGTGCCGTTGGCCGCGCCCACGTCGACCCGGCAGAAGCGGATGGGCTTCTTGAAGCCGGTCAGCTCCTCGATCTCCAGGACCCGTCCGGCGACCAGGGGGCCGGTGATGTCGGCGCCGACGGCCTCGACCGTCTCCACCTCCAGCCCGGCCTCGATGAGGCGGGCGGCCAGGGAGCGGGCGGTGGTGCCCTCGGGCAGGTCGGTGTACTCGCGCAGCCAGGAAAGGGGGACGCGCATCAGATCTCCATCCCGAACGCCGAGGTGAACCGGACGTCGCCCTCGACCATGTCGTGCATGTCCTCCACGCCGTCGGCGAACATCAGCGTGCGCTCGATGCCCAGCCCGAAGGCCCAGCCGCTGTAGCGCCCGGTGTCCACCCCGGCGGCGGTGAGCACCCGCGGGTTGACCACGCCGCACCCGCCGATCTCGATCCACCCCTCCGAGGAGCAGGTGCGGCAGGGGCGGTCGGGGGCGCCCACCGAGGCGCCCCGGCACACGAAGCACTCCATGTCGACCTCGGCCGACGGCTCGGTGAAGGGGAAGTAGGAGGCCCGGAAGCGGGTCCTCAGGCCGCTGCCGAACATCCCCTCCACGAAGGCGTCGATCGCGCCGCGCAGATGGGCCATGGTGATGCCCTCGTCCACGACCAGGCCCTCGAGCTGGTGGAAGACGGGGGTGTGGGTGGCGTCGAGCTCGTCGGTGCGGAAGGTGGTGCCGGGGGCCACCACGTAGACCGGCGGGGGGCGCG
>NZ_ANBH01000215.1:13396-21017 GCF_000341185.1 Nocardiopsis chromatogenes YIM 90109
CCCTGCCGGGACTCCCCGCCGGAGGGCGCCTGCACGAAGAAGGTGTCCTGCATGGTGCGGGCGGGGTGGTCGGGCAGGAAGTTCAGGGCGTCGAAGTTGTACCACTCGGCCTCGACCTCGGGGCCCTCGGCCACCTCGAAGCCCATGGCGACGAAGATGTCGGCCATGCGCTCGGCGATGGTGGTCAGGGGGTGCCGGGCGCCGCGGGGCGCGCGGCCGGTGGGCAGGGTGACGTCGACGGCCTCCTCGATGAGGACGCGGCGGTCGCGCTCGGCCTCCAGTTCGGCCTGGCGGTCCTTGAGGGCCTGGCCGACCCGCTTGCGGGCGCCGCCGACGCGCTTGCCGGCCTCGGCCTTGGCGGCCGGGGGCAGGGAGCCGATCTCGCGGTTGGCCAGGGCGAGCGGGGAGCGGTCCCCGGCGTGGGCGGCCTTGGCCTCCTTCAGGGCCTCGAGGGTGTCGGCCGCCGCGATCGCGGCCAGGGCCGCGTCGAGCATCTGGGCGACCTCGTCGGGGTGGAGGGGCGTCACCTCGACCGGGTCATAGGAGTTGTTGGGTGCAGACATGGTTCTTTCGCCTCGCAGCCCGCCGCGGCGGCGGGCTCTGGCCGACAAGGAGCAGTCACTGCTGGTGGGAGGCCCGCCGCTGCGCCGGTCCGCTCAGGCGAACTCGGGGGCGCCGGCGGGCACGGTAAATCGGAACTCCGCGCCCCCGGCGGGGGCGCGGCCGACGGTGATCGCGCCGCCGTGGGCCTCGATCAGGCCCTTGACGATGAACAGCCCCAGGCCGGTGCCGCCGCGGCGCCGGGAGCGCCAGAACTGGCGGAAGACGCGCGGCACGGCCTCGGGCGGTATGCCCGTGCCCTCGTCGCGCACCGACACGGCTGCTCCCTCCTCATGCGGCTCGATCACTATGGTGACAGTACCAGCGCCGTGCCGCACCGCGTTTTCCACCAGGTTGGAGAGGATCTGCTCGATCTTGTCGGCGTCCAGCCACAGCTCGGGCAGCGGCCCGGCCACGTGCAGCCGGAACCGCTCGGCGGGGTCCCCGGCGGCGATGCGCCCGGCGACCACCTTGCGCACCCGCTCGGGCAGGTCGACCACGGCGCGGCGCACCTCCAGCCGCCCGGACTCGATCCGCGAGACGCTGAGCAGCTCGGTGATCAGGCGGGTGACCCGGTCGGCGTCGGCGTTGACGGTCTCCAGCATGAAGATCTTCTGCCGCTCGGTGAGCCGGTCCCACTTGGCCAGCACGGTGGCGGTGAAGCCCTTGACGCTGGTCAGCGGGGAGCGAAGCTCGTGCGCGACGGTGGAGACCAGGTCGGCGCGGCCGCGGTCGGCGCGCTCGCGCGGGGCGGCGTCGCGCAGCGTGACCACCAGCCGGGCCAGCGGCCCGGCGGGGCTCTGGCGCACGTAGCGGGCGCTCATCAGCACCTCGCGGCCGTCGCCCAGGTAGAGGCGGCGCTCGGGCTGGCGGGTGCGGGTGCGCAGGCCGCCGTAGGGGTCGGAGCACTTCCACCAGTCGCGGCCGTCGGCGTCGGCCAGCGGGAGGACGTCGCGCAGGTCGCGGCCGAGCGCGGCGTCGGGGTCGGTGCGGCACAGGCGGGCGGCCATCCGGTTGAAGACCAGCACGCGCCCGGCGCCGTCGGCCACGAGCAGCCCGTCCGGCAGGTCGTCGGCGGCGACGGCGGTGCCGGCCGCGGTCCCTGCCCTCTGGTCGCCGTCCACGACCGCCTCCCGCACCCTCGCAACGCCCTGGCGGCGCCGCCGCCCTCCCCCGGTGTCACCGAAGGTCAGTACCCTTCCGCGGGAGCGGCTAGTCGGACCGGGTGCGGCGCTCCGCCGTGATGGACCGAGCGTAGCGGCTCCGGCGGGGGCGCGGGCAAGTCGCCGCGGGGACGGCAGCGCCTGCGGCGCACCGCACGCGGCCCCGGGCGGCCCCGGTGACGTGCGGGTTCCGCGCGGCTACCCGGATCACGGGTCGCAGGAGGGGGTTACGCGCCGTCCGCATCGCGGGGTTCGGCCGGGCCGCCGCCCCGGCGCTGCTCACGGGCGGTGGTGTACAGGCACACCGCGGCGGCCGTGGCGAGGTTGAGGCTCTCGGCGGCGCCGTAGATCGGCACGCTCACCGCGCCGTCGGTCAGGGCGAGGGTCTCGGCGGGAAGCCCCCAGGCCTCGTTGCCGAAGACCCAGGCGACGGGGCCGCCGAGCCCGCCCGCGTCGGCGGTGGCGTGCAGGTCGGTGTCGCCGCCGCCGTCGGCGGCCCACACCGCGGCCCCCTCCCCGCGCAGCAGGCCGACCGCCTCGGCCGCGGGCACGTCCACCACCACGGGCAGGTGGAACAGGCTCCCGGCCGAGGCGCGCACGCACTTGCCGTTGTAGGGGTCGACCGAGGCGTCGGTGAACACCACGGCGTCGGCCCCGGCCGCGTCGGCGGTGCGCAGCACCGTGCCGGCGTTGCCGGGGTCGCGCACGTGGGACAGGACGGCCACCAGGCGGGCGCCGCGCACCCGCTCCAGCGGCACGTCCACGAACGGGCAGACCGCCACCAGCCCCTGGGGGGTGACCGTCTGCGCCAGCTCGGCCATCACCTCCACGCTGACCCGGTGCACCGGCACATCGGCGGCGTAGGCGGCGGTGACCAGGTCGTCGTGGCGGCGGGCGGCCTCGGCGGTGGCGAACAGCTCGGCCACGCCGCCGGGGCGGGCCAGCGCCTCGCGCACCGCCTGCGGGCCCTCCGCCAGGAAGCGCCGCTCGCGCTGGCGGAAGGCGCGCTTGGCGAGCCGACGAGCCCCCTTGATCCGGGGGGAGCGGACGCTCGTGTACTCGTGGCTCGCCATCGCGGACCCGTACTCCGGGGTCAGGCCGCGGCCTGGGAGGCGGGGGCGGGCAGGTTCTTCTTCGCCGTCTCGACCAGGGAGGCGAACACGGCCGGGTCGTTGACCGCGAGCTCGGCGAGCATGCGGCGGTCGACCTCGATACCGGCGGTCTTCAGACCCTGCATGAACCGGTTGTAGGTGAGGCCGTTCGCGCGGGCGCCGGCGTTGATCCGCTGGATCCACAGGCGGCGGAACTGGCCCTTGCGGTCCTTGCGGTCCCGGTAGGAGTAGGTCATCGAGTGGAGCATCTGCTCCTTGGCCTTGCGGTACAGGCGCGACCGCTGGCCGCGGTAGCCGCTGGCCCGCTCAAGGACGACCCGGCGCTTCTTCTTGGCGTTGAGAGCCCGCTTCACGCGTGCCACTGTGACTCCTCAGGGGTTCCCGGTGACGCTCACCGCGCCACCGCTTCGTCTACGTCCGAACGCGGCCGGGCTCAGCCCAGCAGCTTCTTGATCTTCTTGGCGTCGGCACGCGCCATCTCCACCTCGCCGGTCAGGCGGCGGGTGCGCTTGGAGGGCTTGTGCTCCAGCAGGTGGTTCTTGTTGGCACGGCGGCGCATGATCTTGCCGGAGCCGGTCACGCGGAAGCGCTTGCTGGCACCACTGTGCGATTTGTTCTTCGGCATCTCGCCGTCGTCTCCTACTCGTTGTCTCGGCGTGCGCACGCCCGGCGCCGGGCCGCCCCGGGCGGCCCGGCGCCGACGTGTCGGCGGGCGGGTCAGGCCTGCCCGCTCTCCTGCTCCTCGCGGCGCTGTTCGCGGCGGGTCTTGCCGCCGCCGGCCGCGCGGGCCTCGGCCTTGTGCTCGGAGCGGCGCTTGTGCGGCCCCAGGACCATGACCATGTTGCGGCCGTCCTGTTTGGGCTGCGACTCCACCGATCCCAGGTCCTGGACGTCCTCGGCCAGCTTGGCCAGCAGCCGACGTCCCAGCTCGGGGCGGGACTGCTCGCGGCCGCGGAACATGATCGTCACCTTGACCTTGTCCCCGCCCTTGAGGAAGCGCTCGACGTGACCCTTCTTGGTGTCGTAGTCGTGCGCGTCGATCTTCGGGCGGAGCTTGATCTCCTTGATGATCGTGTTCGACTGGTTCTTGCGCGACTCGCGCGCCTTGACCGCGGACTCGTACTTGAACTTGCCGTAGTCCATCAGCTTGGCGACCGGCGGCCGCGCGGTCGGGGCGACCTCGACCAAGTCGAGGTCGGCCTCCTGTGCCAGGCGCAGGGCGTCCTGCACGGGCACGATGCCGACCTGCTCGCCGTTGGGCCCGACGAGTCGGACCTCGGAAACCCGGATGCGGTCGTTGATGCGGGGCTCGGCGCTGATGAGACCCCTCCCTAGCCTTGTCGTGATGCTCCGTAGTAGGGGTTCCCACCCGCGGCCCCGGGATTAAGGGGGCGGAAAGCGAAAAACCCCGCCGGCCGTGGCAAGCGGGGTGATCCACCGGGCGGCGGACGCGTACGTCCGGCGGGGTCGGAGGACCTCGCGCGGTGCGCCGCACCGCCGACCGGATACCTGTGCGAGTTGCGCCCGACAGGTGGGAGGACCCGCCTCCGCTTGCGTCCCCGGGCGCGTGCGCGCCCGGTTCAGGTCAGGACCCCACTCTACCAGGGTCGCCGGACCCGATGGGCCTTCGCCGGGGGGACACCCTGCACGCCCGCCAACGCCGGTGCGCACCGGGCTATTCCCGCGCGGCGGCCCGCCGGGCGAGTTCGGCCTCGCCCGCGCGCCGCATGTGCTCGACCGGGGCCCGCTCGGCCCCGGTCATCAGCTCGACCTGGGCCGCAGCCTGGTGCAGCAGCATCGGGAAGCCGCCGACGACGGTGCGTCCGGCCTGCGCGGCCGCCCGCCCCAGCGCGGTCGGCCACGGGCTGTAGACCACGTCGAAGACGGCGGCGCCGCTCGCCGCCACCGCACCGGCCCACGGGTCGGCGGCACCGGAGGGCAGGGTGCTGGCGACCAGGTCCACGTCCAGGTGGCGCTCCAGCTCGGCCAGGGGCGCCAGCGCGACGGCGATCCCGGCGCGCTCCCCCGCCAGCCGCACGTCCGCGGCCCGCGCGGGGTCGCGGGCGAGCACGGTGACCGAGGCCGCGCCCAGGCGGCGCAGGGCCGCGACGGCGGAGGCGGCGGTCGCCCCGCCGCCGAGCACCGCCGCGGTGCGCGGGGCACCGGCCCCGGCCTCGCGCAGCGCCTCCCCGATCCCGTGGACGTCGGTGTTGTAGGCCAGGCGCCCCCCGTCGCGGAAGACCAGCGTGTTCGACGCGCCCACCTCCCGGGAGGCGTCGTCGGCGCGGTCGGCGGCCTCCAGGGCCGCCTTCTTGAGCGGCATGGTCAGCGACAGGCCCGCCCATTCGGGGCCGCACCCGCGCAGGAACGGCAGCAGCCCGTCCTCCCGGCACTCGTGGCGGCCGTAGCTCCACTCCCCCGCGATGCCCAGCGCCTCGTAGGCGGCGCCGTGCAGCACGGGGGACAGCGAGTGCTCCACGGGCGAGCCCAGCACGGCCGCGCGCATCAGGCCCCTCCCTGCTGGCTCTGCTGGAACCGCTGCTTGAGCACCTGGAACTCCTCGTAGGTCTCGGCGAACTCGGTGACCCCGTTCTCCGGGTCGGTCGCCACGAAGTACAGGTAGTCCGCGTCGGAGGGGTTCAGGGCCGCCTTGATGGCGTCCTCCCCCGGGCTGACGAACGGCCCGGCGGGCAGGCCCTTGCGGCCGTAGGTGGCGTAGTCGCTGTCCTCGGCCTTGCACTGGTCGAGCTGGGCGTTGGTCAGGGCGATGCCGTGCTCGCCGATGACGTAGAAGCAGGTGCTGTCCATGCCCAGCTCCATGCCCTCCTCCAGCCGGTTGTGGACCACCGCGGAGATGTCCGGCATGTCCTCGACCGACCCGGTCTCGGCCTGCACGATGGCGGCCACCGCCATGACCTCGTCGGGGTCCATGTCCCGGTCCGCGGCCCCCGCCTCCAGGTCGACCCCGGGGTCCTCGGCCACCTGGTCGAAACGGCGCACCATCATGGACAGCGCCTCTTCGGCGGACATGTCCGGGGTGAAGGTGTAGGTGTCCGGGAACAGGTAGCCCTCGGTGCCCTTGTCGGCGTAGTCGGGCACCCCGAGCGAGTCCGGGTCGTCGAAGGCGGCCTGCAGGTCCTCCAGCGGGATGCCCGCCTCCTGGGACACCTGCGCCAGGATCTCCGAGCCGCGCATCCCCTCCTTGATGGTGACCCTGGACTCGGCGCGGGCCGCCGGGTCGAGCATCAGCTCGACGGCGGCGTCCGCGCTCATCTCCGTGCGCAGCCGGTAGGTGCCGGGCGGCAGCTCGGCCCCGGCCTCGCCCAGCGCGTTGGTGAACGCCCGGGAGCTGGCCACCACGCCCGCGTCCGCCAGGATCCCGCCGATGGCGCCCCCGGAGGCGCCCTCCGGGATGACGACCTCGACCTCTCCGCGGCCCGCGCCGTCGTAGTCGGCGGGGAACAGGTAGGTGCGCGCGGCGAAGCCGCCGCCCGCGACGACGACCGCGAGGGCGGCGCCGACCACGATGACCTTGGTCCTGCCGCGGCGCGCGGGGCGGTCCCCGCCGCCGCTCCGGCCCCGGCCGCGGGAGCCGCCGCGGCGGCGGCGGGCGCGGCGGGGGGGCTCGCGGCCGCCTCTCCCGCGCGAACGGCGCCCGCGCGGGGCGGGCTCGGCGTCCGCGCCGTGCTCGGCGTCGGGACCGTCGGGATCGCCGGATTCATCGTCGGTGTCCGGTGCGTAGCCGGGCGCGGCCGGGGCGGCCGCCTCCAACGGCTCCAATGGCTCCGACGGATGCGGGTCGGCGGCGCGCGCCCTGCGGCGCCCGCCCTTGCGCGTCACCGGTACCGCGTCGAAGTCCAGGGTGCGCCGGGGCAATGGGCGGTCGAACGGGTCGTCCTCGCCCTCGCCCGGCGCGGGGCCCAGGCCCAGCGGGTCGGACTCGTCCTCGGGCGCGCGGCGGCGGCGACGGCCGCGGGGCCGGTGCTCGTCCGGGTCGCCGGGACCGGCGGGCATGGGGCCGGAGTCGAGGGCGGGGTCGCGTGGCGGAGGGGGCTGGGCGCCGCCCGCCGGTGCGGGGCCCGCCAGGTCGGGGTCGGTCTCGGGTTTGCGGCGGCGGCCCCGGCGGGGGCCGCCGGCGGGGTGCGGCGCGTCGGGGCCGCCCGACCCCCCGGGCCACGAGCCGGTGTCCGGGGAGGTGGGCCGTGCGCCGGTGTCGGCTCCGGGCCACGCGCCGGACTCCCGGCCCGGCCAGGCCCCCGTGTCCGGAGGCGGCGGGGCCGCGGGGCCGCCGAGCGGGTCGGAGGGCGGGGCCGCGCCGCCGGAGGAGTGCCGCCCGTGCCGGCCGCCCGCCGAGGGGGCGGCGGGCCAGGGGTCGGTCAGTGGGTCCCCCGCCGGGCCGGGGGCGGCCGGGGGGTCGGCCGGGCCGGCGGAGGCGGCGCTGGCCGCCCGGCGGCCGCCGAGCGCGGACCCCAGGTCGGAGCGGGGCCCAGCGAACGGGCCGGAGTGCGGGTCGGCCGCGGGCCGGGGGCGGGGCCCGCCCAGCGGGTCCGGCTCCTCGGGCTCCTCCGGGCGGGCCCTGCGGCCCCGGTAGGGCCGTTGCTCCCCGTAGGGGTCGTTGCCGTTCATCGGCCCACCTCGACGATCTCCCCCGGGGGCCGCCCCGCCGTGCGCTCGGTGTCCAGCGCCGACTGCAGCAGCACCACGGCGGCCGCCTGGTCGATCACGGCGCGGCGGGGCCCGCCCCCC
>NZ_ANBH01000216.1 GCF_000341185.1 Nocardiopsis chromatogenes YIM 90109
TGTCCAGCGCCGACTGCAGCAGCACCACGGCGGCCGCCTGGTCGATCACGGCGCGGCGGGCCCGGCCCGCGCGGGCGCCGCGCTTGGCGTGCCCGGGGCCGGAGACCAACTGCTGCTGGGCGGTCACGGTGGTCAGCCGCTCGTCCACCATCCGCACCGGGACCGGGGCCAGCTTGGCGGCCAGTGCCTTGGCGAAGGCACGCGCCGACCGGGCCGCGGCCCCCTCGGTTCCGGACAGCGACGCGGGCAGGCCGACCACGACCTCCCGGGCCTCGCGCTCGACCACCAGGGCGGCGATGCGGTCCAGGTCGCCCGGGCCGCGGCGGACGGTCTCCACCGGGGAGGCCAGCATGCCGCCCGGGTCACTTGCGGCGACGCCGATGCGGGCGTCACCGGGGTCCACGGCCAGACGTACGCCGTTCCTCAACGAGCGGACTCCCCCGTGCGGGAGCCAGGGCATGGCGCGGGGAGCACGGCCTGCCGCGCGGGGACCGGGCGCGGGCCGCGCCGCGGGTCCGACGGTCGACGGCGCGGCCGGGCCGCCGCCGTCTCAGCGGCGGGCGCCCCCCGGGCCCNACCGCTCACGATCCATGCGACCCACCCTAGGGGCGGTGGCAGGGGTCACGTCTCGTTCCTTTCTGGCGGGCACCGCGCCGGACGGCAGGCGCGGCGGCGGTCCGCCGCGGCGCCGGGGATTCCTCCAGGGATCCCGCGCCGCAGCGGGCTAAGCGTGTCACGGGCATCCGCCCGCGGTGCGGCGCCCGGGCCCGGCCCACGCCGCGTCCCCCTTCGGACGGCGGCCCGACCCCGGGACGCCTTCCGCTACGCGACGGCCGCACCTGGACACCGTCCCCGACGGGCCTGATCCAGGCAACACACCTTAGGCGGTTTTGCGTGGATCATCACCGACGACGCGGCGACCGGACACGACACTCACTGTGTTCTCAATGGTCGGCGGCCCTCCGGCCGGGCTCCCTCCTCGGGTTCGCGCTGGCCGCACCCGGACACGCCCCTCCGTTGATCTCGGGGGAAAGCGACGCTGGAACCGCGCTCGCAGCGTCGTTCCCCCCGAGATCAACGGGGATCCGGGCCGAAGAGCCTCGCACCGGCGGGACGCCGCGGGACTCCAGGCGGGACCTGGGGCGCACAGCGGCCTTGCGGTGGACGCACCCGGACCCCGCTCCCGACGGAAACGGCCCATGCGGCACCCCCCGGGCGGGGCCCCGGGCGAACGCGGCCCCGCCTGACGACTCTGCCCCGCGAACGGGTCAGGCGGACTCTCCGACGCGCGCCTCGATGGCGCCGAGCGCGCGGTCGACCGCCGCGGGGTCGGTGCCGCCGCCCTGGGCGACGTCGGGCTTTCCGCCCCCGCCGCCGCCGAGCTCGCGCGCGGCCACGCCCACCAGGTCCCCGGCCTTCAGGCCGCGCTTCTGGGCGGCCTTGTTGGCGGCGACCACGACCACCGGGCGGTCCTTGGGCACCCCGGCCACCGCCACCACCGCGGGGCGGTCCCCGTCGAGCCGCCCGCGCACGTCCAGGGCCAGCTTGCGCAGGTCGTCGCCGGTGGCGCCGTCCTCGGCGCGGTGGGTGACCAGCAGCACCCCGGCGCGCTCGCGGGCGCCGTCGGCCAGCCCGGCGGCGGCCTGGAGCACCTGGGCGGCGCGCAGCCGCTCGATCTCCTTCTCGGCGGCGCGCATCCGCGCGACCAGGGAGTCGATGCGCTCGGGCAGCTCCTCGCGCGGGGCCTTGAGCTGCTCGGAGAGCTGCCCCACCAGCATGGACTCCTTGGACAGGCGGCGGAAGGCGTCGATGCCCACGGCGGCCTCCACACGGCGCACGCCCGAGCCCACCGAGGACTCGCCCAGCACCTTGACCACGCCGAGGCGGCCGGTGGCGGGGACGTGGGTGCCGCCGCACAGCTCGCGGGAGTAGTCGCTCATCTCGACCACGCGCACCCGGTCGCCGTACTTCTCGCCGAACATGGCCAGGGCGCCCATCTTCAGCGCCTCGTCCAGGGAGGTCTGGAAGTCGCGGACCGGGATGTCGTCGGCCAGGACGGTGTTGACCTCCTCCTCGACCTCGGCCAGCTCCTCGGGGCGCAGCGGCCGGTCGGCGGTGAAGTCGAAGCGCAGCCGCCCGGGCTGGTTCTCCGACCCGGCCTGCCCGGCCGAGGGGCCGAGCGCGTTGCGCAGCGCCGAGTGGATGAGGTGGGTGGCCGAGTGGGAGCGGGAGACCGAGGCGCGGCGGCCGCCGTCGATGGCGGCGTGCACCCGGTCGTCGACCACCAGCTCGCCGGAGCGCACGGTGCCGCGGTGGACGAACAGGCCGGGCAGCGGCTTCTGCACGTCCTCCACGTCGGCGGTTCCGCGGCCGTCGACGCTGATGGTGCCCTTGTCGGCGAGCTGGCCGCCGGACTCGGCGTAGAAGGGGGTGCGGTCGAGCACGATCTCGACCCTGTCCCCGGCGCGGGCGGCGTCGACCGCCCGGCCCTCCACGATCAGGCCCAGGACGCGGGCCTCGCCCTCCTGGTCGGTGTAGCCGAGGAAGTCGGTGGCGCCGGAGGTGTCCAGGAGCCGCGCGTAGACGCTGACGTCGGCGTTGCCGAGCTTCTTGGCCTTGGCGTCGCGCTTGGCGGTGTCCCGCTGCTGCTGCATGAGCGCGTCGAAGGCGTTCTCGTCGACCGTGAGCCCCTGCTCGGCCGCCATCTCCAGGGTGAGGTCGATGGGGAAGCCGTAGGTGTCGTGGAGCTGGAAGGCGTCGGAGCCGGAGAAGGTGGCGCCGCCCGCGGCGCGGGTGCGCTCGGCCGCGCGGTTGAACAGCGCGGTGCCCGAGCGCAGGGTGTCGGCGAAGTTGCGCTCCTCGGCGTCGATGACGCCGTGGATCATCGCCGCCTTCTCCAGCAGGTCGGGGTAGATGTCCTTCATCGCGTCGATGCTGACCGCGGTCAGCTCGTGCATGTGGAAGGCGTCGGAGCCGGAGAGCAGCCGCAGGTTGCGGATGGAGCGGCGCAGGATGCGGCGCAGGACGTACCCGGCCTTCTCGTTGCCGGGCCGCACCCCGTCGCCGACCAGCATGACGGCGCTGCGCACGTGGTCGGCGACCACGCGCAGCATGACGTCCTGGTCGGCGCCGTCGCCGTAGCGGGTGCCGGTGAGCTCGGCGGCCTTGGCGAGCACGCGGCCGATGATGTCGGTCTCGTAGATGTTGTCGACGCCCTGCAGCACCGAGGCCAGGCGCTCCAGGCCCAGGCCGGTGTCGATGTTCTTCTTGGGCAGGTCGCCGAGGATCGGGTAGTCCTTGCCGGACCCCTCGCCCCGCTCGTACTGCATGAAGACGAGGTTCCAGATCTCGATGTAGCGGTCCTCGTCGGCCTCGGGCCCGCCCTCGGCGCCGTACTCGGGGCCGCGGTCGTAGAAGATCTCCGAGCAGGGGCCGCAGGGGCCGGGCACGCCCATGTCCCAGTAGTTCTCGTCCATGCCCATGCGCTGGATGCGCTCGGGGCGCACGCCCACCTTGTCCCGCCAGATGGCGGCGGCCTCGTCGTCGTCGAGGTAGACGGTGACCCACAGCCGCTCGGGGTCGATGCCGAAGCCGCCCTCCTCGACGGGGGTGGTCACCAGCTCCCAGGCCAGCGGGATGGCCCGCTCCTTGAAGTAGTCGCCGAAGGAGAAGTTCCCGAGCATCTGGAAGAAGGTGGCGTGCCGGGCGGTCTTGCCGACCTCTTCGATGTCCTTGGTGCGGATGCACTTCTGCACGCTGGTGGCGGTGGCGTAGGGCGGCGTGCGCTGGCCCAGGAAGAAGGGCTTGAACGGCACCATGCCGGCCGGGACCAGCAGCAGCGTGGGGTCCTCGGCGACCAGGCTCGCGGAGGGGACGACGGTGTGTCCGTTCTTCTCGAAGAATGCGAGGAAGCGGCGGGCGATTTCTGCCGTCTCCATCAGCGGCCGTCCTTCATCTCGGGGGCGCCGTTCGCGCCGTGCGTGTGGATCTGTGCCCGGGCGGTGCGGGGGAGCGCGCCGCCGGGGGCCGCCCGCTCGGCGGAGTACAGGCGCAGGAGCTCGGCCTCCCGCTGCTCCATGGCGGCGTGGACGTCCTCGTTGAACTCGCGGAGGGCGGCCCGGTAGTCGGCGACGCGGTCCTCGACGCGGTCGGCGATGCCTTCCGGACTCCACGCACGTGCCGTGCGGTTGAGCCTGTGCACAACATACCCGCCGAGCACGGCTCCCGCGACGAGATAGATCAGGCGGCCGGTCACCGGCGCTCCCTCCTGCGGCGGGTGCGCACCAGCGCCAGGGCCTTGCGCTGCCCCATCACGCGGCGCACACCGTAGGACAGCGATGCGATCTTCACAAGCGGCCCGCCCACCACCGACCGGGTGAGCGCGGTCATGGTGGACAGGTCCTCGGTGGAGGCGGCGACGTTGGCGGTGATCTCCTCCACGCGCTCCAGCGAGGCGTCGGTGCGCTCCACGGTGGCGGCGACGTCGTCCAGCAGCGGCCGGGTGCGCTCGCCGAAGTCGGCCACCACCTTGGTGGCCTCGGTGAGCAGCCGGGTCAGCTTGACGAGGGTCACGCACAGGAACGCGACCAGGACGGTCCAGACCACCGCCGCGATGAGGGCGGCGAGCTCTCCTCCGGTCAGCATGCGGGCTCCGTTGGCGGTCGGGGTTCGGGGGGCTCTCCGGGGGGACGGGGCCGCACGGCCGGGGGCGGGCGGGGGCGCCGCGCCGGCGGCCGGGCCGGGAGCCGGTTCCGGGAGCCGAATACGGACGACCCTATCGCGTCCGCGAGGGGCGCGCCCTCCCGTGTGCGGGGCGTGGCGCACGGTCGGCGCGTCGACGGATCGACCGCTATGCACGAGAATCAGGGGCGGCACACCATTCGCCCCCTCACGACGACAGGCTGGACAGGACGCCCGCATGAGCCGACGCTCCCCGAACGAGATGTCCGTTCTGGTCCCTCCGAACCTGGGGCCGCTCGCCCCGTCCGACCCCCGGCGTCTGGGCCCCTACCTGGTGATCGGGCGGATCGGCTCGGGCGGCACCGGGACCGTGTTCGCGGCGGTCGACCCGATGGGCGGGGACGACCCGCTGGCCGCGGTCAAGGCGCTGCACTCCCCCGAGCTGGACGACCCGCGCACCCGCGGGCTGCTGCACGCCCGGCTGGAGGCGCTGGCCGCGGTGGACGGGCGGGTGTACGTGCCGCCGGTGCGCTTCGACGCCGACGGGGCGCCGCCGTGGCTGGCGATGCCCTACGTCTCGGGCATCCCGCTGGCCGCCTACATCCGGCGGCGCGGGCCGATGGGGCCGGGGCGGCTGCTGGCGCTGGCGGCCGGGCTGGCCGAGGGGCTGCTGGCGCTGCACCGGCGGCACGTGCCGCACGGCGACATCAAGCCCGGCAATGTGATCATCGGCAGCAGGGGGCCGCGCATCCTGGACTGCGCGCTGCCCGGCGACGACGAGGTACTGCGGCGCACGGCCGGGGCCTGGCTCAGCCCGGAGCGGCACCAGGGGGCGCCGCCCTCGCCGGCCGCGGACGTGTTCGCCTGGGGGGCGGTGCTGGCCTTCTCCGCGACCGGGAAGCTGCCGTTCGGGCTGGGCGAGCCGGAGGTGCTGGCGCGGCGGGTGCAGACCGAGGAGCCGATGCTGGAGGGGGTTCCCCGGGAGCTGATGCCCCTGGTCGCCCGGGCGCTGGCCAAGGATCCGGCGGAACGGCCCTCCATCCGGGAGCTGATCGGCTCGGCGATCGCCGCCTGGGAGCAGGCCGTCGCCGAGGACGGCAAGGGGGCCGGGCAGGCGGGCGTGCGGGGCACCGCGGTGACCAAGGTGCTCTCCCGGGAGTGGCAGGGCGTGGTGGAGCCCGCCCGGCTGCCGCGGGTGATCAAGCTGGACGACGGGGCGGTGCGCAGGCCGGGCCGGGTGCCGCTGCTGATCGGCGGGGCCGCGGTCGTGGCGGCGCTGCTGGGCGGCGGCGCCTGGGCGGGGCTGCGCGTGATGGACGGCGGGGACGAGCCCGCGCCCCGGCCCTCGGAGTCGCCGTCGGCGCCGGTGGAGACCGAGGAGGGGCCGCGCACGGCCACGGTGCGGTTCGACCCCACCGAGCAGGAGGACCCGCAGGACGGCCCGTGGGTGTTCACCCGGGTGGAGGAGGCGGACCCGGGCGCCGAGCCCCCGGAGGGCGGGGCGCTCCGCCCGCAGGACTGGGACGCCTACTGGGTGCCCTCGGAGGGGGCGGAGCCGGAGACGGCGGTCATCCCCGAAGACGCCGAGGTGTTCTGCGCGAACTACTGCACGCCCGGACCGGGGTGGATCGAGGACGGCCGCGGCACCTACGAGACGACCGGCGCCGACTTCACGGAATACCTCTCCTGGGGCCGGGTGGTGATCGCGGAGGTGGAGTTCGCCGAGGGCGGCGGCGACGGCGGGGAGCCGGAGATCGTGCGGATCACCGAGCTGTACCCGCAGCCGCTGACGGGCTGAGCGGGGCGGCGGGCGGAGGGCCCACCCCTCCGGCGGACGCCGGTCTTCAGCCGTCGGAGCCGTCGCCGGACCCGCCTCCCGGGCCGCCGGGGCGGCGGACCCCCTTGATGCGCTCCAGCACCTCGGCGTAGCGGCGCTCGGCGCCGTGGGAGGTCGGGCGGTAGTACTCGGTGCCGTCCAGGCCGTCCGGGGCGTACTGCTGGGCCACCACACCGCCCGGGTAGTCGTGGGCGTACTTGTAGCCCTCGCCGTGGCCGAGCTCCTCGGCGCCCTTGTAGTGGCCGTCGCGCAGGTGCGCGGGCACCGCCCCGGCGCGCCCCGCGCGCACGTCGCCCATGGCCGCGTCGATCGCGCGGATGACCGCGTTCGACTTGGGCGCCAGGCTGATGTGCACCACCGCCTGGGCCAGGTTGATGCGCGCCTCGGGCAGCCCGATCAGCTCCACCGCCTGGGCCGCGGCCACCGCCGTCTGCAGCGCCGCGGGGTCGGCCATCCCCACGTCCTCGCTGGCGTGCACGACGAGGCGGCGGGCGATGAAGCGGGGGTCCTCCCCCGCCTCGATCATCCGGGCCAGGTAGTGCAGGGCGGCGTCCGGGTCGCTGCCGCGCATGCTCTTGATGAACGCGCTGACCACGTCGTAGTGCTGGTCGCCGGAGCGGTCGTAGCGCACCGCGTGCCGGTCGACCGCCCGCTCCAGGTCGGCCAGGGTGATCTCGGCGCGCTCCCCCGCCACCAGGGAGGCGGCCTCCAGGTAGGTCAGGGAGCGGCGCGCGTCGCCCCCGGCCAGGCGGACCAGGTGCCCCTCGGCCTCGGAGGAGAGGGTGTGGCGGCCGCCGAGTCCGCGCTCGTCCTCCAGGGCGCGGGCGAGCACGCCGCGCACGTCGTCGTCGGTGAGCGACTCCAGGGTGAGCAGCAGGGACCGGGACAGCAGCGGGGACACCACGGAGAAGAAGGGGTTCTCGGTGGTGGCGCCGATGAAGCTGACCCACCGGTTCTCCACCGCCGGGAGCAGGGCGTCCTGCTGGGTCTTGCTGAAGCGGTGCACCTCGTCGACGAAGAGCAGGGTGCGGGTGCCGCGCATGCCCATGAGGCGCCGCGCCTCGTCGATGACCGCGCGCACCTCCTTGACCCCGGCGCTGACCGCGGACAGCTCCACGAAGCGGCGGTCGGTGGCGCGGCTGACCACGGTGGCCAGGGTGGTCTTGCCGGTGCCGGGCGGGCCCCACAGGAACAGCGACATGGGGGCGTCGTCCTCGACCAGGCGGCGCAGCGGGCTGCCGGCGGCCAGCAGGTGCCCCTGCCCGGCCACCTCGTCCAGGGTGCGCGGGCGCATCCGCACCGCCAGCGGCTCCTGGGCGCGCTGGGCCTCGGCTCCGGCGTCGTCGAACAGCGTTTCGGACACGCCTCCACGGTATCGGGTCGCGCCCACCGCCCCGGGCGCCCGGATGAGCGGCTGACCGGGGCCGGGCCCGGCCCCGGTCAGCCGCTCATCCGGGCGATGAGGATGGCGATGTCGTCGCCGCGCCCGGCGGGGGCCAGGGCGGCCAGGGTCGTGGCGGCGGCGTGCACGTCGGCGCCCATGCTCCGCAGCGCCTCGCCGGTGGCGGCCAGGCCGTCGTCCATGGACACCTCCGAGCTCTCCACCAGCCCGTCGGAGCACATGAGCAGGGTCTCCCCCGGGTGCAGCACCCGCTCGGTCACCGCGTACTTGCTCTCGGAGTCCACCCCCACCGGCGGGCCGGTCTCCACCTCCCAGGCCTCGTAGGCGTCCTCGGTGGCGATGATCGCCGGGGGCTGCCCGGCCCAGGCCGCGCGCATCCGGCCCGAGTCCAGGTCCAGGACGAGGTAGCCGCAGGTCGCGAAGACGATCTCGCCCGTCTCGGTGAGCAGGCGGTTGGTCTCGGCCAGCACCGCGCCCGGGTCGGCCTCGGTGGTGGCGTAGGCGCGGAAGGCGACCCGGATCTGGCCCATGGCGGCGGCCGCCTCCACGCCGTGGCCCTGCACGTCGCCCACGACCAGGCCGACGCGGCGGCCGGGCAGGCGGATCACGTCGTAGAAGTCGCCGCACACCCGCCACCCGGCGCGGGCGGGCAGGTACCGCACGGCGATGTCGAGGTCGCCCACGTGCGGGATCTGCGGGGGCAGCATGCGGCGCTGCACCTCGTCGGCCAGCTCCAGCTCCTCCAGCTGCCGGTAGACGCGCTGCAGGGCCTGCCCGGCCAGCCCGGCGAGGGTGAGCATGAGGGCGCGCTCGTCGGGGGTGGCGTGGTGCGGGCGGTCCCAGGCGACCTGCCACACGCCCAGGGCGACCCGGCGGTCGCCGAAGATGGGCACGGTGGCCCAGGACTGGGCGCTGGAGCGGGCCATCAGGGGTTCGGCGGCCGGGAAGCGCTCCAGCATCTCGGCGCGGCTCTCGAAGAAGCGGGGCTGGCGGTCCTGGACGACCGCGCCCATGGGGTAGGCGGCGTCGGCGGCGTCCCGCCCGTCGATGAGCGGTTCGGTGCCCGCCCGGACCCGGGCCGTCGGGTAGGGGCGCAGCACGCCGTCCTCGACCAGCATCACCCCGGCGGCGCTGCCGCCGAAGATGGGCACGAAGTCCTCGGCGAGAAGGCCGGTGACCTCGTCCACGGTGGTGGCCGAGACGAGCTTGGCGGCCAGCTCGGTGACCTGGCGGCCCTGGGCGGCCTCGATCCGGCGGCGGTCGGCGAGGCGGCGGATGAGCTGCACGTGCTCGGTGACGTCGTCGATGACGCCGACCAGCCGGGGGCCGGTGGGGCCCTCGACGTAGCGGGCCTTGGCGTGCAGGACCCGCTCGTCGCCGACCAGGTCGGTCATCCGGAACCGCTGCTCGTAGTCGCGGCCCAGGTGGGAGGCTTCGACGGCGTCGCGCACCCGGGCGATGTCGTCCGGGTGCACGCGGGCCAGGAGCGCCTCCAGGTCGCGGGCGTCGCCGGCGAGCAGCCGGCCCAGCGGGGAGGGGCCGAAGAGCTCGCGGATGCGGCCGGTGCTCAGGTCCAGGCTCCACAGGGCTGTGTCGGACCCGGCGGTGCGCAGCTCGGTGAGGGCGCGCACGGCCTCCTCGTCGCGCACCGTCTCCTGGAGCATGACCACCGCGGCGGCGGCGCCGGGGGCGTCGTCGGCGCCGGTCAGGGCGCGCACGCGGACGGTGAGGCGGCGGCGCTCGCCGTCGGGGCGGACCAGGCCGACCGCGCGGGGGCGGGGCTCGTGCCGGGTGAAGGCGCCCCGGTGCAGGTCCCAGGCGCGGCCGGCGTCGGCGCCGGTGAGCAGGTCGGGCCAGGGCCGTCCGGCCAGCTCCTCGGCGGAGGCGCCGACGGCCTCGGTGAAGGCCCGGTTGGCCTGGACGATCGCGCCGGTGCGGTCGACCGCGGCCAAGGCCGCGGGCGCGCCGGCGAAGGCCGCGTCGGCCCCGCCCTCCCCGCGGGCCGGCTGCGGTCCGGCCGTCCCCTCCGCTGCGCCGGTTGTGCGGTTCACGTGCTGTTTCAATCCCTGGTGTCGGTGCGGACGCCTCCGGGCCGCGGCGCTCGGAGGTACATTGGGCGTCCGATTCGGATCAGTTTAGCCATCCGGGCCGCGTTCGTGCCGCCGCTGCTCCGGGCGGTCGTGGCTGTCGGGCACGGCGCTGAGGAATGCGCGGCCGCGGGAGGCGGGATGGGCCGTTCACCGGCCGGGCGGGGCACCCGCGGCGCCCAGTGCATCCGCGGCACGCCCCACGTTATGCCAATCGGGAGCGTTTTCGCGCCTTTCCCGCGCCGGGCGGGCCGCATCCGCGGCTGGACCGGCCGCGACGCGCCCGGCGGAACCGGATTCCGGGCCGGAAAACACCCGCCCGCCCGTCCGTTTCCGGACAATTCCGCAGGTCCGATTCGCGCAGGCGAGGCACGCCGCCGATTCCGGCACGTGCGGACCGAGGTCACGAAAAGGTTCCGGTTCCCCGGGGGACACCGGACCGGACACCGACGTAAAAGACAAAAAGAACGAAAACGACTGGCAATGGGAAGCAAGGGACGGCCGGAGAACGCGGAAGGCCCGCGGACGCCTGGGCGCCCGCGGGCCTTCCGGGGTACTCCTCACGGCCGGAGGAGGGGGATCAGGACTCGGCTCGCCCGTCCTCGTCGTCCTCCTCCTCGGGCACCGCGTCGATCCCCGCCTCCGCCCGCTGGGCGGGGGTGATCGGGGTGGGCGCACCGGTCAGCGGGTCGCCGCCGGAGGCCGTCTTGGGGAACGCGATCACCTCGCGGATCGTGTCCCGGCCCGCCAGCAGGGTCAGGATCCGGTCCCACCCGAAGGCGATGCCGCCGTGCGGCGGGGCGCCGTACTTCAGCGCCTCCAGCAGGAACCCGAACTTCGACTCGGCCTCCTCGGCGCCGATCCCCAGCACCGCGAACACCCGCTCCTGCACGTCGGTGCGGTGGATACGGATGGACCCGCCGCCGATCTCCGACCCGTTGCAGACCATGTCGTAGGCGTAGGCCAGGGCGTTGGCCGGGTCCTTGTCGAACTCCTCGGCCCACTCGGGCTTGGGCCCGGTGAAGGGGTGGTGCACCGAGGTCCAGCCGCCCTCGCCGTCCTCCTCGAACATGGGGGCGTCCACCACCCACAGGAACGACCAGGCCGACTCGTCGACCAGCCCCTTGCGGCGGCCGATCTCCAGCCGGGCCGCGCCCAGCAGCTCCTGGGACGGGCGGCGCCCGCCCGCGGCGAAGAACACCGCGTCGCCCGGGACCGCCCCCACCTTGTCGGCCAGGCCCGCCCGCTCCTCCTCGGACAGGTTCTTGGCCACCGGCCCGGCCAGGGTGCCGTCCTCCTGCACCAGCACGTAGGCCAGCCCCTTGGCGCCGCGCGCCTTGGCCCAGTCCTGCCAGCCGTCGAGCTCCTTGCGCGTCTGCGCCGCCCCGCCCGGCATGACGACCGCGCCCACGTAGGGCGCCTGGAACACCCGGAAGGAGGTCTGGGCGAAGTGGCCGGTCAGCTCGGTCAGCTCCTGGCCGAAGCGCAGGTCGGGCTTGTCGGACCCGTAGCGCGCCATCGCCTCGGCGTAGGGCATCCGCGGCAGCGGCAGCGGGATGTCGTAGCCGAGCACCTCGCTCCACAGCCGGGCGATGAGCCTCTCGCCGACCGCGATGACGTCCTCCTGGTCGACGAAGCTCATCTCCAGGTCGATCTGGGTGAACTCCGGCTGCCGGTCGGCGCGGAAGTCCTCGTCGCGGAAGCAGCGCGCGATCTGGTAGTAGCGCTCCATGCCGCCGACCATCAGCAGCTGCTTGAACAGCTGCGGCGACTGCGGCAGCGCGTACCAGTGGCCCGGCTGCAGCCGCACCGGCACCAGGAAGTCGCGGGCGCCCTCGGGGGTGGAGCGGGTCAGGTAGGGCGTCTCCACGTTGACGAAGTCCAGCTCGCGCATCACGTCGTGCACGATGTAGGACGCCTGCGAGCGGGTGCGCAGCGCGGCGGCCGGCTCCGGGCGGCGCATGTCCAGGTAGCGGTAGCGCAGCCGCGCCTCCTCGGCGACCTCCTGCGACCCGTCCAGCGGGAACGGCAGCGGGGCCGAGGTGCTGAGCACCTCGATGGTGTCGGCGACGACCTCGATGCCGCCGGTGGGGATCTCCGGGTTCTCGTTGCCCTCCGGACGCACCCGGACCGCGCCGGCGACCTTCACGCAGTATTCCGCGCGCAGGTCGTGGGCGAGGTCGTCCTCGCGGACCACGACCTGCACGACGCCGGAGGCCTCGCGCAGGTCGAAGAAGACGACGCCGCCGTGGTCGCGGCGCCGGGCCACCCAGCCGGCGAGGACGACGGTCTCACCGGCGTCCGATGCGCGCAGGGCACCGGCGGAAGCGTTGCGGATCAACGGGGTACTCCTTGGACTCGTGCTTGTCGGTGGCGGCCCGACCGGCACCGGCCTCGGGGGGACCGGCCGCCGGGGCGCGGTGCCCCCGGGAGCGGTGCCGGGCGGAGAGGGGCCCCTCCCATCATGCCCGACGCCCGCCCCGGCCGCGGCCCGGTCGCGGCGTCGCGGGAGGTCGGGACCGTGCGGGGGCGTGCTCGCGGAACGGAGCGCTCAGCGCGCCGGGATATCGCGCAGGAACGGGTTGGCCGCGCGCTCGCGGCCGACCGTGGTGCGCGGGCCGTGGCCCGGAAGCACCGCGGTCGCGTCGGGGCGGCTCAGGCACACCCGCTCCAGGCTGTGCAGGATCTCGCCGTGGTCCCCGCCGGGGAAGTCGGTGCGGCCGATCGACCCGGCGAACAGCAGGTCCCCGGTGAACAGCGCCTCCGGCCCGTCCTCGCCGCCCAGCACGAAGACGACCGACCCCGGGGTGTGGCCGGGCGCGTGCTCGACGCCGATCTCCATCCCGGCCAGGTGCAGCGGCGTGCCGTCCAGCTCGCGCAGGTCCCGCGGCTCGGCGGGCTCGGCGCCGCCGAGCAGCCCGGAAAGCTGGGTGGCCAGGACCGGGTCCAGGCCGCGGGCGGGGTCGGTGAGCAGGGCGCGGTCGGCCGGGTGCACGTAGGCGGGCACGCCGAACCGGTCGGCGGTCTCGGCCGCGGACCACACGTGGTCGAAGTGGCCGTGGGTGAGCAGCACGCCCTCGGGGGTGAGGCGGTGCTCGGCCAGCACCCGGTCCAGGTCGGCGGCGGCGCTCTGCCCGGGGTCGACGACCACGCACCCGGCCCCGGGGGCCGGGGCGGCCACGTAGCAGTTCGCGGCGAGCGGGCCGGCGGGGAAGGCGTCGATGAGCACGGCGGGCGGCGACCTCGTTTCCAGGGTCCGTGGGACGGGCGGTCCGGCCGGGCGGCGGCGCGGCCGGAGGGGTCCAGCCTACCGACGGCGCCGATGCCCGGGCGAACCGGTTCCGGCCGCCGTCGCGCACCCGCCCCACCGGCGCGGCACCCGGTGTGTTCGCCTTCATCACCATTCGGTCACCCCCGCCTCCCCCGCCCTTTGCCGATCGCCCCGCGGGTGCCATATTGGTCCACGTCGTCCCGGGTACCGCGGGCCCGCCGCCCAGGCCCTCCCCACCGCTTCGGTAACCGGCACGGCATAGGGATATCGTGCATAGTCACAGCGGTCAGTGACCGCCGCGACGACCGCGCCCGGCCCGGCGGCCGGGCCCATCAAAGCTGGAGGACACGGTGACCACGGACCCCTGGGGCCGCGTAGACGACGACGGCACGGTCTACGTCCGCACGAGCGAGGGCGAGCGTGTCGTCGGGTCGTGGCAGGCCGGTGCGCCCGAGGAGGCCCTGGCCTTCTTCCGGCGCAAGTACGACGCCCTGGTGACCGAGGTCGAACTGCTGGAGAAGCGGCTGAGCACCACCGACCTGTCCGCCGGGCAGGCCCTGTCCAGCATCGACAAGCTGCGCACCGCGGTGCGCGACGCCGCCGCCGTCGGCGACCTGGACGCGCTCATGCGCCGCCTGGACACGCTGACCGAGCGCGCCGAGCAGCGCAAGGTCGAGCAGAAGCAGGCCCAGGAGCAGGCGCGCAGCCAGGCCCGGGACGTCAAGGAGCGCATCGTCGCCGAGGCCGAGCGGGTGGCCGAGGAGACCACGCACTGGAAGTCCGGCGGCGAGCGGATGCGCCAGCTCATCGACGAGTGGAAGGCGGCCCCGCGCGCCGACCGCGGCACCGAGCAGGCCCTGTGGAAGCGCATGTCGGCCGCGCGCAACGCCTTCTCCAAGCGGCGCAAGGCCTACTTCGCCGGGCTCGACCAGCAGCGCGAGCAGGTGCGCGAGGTCAAGGAGGAGATCGTCGCCGAGGCCGAGGCGCTGTCCGGCTCCACCGAGTGGGGCCCCACCTCCGGCCGCTACCGCGAGCTGATGCAGCGGTGGAAGGCCAGCGGCCGGGCGGACCGCGCCAGCGAGGACCGGCTGTGGGCGCGCTTCAAGGCCGCCCAGGACACCTTCTTCCAGGCGCGCAACGCCGTGTTCGCCGAGCGCGACGCCGAGCTGCGGGTCAACGCCGAGGCCAAGGAGAAGATCCTGGAGGAGGCCAAGGCCGAGCTGCCCGGCATCGCCGACCCGCGCGAGGCCCGCGCCCGGCTGCGCGAGTACCAGGAGGCCTGGGAGGAGGCCGGGCCGCTGCCGCGCGACTCCCGGGACCGCCTGGAGGGCGCCTTCCGCAAGATCGAGGAGGAGGTGCGCCGCGCCGAGGACAAGGAGTGGCGCCGCACCAACCCCGAGGCGCGGGCCCGTGCCCAGGCCACGGTCGACAAGCTGCGCGGATCGCTGGAGGAGCTGCAGGGGCGGCTGGACAAGGCGCGCACCGCCGGTGACGACCGCCGGGTCCGCGAGGCCGAGGAGGCCATGCAGGCCCGCCGCTCGTGGCTGGAGGAGGCCGAGAGGGCGCTGGAGGAGATGAGCTGAGGGCGGCCGACCGCCCCGGCCGACGGGCCGGGCCCCGCATGCGGCGGGGCCCGGCCCGTCGCCGTCACCCGTGTGCGCGCTCCCCTGAGGGCGGGTCACGGCCACCGCATCGCCCCCTCAGGTCTTGGCGACCGTGAGCAGCACGGCCGAGTCCTCCAGGGCCTCCAGCCCGTGCACGGTGTCGGGCACGATCAGGGCGTCGCCTGTGCGGGCGTCCCACCGGTCGTCCCCTGCGGTCATGCGGACGCGGCCGCGCAGCACCAGCACGGTGGCCTCGCCCGGGTTGGGGTGTTCGGCGAGGGACGATCCGGCGGTCAGGGCGATCAGGGTCTGACGCAGGGTGCGCTCGTGCCCGCCGACGACGGTTTCGGCGCTGCGGCCCGCCGACGAGCCCGCCGCGCGTTCCAGAAGGCGCGAGGCCAGGGCGTCCAGAGAGATCTTGTGCATGTCGGCAGTCTCGCAAGAGGCGGCCCTCCGTAGGAGGCGGCGCGCCCCTGGAGTCGCCGTCGTTCCGCGTTTCCGGGCGCGGGCCGTCGGGCTTCCCCGGGCTTCGGGATGCGCGCGGTCCCACGCGCGGGCCGGACGGATGGCGGACCGTCGGCCGCCGTGCGCGCCGACGATGGCGTGGGCCCCTTCGTCAGGCCCCGCGGATCCGTCGCGCCCGTGGTCCTGGCCGATCCGGTCCGGGAGGCACTCATCAGGACGGTATGCACCGGAGCCGCGCTCAGGCGCCGACGTGTCCACTGCCCGTCGCCCGCCGGACGGCCACCGCCGGGCCGCAGCCGGGAGCAGGAAGCTCAGTTCTTCAGGCGGTACACGTCGTAGACGCCGTCCACCCCGCGGACCGCCTTGAGGACGTGGCCCAGGTGGGTCGGGTCGGCCATCTCGAAGGTGAACCGGCTCAGCGCCACCCGGTCCCGGCCGGTCTGCACCGTCGCCGACAGGATGTTGACGTGCTGGTCGGACAGGACCCGGGTGATGTCGGACAGCAGCCGCGCCCGGTCCAGCGCCTCCACCTGCAGGGCGACCAGGAACATGGCGTCCTCGCCGGGCTGCCACTCGACGCCGACCATCCGCTCGGGGTCCAGCGCGCGGGTGTTGACGCAGTCGCTGCGGTGCACCGACACCCCGTTGCCGCGGGTCACGAACCCGACGATGGAGTCCCCGGGCACCGGGGTGCAGCAGCGCGAGAGCCGCACCCACACGTCCGGGTCGCCCTCGACCACGACCCCCGACCCGCCGGCGGGGCGCCCGCGCCGCGGCCTGGCCCGGGTGGGCAGCGCCGACTCGGCGATGTCCTCCTCGGCGCTCTCGATCCCGCCGAGCGAGGCGACCAGCTTCTGCACCACGTTCTGGGCGCCCAGGTGCCCCTCGCCCACCGCGGCGTAGAGCGCGTCCACGTCGTTGTAGCGCAGGTCCCGCGCCAGGGCGATGAGCGCCTCGCCGCTGAAGAGCCGCTTGATCGGCAGCTCCTGCTTGCGCATCACCTTGGCGATGGCGTCCTTGCCCTGCTCGATCGCGGCCTCGCGGCGCTCCTTGGTGAACCACTGGCGGATCTTGTTGCGGGCGCGGGCGCTCTTGACGAAGGTCAGCCAGTCGCGGCTGGGCCCGGCGTCGGGCGCCTTGGAGGTGAGGATCTCCACCGTCTCGCCGTTGTGCAGCTCGCTCTCCAGCGAGACCAGGCGGCCGTTGACGCGGGCGCCGACGGTGCGGTGGCCGACCTCGGTGTGCACGGCGTAGGCGAAGTCGACCGCGGTGGCGCCCTGCGGCAGCGAGAGGACGTCGCCCTGGGGGGTGAAGACGAACACCTCCTGCACCGACAGGTCGAACCGGAGCGACTCCAGGAACTCGCCGGGGTCCTTGGTCTCCTGCTGCCAGTCGATGAGCTGGCGCAGCCAGGCCATGTCCCCGGCGCCCTTGGAGCGGCCCTCCTTGCCGGAGACCCGGTCCTCCTTGTACTTCCAGTGCGCGGCGATGCCGTACTCGGCGCGGCGGTGCATCGCCCGGGTGCGGATCTGCAGCTCGACGGGGTTGCCCGAGGGGCCGATCACCGTGGTGTGCAGCGACTGGTACATGTTGAACTTCGGCATCGCGATGTAGTCCTTGAACCGGCCGGGGACCGGGTTCCACCGCGCGTGGATGGTGCCGAGGGCGGCGTAGCAGTCGCGCACGCTGTCGACGAGCACCCGCACCGCGACGAGGTCGTAGATCTCGTCGAAGCCGCAGTTGCGGGCGATCATCTTCTGGTAGATGGAGTAGTAGTGCTTGGGGCGGCCGCGCACGGTCGCCTTGATCCGCGCCTCGCGCAGGTCGGCCGAGACGGCCTCGATGACGTCCTGCAGGTACAGGTCGCGGCGGGGGGCGCGCTCGGAGACCAGCCGGGCGATCTCGTCGAAGCGCTTGGGGTACATGGTCGCGAACGCCAGGTCCTCCAGCTCCCACTTGATCGTGTTCATGCCCAGGCGGTGGGCGAGCGGGGCGTAGATCTCCAGCGTCTCGCGGGCCTTCTTCTCCCGTTTGTGCTGCGGCAGGTAGCGCAGCGTGCGCATGTTGTGCAGCCGGTCGCACAGCTTGATGACCAGCACCTTGATGTCGCGGGCCATGGCCACGACCATCTTGCGCACCGTCTCGGCCTCGGTGGCCTCGCCGTACTTGACCTTGTCCAGCTTGGTGACGCCGTCGACCAGCTCGGCGATCTCGTCGCCGAAGTCGGAGCGGAGCTGGTCCAGGGTGTAGGGCGTGTCCTCGACCGTGTCGTGCAGCAGCGCGGCGGCCAGGGTGGGCTCCTGCATGCCCAGCTCGGCCAGGATGGTGGCGACGGCCAGCGGGTGGGTGATGTAGGGGTCGCCGCTCTTGCGCTTCTGGTCCCGGTGGTAGTGCGCGGCCACGTCGTAGGCGCGCTCGATCAGCCGCACGTCGACCTTGGGATGGGTCGCGCGGACGGTCTTGATCAGTGGTTCGAGTACCGGGTTCATGGTCACACCCCGCTGTGCGCCGAGGCGCGCGAGTCTGCGGCGTACGCGCACGCCTGAGGACGGGTGGGGACGGTCGGCGGTGCCGGGGCCGGCCGTGCCGCCCGCCGTGGGTTCGGACGCGGCCGGGGCCGCGGAGCCCTCCTCCGGCTCCAGGACGGGGGAGACTGCCGCGGTGCGCTCCGGCACGGCCTCGGTCGGCGTGGTGGCCTCGCCTCGCATGGGCATCCCTCCCGCGGCTCCTCCGGCGGGTGCCGCGGGGGCGGGGGATCGCTCCGCCCCTGCGACGGCCCACCGGGACGTCTTGGTCGTGAACGTTCGGCTCACCGGTACCAACGCGCCGTCGCAGTCGATGTATGCCCGCAAGTGTAGTGCCCGTCCCCGCGGTCCCCGCAGGTCGGGCCGGGCGGGTCAGGCCTCGGTGAGCGCGTGCACCCCGACCCCGGTCAGCCGGTCGCGGCCCTTGAGGAAGCCCAGCTCCATCAGGACCGAGAATCCCACGACGGTACCACCCGCCCGGTGGACCAGCTCCACCGCGGCCCTGCCGGTCCCGCCGGTGGCCAGCACGTCGTCCACCACGAGCACGCGGCTTCCGGGCGCGAACGCGTCGACGTGCATCTCGACGGTCGCGGTGCCGTACTCCAGATCATAGGACTCGCGGTAGGTCTTGGCGGGGAGTTTCCCGGCTTTGCGCACCGGGACGAAGCCCGCCCCCAGTTCCAGGGCGACCGGGGCGGCCAGGATGAAGCCGCGCGCCTCCAGCCCCACGACGGCGTCGACCCCGCCGTGGAAGGGCGCGGCCATCGCCTCGGCCACGGCCTTGAGCGAGGCGGGGTCGGCGAGCAGCGGGGTGATGTCCTTGAACACCACCCCCGGCTCGGGGAAGTCGGGGACGTCGCGGATCCCGGCCTCGATGAGGCGCTGGAGGTCGGCGGGGGCGTCGGGCATGGGGGTTCCTCAGTGTCCTTCCGGCGCGCGTCCGCCGGGGGGCGGGCCCCCTCGNGGCCGGGCGCGGTCCTACTTGCTGCCGTCGTTCTTGTCGTCCCCGTCGCTCCCGGAGTCCTTGCCCGGGAAGTCGGGGCGGTCCTCGACCGGCGTGTCGTCGTCGGCGGCGCCCGGTTCGGGGACGACGTCGGCGATGCCCGCCTTGAGGATGCGGATGCGCGAGCCGGGGGAGATCTCCAGCTCCACCTCGCTGTCGCGCACCTCGACCACGGTGCCGTAGAAGCCGGCCTGGGTCAGCACCTCCTGGCCGGGGCGCAGGCGGCTCTGCATGTCCATCTGCTGCTTGCGCCTGCGCTGCTGGGGGCGGATGATCAGCAGGTAGAAGACGAGGACCAGCAGCCCGATCATGAGGATCGACTGCAGGGTCCCCCCGCCGACCGCGGCCTCGACCGGCTGCGCGAGATTCGTAGTGCCCTGCACGGGGCGTCCTTTCCTGGCGTACTTTCTCCGCGGCGCCGCCGCCGGTTCCGGGGCCTGCCCGGCGGCTCGGCGGCGCGCGAGCGCATGGTCGCGCTGCGGTGGAACGAACGGGCTGGTCCCCGCGTTCCCGGCCACCCTATCGGGCGGCCCCGTCCGGGGGCGTCATCCCCATGTGCTCCCAGGCCTGCGGGGTGGCGACGCGGCCGCGCGGGGTGCGGGCCACGAACCCGGCGCGGACCAGGAACGGCTCGGCGACGACCTCGACGGTCTCGGGCTCCTCCCCCACCGACACGGCCAGCGTGGACAGCCCGACCGGTCCGCCGCGGAAGCGGCGCAGCAGCGCGTCCAGCACCGCCCGGTCCAGCCGGTCCAGGCCCAGCTCGTCCACCTCGTACAGGCTCAGCGCGGCGCGGGCGGTGGCCCGGTCCAGGGTGCCGTCGCCGCGCACCTCGGCGTAGTCGCGCACGCGGCGCAGCAGCCGGTTGGCGATGCGGGGGGTGCCGCGGGAGCGGCGGGCGATCTCCCGGGCGGCGTCGGGGGGCAGGTCGGCGCCGAGCAGCCCGGCCGAGCGGCCGACGATGGTCTCCAGGTCCTCGGGCCGGTAGAAGTCGACGTGCGCGGTGAAGCCGAAGCGGTCGCGCAGCGGCGCGGGCAGCAGCCCGGCCCGGGTGGTGGCGCCGACCAGCGTGAACGGGGCGATGTCCAGCGGGATGGCGGTGGCGCCGGGCCCCTTGCCCACCACCACGTCCACCCGGTAGTCCTCCATGGCGACGTAGAGCATCTCCTCGGCGGGGCGGGCCATGCGGTGGATCTCGTCCAGGAAGAGGACCTCCCCCTCCTGCAGGGTCGACAGCACCGCGGCCAGGTCTCCGGAGCGCTCGATGGCCGGGCCGGAGGTGATGCGCAGCGGGGCTCCCAGCTCGTTGGCGATGATCATGGCCAGGGTGGTCTTGCCCAGGCCGGGGCCGCCGGACATCAGGACGTGGTCGGGGGCGCGGCCGCGGCTCTGCGCGCCGCGCAGGACCAGGGAGAGCTGCTCGCGCACGCGGTCCTGGCCGACGAAGTCCTCCAGCATGCGGGGGCGCAGCGCCCCGTCGAGGGCTCGGTCGTCGGCACCGGCCTCGGGGGAGACGACGCCGCGCTCGTACAGGTCGGGCTCGTTGTCGCTCATCGCGGTCTCGCTCACGGGGTCAGGCGCGGCTCAGCCCGCGCAGGGCGGCGCGCAGCAGGTCGGCCACGTCGGGGGTGTCCTCGGCCTGGGGGGCGACGGTGTCGGCGGCGGCCTCGGCGTCCTTGGCCGACCAGCCCAGGTTGACCAGCCCGGCGACGACCTGGGGGCGCCAGTGGGCGGCGGCCGGAGCGGGCGCCGCGGCGCCGGTGCCGGGTCCGGGGTCGGCGCCGGAGGGGTCGCCGAGCCTGTCGCGCAGTTCGAGGACGATGCGCTGGGCGCCCTTCCTGCCGATCCCGGGCACCGCGGTCAGCGCGGCGGTGTCCTCGGTGGCCACGGCCTTGCGCAGGGCCTCGGGGGTGTGCACGGCGAGCATGGCCAGGGCCAGCCGGGGGCCGACCCCGGAGGCGGTCTGCAGGCGCTCGAAGACGTCGCGCTCGTCGGCGTCGGCGAAGCCGTACAGGGTCAGCGAGTCCTCGCGCACCACCAGGGCGGTGGACACGGTGGCCTCCTCGCCCACCCGCAGGGCGGACAGGGTGGCGGGGGTGCACTGCAGCTGCATGCCGACCCCGCCGACCTCGATGACGGCGGATCCGGCCTGGCGGGCGGCGACCCGGCCGGTGAGGAACGCGATCACGGTGCGGTGCCCTTCCTGGGTGCGGGTGCGGGGACGCGGGAGGGGGCCGGTCCCGGGGCTCGGGTCCGGGCGGCGGTCCGGGCGCGGGCCAGCCTGTCCTGGGCGCCGCCGCGCCAGATGTGGCACAGGCACAGCGCGACCGCGTCGGCGGCGTCGGCGGGGCGCGGCGGGCCGCTCAGCCGCAGGATGCGGGCGACCATGGCGCCGATCTGGGCCTTGTCCGCGCGGCCGCTGCCGGTGACGGCGGCCTTGACCTCGCTGGGGGTGTGCAGGGCGACGGGCAGGCCGCGGCGGGCGGCGCAGACCATGGCCACGGCGCTCGCCTGGGCGGTGCCCATGACGGTGCTGAGGTTGTGCTGGGCGAAGACCCGCTCGACGGCGACGGCGTCGGGGGCGTGCGCGTCCAGCCACTCCTCCATGCCGCGTTCGACGGCCAGGAGCCGTTCGGGCAGGTCGTCCTCGGCGGGGGGGCGGATCACCCCGGCCGCGGCGAGGACGGGCGGGCGTCCGGGCGCGCCGTCGACCACGCCCACCCCGCACCTGGTCAGTCCGGGGTCGATCCCCAGTACCCGCACCGGCTCCCCCTTCTCGAACGCCCGTTCGCAGGGTACCGACCCTATACGACGGCGGCCCCGCCGCCGGTGCGGGCGGCGGGGCCTTGGGCGTGTCCCCGGGTCCGGCCCGGGGGCGCGCGTCGTGTCAGCCGATCTTCTCCATGACCTCGTCGGGGATGTCGGCGTTGGTGTAGACGTTCTGCACGTCGTCGGAGTCCTCAAGGGCGTCGACGACCCGCATCACCTTCCTGGCGTCCTCCTCGCCGACGGGGACCTCCATGCTGGGCAGGAAGGAGGTCTCGGCGGACTCGTAGTCCACGCCGGACTCCTGCAGGGCGGTGCGCACCGCGACCAGGTCGGTCGGCTCGCACACGACCTCCCAGGACTCCCCCAGGTCGTTGACGTCCTCGGCGCCGGCCTCGACCGCGGCCAGGGTGACGTCGTCCTCGGAGGCGCCCTCCTTGGAGACGATCACCACGCCCTTGCGGGTGAACAGGTAGGAGACCGACCCGGCGTCGCCCATGGAGCCGCCGTTGCGGGTGACCGCCACGCGCACCTCGGAGGTGGCGCGGTTGCGGTTGTCGGTGAGGCACTCCACCAGCAGGGCGACGCCGCCGGGGGCGTAGCCCTCGTACATCACGGTCTGCCACTCGGCGCCGCCGGCCTCCTCGCCGGAGCCGCGCTTGCGGGCGCGCTCGATGTTGTCGAGCGGCACCGAGTTCTTCTTCGCCTTCTGGATGGCGTCGTAGAGCGTGGGGTTGCCGTCGGGGTCGCCCCCGCCGGTGCGCGCGGCCACCTCGACGTTCTTGACGAGCTTGGCGAACAGCTTGCCGCGCTTGGCGTCGATCGCCGCCTTCTTGTGCTTGGTGGTGGCCCACTTGGAGTGGCCGCTCATGCCGTTCCTTTCACGATGTCGACGAAGAGTCGGTGGATACGCGCGTCCCCGGTGAGCTCGGGATGGAATGAGGTGGCCAGCAGGCTCCCCTGTCGTACCGCGACGATCCTACCGGCCGCCCCGCCCTCGCCGGTCTGGCCGAGCACCCGCACGTCGGGGCCGGTCGACTCCACCCAGGGGGCGCGGATGAACACCGCGTCGACCGGCCCCCCCTCCAGCCCTTCGATGTCGACGGCGCCCTCGAACGACTCGGTCTGCCGTCCGAAGGCGTTGCGCCGCACGGTCATGTCGATGCCGCCCACGGTCTCCTGGCCCTGCGCGCCGTCGATGATGCGGTCGGCCAGCAGGATCATGCCCGCGCAGGTGCCGTAGGCGGGCATGCCCGCCCGGATCCGCTTGCGCAGCGGTTCCAGCAGCCCGTACCGCGCGGCGAGCTTGCCCATGGTGGTCGACTCGCCGCCGGGCAGGACCATGCCCTGGACCTGGTCGAGCCGCCCCGGGTCGGCGACGGGCACGGCGGTGGCGCCGATCCCGCGCAGCACGCGCAGGTGCTCCTCGGTGTCGCCCTGCAGGGCGAGCACCCCGATCACGGGCGGTGGGGGCGTGGACAACTCGGGCGACCTCGCAGACGGACGGGTTCGGGCGGTGCGGCGGACGGCTCTCCGGGCGCGCTACCAGCCGCGGCCGGCGTAACGCTGGGAGTCCTCCAGATCATCCAGGTTGATGCCGACCATCGCCTCGCCCAGGCCGCGGGAGACCTTGGCGATCACGGAGGGGTCATCGTAGTGCAGGGTGGCCTGGACGATGGCGTCGGCCCGCTTGGCGGGGTCCCCGGACTTGAAGATGCCCGAGCCGACGAAGACGCTCTCGGCGCCGAGCTGGCGCATCAGGGCCGCGTCGGCGGGGGTGGCCACACCGCCCGCGGAGAACAGCGGGACCGGGAGCCTCCCCAGCTCGGCGACCTCCTTGACGACCTCGTAAGGGGCGCGCATCTCCTTGGCGGCGCCGAACAGCTCGGCCTCGTCGAGGGTGCCCAGGCGCTTGATCTCGCCGCGGATGGAGCGCATGTGGCGGGTGGCCTCGACGACGTTGCCGGTGCCGGCCTCGCCCTTGGAGCGGATCATGGCCGCGCCCTCGGCGATGCGGCGCAGGGCCTCGCCGATGTTGGTGGCGCCGCACACGAAGGGCACGGTGAAGGCCCACTTGTCGATGTGGTGGGCCTCGTCGGCGGGGGTGAGCACCTCGGACTCGTCGATGAAGTCCACCCCGAGCGACTGGAGGACCTGGGCCTCGACGAAGTGGCCGATGCGGGCCTTGGCCATGACCGGGATGGAGACGGAGGAGACGATGCCGTCGATCATGTCCGGGTCGGACATGCGGGCCACGCCGCCCTGCTTGCGGATGTCGGCCGGGACACGCTCCAGGGCCATGACCGCGACGGCGCCGGCGTCCTCGGCGATCTTGGCCTGCTCGGGCGTGACCACGTCCATGATCACGCCGTTCTTGAGCTGCTCTGCCATTCCGCGCTTCACGCGGGTGGTACCGACCGTCTTGTCGTTCTCAGCGGTGTTGGCCACGGTGGCGGACTCCATGTTCTGCGGGCGCCCGCGGTGTGCGCGGGAGCGCGGAGGATGCGTCTGTCGGGTGTCGGGGCGCGAGGGGCGCCGCCGACGTGTCCTGCGGCCCATGGTAGTTCACCTACCCGAGCCCTTTCGGGACATATCGGCACGTTCTCCCCCGCGCTTTTGACAGTCTGTCACCCTAGCGGGGCCCCGCCGCGCCGCTCAGAGCGCCCCGAAGGAGCCCGGGATGCGGGGCGGCTCGTCGTCCATCTCGAAGAACTCGGGCAGCGGTGCGCCCCCGGCCAGGCGCAGCACCCGCACCAGGCGGCGGGCGCGGGCCTGGCGGGGGGGGGGGAC